>JANLRK010000061.1:0-40253 GCA_031361585.1 Pirellula sp. | reverse complement strand
CGATAAGCAAGGCGGTGATAAGCAAGGCGGTGACAAACAAGCCGGAGACAAACAAGCCGGAGACAAGCAAGGCGGTGACAAGCAGGGCGGAGATAAGCAGGGCGGCGATAAGCAAGCCGGCGATAAGCAAGCCGGCGACCCCTCGGGAAGCTCGTCAAGTGGCATAAATAAAGACAGCACAAGTGGCAAAGGCAGTTCCTCCAAGGGTGGGGTCGACCAGACCGAGAATCGGACGAACCCTGCAAATAAGGAATATGCGGACAACGTTACTGACCTGGCTTTAGACTATTTGAAACAGCAGAAAGACCAACCCGATCCGGAGTTGCTCAAGCGGCTAAAATGGTCGGAAGAAGATCTGAAGAAATTTCTTAGCCGTTGGTCTGACGCCAAGGAATTGGCTAAGACAGACCCAAACAAAAAGCGGGAGGTTGACGAAATTCTAAAATCGCTTGGCCAGCGTCAGTTCAAGAGCAAAGAACAGAAAGTAAACGAGCGAGATGATAGTTTGAATGGATATCTTGAAGAAGGCGTTCGTGTTCGTCCCCCGGAATCACTGCGAAATATGTTTGAACAATTCCACAAGGCGGCTGGAAAGCTCTAATCAAAGGATCAAATCTTGAAAAACAAATCAAATGGATTGCTTGCTTCTCAAGTCGCAACTTTGACCTGCTGGTTCCTTACTTTTTCTGGCGCAGTTTTGGGGTTTACTGATGAAATTGGCGCGAAGTATCGGCAGCCCGTTGATTTGCTGTTAGATGCAAGCAATCAACATCTGCTTGTCGCATGTTCGGGGACTGGTGAACTGGAAGTTTACAATACCCAAACGAATCAAAAAACTGCATGCGTGAAGTTGGATGAATCACTAGATGCGCTGGCGAGCCTAGGTGGTCATTGGATAGCTGCTTGTTCGACGAAGTCGAATAAAACACACATTGTTCGTTGGTCAGGGAATAAACTGGAGAGCGTCGCTGTCATCCTCAATTCTCATTCACCGGTGAATCTTCAATGGGATTCTGAATCGCAATGCCTTTTCGTTGCGTGCCTTTGGTCAAGGCGGGTCGAGTCCATCAACTTGGCAGAGGAACTGAAGCGTTGGAACCGGGAGGATCATCCCGCAACAAAAGTAGCCGAAACCATCAAGCCGGATCATGTTTGGGATGTCCCAATTGCACCAAGAAAAATGGTTTCCTTAGGCAATAAGCGAGGAATGGCGGTAGCTGATAGCTTTGGCCGAGAGTTGCTGATTTTGAACACGAACGATGGCAAGGTAACGATCAATCACGATTTTTTCGGAACTTCCATTCGCGGGCTTGTACTCCATGGCAAGGATTTGGTAACGCTGCATGCCATGTTAAATGAATTCTCGAGGACAGATCAAAACGAAATTCATTGGGGTGTTTTGATGGCCAACGATGTTCGTTTGATCGACGTCGAACTGCTAATGCGAGAGCGAGGGGAGCGTATCTATGTCGGAGGACGCGTCAACCCAGTAGGTGTGCCAGGGAATGGATCGGCTGAGCCAACCGATTTGTCCGTCCACGAAGCGACAGGCAGAGTTGCTGTGTCAGTCGGCGGAACAGACATGCTGGCGATCGGTCGTACAGACGCTTACACGTACAAATACGTTCCGGTAGGTCGATACCCATCGGCGGTCGTGTGGTCGAGCGATGCCGAACTGGTATACGTTGCAAATCAGTTTGACGATACGATCAGTGTTGTGGATGTCGAGGGAGCAAGCGTTTTGAGTGTCATCTCACAAGGCTCCATGCGAACACTGACGGAACCCGAGTTGGGCGAGCAATTATTTCACAGCGCGACATTGTCGCACGATCGGTGGTTGACGTGCGCGTCGTGCCATGTCGATGGTCACACCAACGGGCAGCTTTCGGATAATTTCGGCGATCGCAGTTACGGAGCACCAAAACGCGTACCGAGTTTGCTTGGTGTAAAAGGTACGGCACCTTACACATGGTTGGGTCACGAGGAGCAATTGCAGGGGCAGGTTATATCGTCCATACGAAAGACGATGCACAGTTATCGCAAGCTTGATGCGGACGAGGTGGATCAAATAGCAGCTTACATGGAGTCACTCTCACCAGCCGTTTCACTTTCTTTGGCTCGGGGCGTAGAATTGGGAGAGTCAGTTCAACGAGGGCGAAGGTTATTTGAGGGGTGTGGATGTACGGATTGTCATGCGGGTTCGTCCTATACTTCGCACGATGTTTACGATGTGGGTATGGTAGATGAGAACCGACAAAAGCTTTTCAATCCACCGAGCTTGCTTGGCGTTTCGCAACGTGGTCCCGAATTGTTTCACGATGGTCGAGCAAACGGTATTCGAGGCGTATTGATCGACAAGAAACACCGTCTCGAAGAGAGCGTAACGGAACCACAAGTCGAAGATTTGATTGCGTTTTTGAACGCGTTATAACGCCAACGAACGCAAAGAGACAACTTACAGGTACGATAGGTCGGTTCTAAACTTTATTATGAAAAACATCTTCCACAACATCAATCGTTACAGCAATTGGATTGTCGGCGCGATACTTATAGGTGTTTGTTTGCTGTACTTGCAGCCGAGCAACAAACGCAAAATCGAGCCGTCGACCGACGATTATTTTCAGTCGGTTGTTGCGAAGGAAACTCGTCCAGTACTGGTTAAGTTCGGTGCGACATGGTGCCCACCCTGTGTTGCAACCGACAGAGCTCTAGCGGAATACGAAAGTGCCGGCGAGGCCGAGGTCAAAGTCGTTATTCTGGACGTAGATGCGAATCCAAAGCTCGCGGGGCACTACGGTGTCCGAAGCATTCCGCACTCGTTTCTATTCCTAAATGGCAAGGTCATTGACGACCGAGTTGGTGGCATGGATTCCGAGGAAATTCGTGCGTGGGTGAAATCCAACGAACGGCAATGGAAAAATTAGAAGGGTACTCAGAGGAGAGACGCGGCTTCCGCCCGGGCAGGAAGGGGATGAAGCCAATGTTTAGATTCAGTTTTTATGTTGGAACTTTTGGGGCTTATGATCGCGGTTCAATTTGGAATGCGATGAATGGGAGAGACGCGGCTTCCGCCCGGGCAGGCAGGACGGAGATCGTCGCACAAACCACCAAATGCCGATCGTTCCCAACACGCCAATAATGACCGTGATCGCGTTGGACATTCTTGAGGCGATGTTCGGTGAAGCGTTCTCATCAGTCGATGCAAAGCCGAGCTCAAGTTCATCCAACACAATCAGTGGGCCGATTTGCTGCTGGTTTGTATGAAGCGATTGCGTCGTCTCTTGTGTTTTGTAGTTCCAAAATCGATAGAACCAACCGGCTGCGGTTGCCTTCGTTCGCGGATACCAAACTTGTTGGATGTTTGACGTGGAATCACTTTGCTGATCCGACATCAACCAAGCGGGTATATCAATCGAAACGCAAGTGACCGGATACTCTTTGTGGTAGATGATGGGATCGTTGCCCTCTTTTTTTTCATAGGTGCGATTCCCAATGTCCGCCATTCCATCCAATTGATAGTAAAGATCGATTCCTAAGATTGCAGCCTGCGTAGGGTCTTCGATCGGCACGCACGAGACTCGTACAATTCGCACTTTCATTGACACCCGTTCCATAACATGCTTGGCTTTTGTATTGGAACGAGTAAGAGTATCTAGTAATTTGACAATGGATTGGTCACTAGACTTGGAAGAGGTCGGTGTCCCGGAGCCCGCAAACGGAGTCTGTTTTGCAAGGCGCATCAGTGAGAAAAGCGGCTCCATTTCTCTTGGTGAAAGCGGTTTGATGGGGTCGATTTGCAGTTCGCGAATTCGGTCCATCCATGCCAAGTCCCAGCCGTTGACCAACAGGAACTGCATGCCCTCCGAGATCTTCGGTGTTATCGAGGATGTGTCGAACGTCGAAGGCCCCTCGGCTAACTTCCAGTTTGGACGTAGGGTCCATGCGAGCTTGGTGCCATCGCCCCTTGCTATGCTTAGTCCATCGACAAAGCATGGTTGGCAAATTGCGTCGAATGCATTCCCGTCGGCCTGCAACCAATCTGATGGGACGGACGCGCAGAGAAGTGGAATCACTGAACCGGCATGTTGGAACTGACAGCGATAGATGTGTGATCGATCTAGCAAAGCCGAGTATTGAGGATCGATCGTCATTCGCTCAATTTTTGTGACGGTTCCAGCCATACGGGCAAGGGTTGCAAACTCCGAAATCGGCCATTCCAACTTCCGTTGTAATAGTAGGTCTAGCTCTGGAACGAGTCGCTCCAACTCCAGGATGGGCTTCATTGTTTCGGAAACAACTCGCCCATGAAATCCTGATTCAATATTCGCATCATCCATAGACTCCAACGCAAGCATCATCCTGTCCTTCAGAATTGCAAGGGGGGACTTTGTATCGACTGGCGGTTGCCATAGCTTGGCCTCGAATCGGGTCGGTTTCAATATGCGGAACGGGTCGGCGGAAGCGGAGGTGGTTGTCGCCTCAAAGGGTGTTACGTATGCGGCGAGTAATAGAGGCGCGATGTCCGCCCCTCGTTGTGACGCATATGCGATGCGTTTGAAGAAAATTCCAGTCATGGTCACATGGGAATCTTTTTCGAGCTTGACGCCTTCGTCGACATTTTCGTTCGGAACATAGACGCAAACAGGCTGGTTGCTTGTCTCATCGGGCTTCAGCCAAATGACTTGGTATTCGGTCTTGTCAAAGCCTGCCTCTGAGATCGACGCGCTACGATTGATACGATAGACGGTTCCGTCAAAGCGAATTGGTTTGCCACGGTGGGTTTGACCGTTAGACAAAAGTTGCATGACCTCGACTTTTTGAAAGTGAGCAGGAAAAGCGACTTTGGTCGCGAGCAACTCGCGAAGAATAGCAATTCGCTGCCAACTTCGCACGAAGGGGAGTCTATCCGTTGACAACCAAGGTGAATTGTCGGCAACTTGATCAAGTATTTTTTCGTCGAGAGCAAGCGATAGTCCTCTCGAAAAATCGTCCTGCGGTAGCCTCTCCGCGACCATTGAGGACTCCAGAAACCAACTTCTTTGGTTTTCAAACCAGTCGATAAATATCGGAATCGGCGTTTCGGATGCGGGACTTGGAGCTTTCGAGATGGCTTCCTGCGTTTCGATTTCCGTCCATTTTTCAAGTTGCAATTTGCTGTCGGCGTACCACTCTTGAATGGGAGTCCATTGAATGGTACTGGAATTCTCAACTGGCTCCTTTGCTTGTTTGCGGTATAACAAATGGGACAGAGCATGGACCACTGGGGGCGAAGCTTTCTTGAGCAACGCTTTCCAAACCTGTTGGTAAGAAAAGACGATTGGCGTAGCGGCTTGCATGGCGACTTGTTCAAGCAGGGACACATCCATGCCGCGTGTATCATCATTTTCGCCTTGAAATGCGGGATCTCCAACAAGAACGTCGTCCGTCTGAGAGGTGGACAATTTGTTTGCGTTTGGCAACAGCCCAATTGCGGTCGCTACACTATTGACTTTCCGAACGTCGGAAGTCTGTTGGATCAGAATAAGGACCATTACGAGTAGAATCACAAGCGAGGCTAGGCGTCGAGGTCCACTTGTTTGTTCTAGTGCACTAGTGTGCAATCGCTTTTGGCCTTGGGCACTATACCAGCGCTCTTGAATTGGCTTGGGTCTTGACATGGTTACGGTGTTCCCAACTTGGCAGCAAAGAATCTTCTGGCCGCTTCGTGGTAGGCTAGTCCTTGCCAATTTGCGGCAAGATCTAGGCCGATGAGACCCTCTGCTACAGGCGCGCCGTCGTAGATAGCATGAAGGCATTCCTCAACCAATCTGGCGGGCGCGTCCCGTCGAACAACGAGCAAAGCAGTTGTTCTAAGCGTATAGACACGATTCTTGCTTTCGGAACCATACACACTTTCTGCGATTTCATAAAAGTGGAACATCGGCTCATCGAGGGCGAGTCTGGCAGCATTGTCGATGGACAATAGTCTGAAACGCCCATCCTTCAGCATTTCGACGATGCCCTGTTGGCCTACTTTAGTCACAGCGATGACAACATCTGCGTAAGGGAGTCGTTCGGTGTGGGTCCAATCGCTTTCTTCCAATTGGATGTTCTCAGGCGTTACTCCAAAGTGTTTTAGCAACCTGGTGGCTGTTTGGTAGGTACCTGAATCCCTCGTACCCATCATGATTCGTTTTCCTTCGAGCTCGACCAATTTCTCGATGTTTGAATCTTTGGGAACCAGTATATGGACGGCTTCGTAAAAAAGAGGTGCGACAACAGCTACTTGATCGGAACGTACAGATGACTCTTGCATCAATGCCAATTCCGCTTTTTTTTCGACGAGCTGCCTTAAGTTATCCAAAGACCCATTCGTTGCGATGACGCGCGGCTCACGACCACTGCCTGAGTGCAATCGATTGGCCATCTTGCCGGCCAATTCAAAGTACATTCCGCCTGGAGCGCCGGATGCAATCGAGATATTCCGAGGCATGTTTGCATTTCGAAAATACTCGCTAATTCGGCCGCCAGTCAGCCATACCATGGCCAACATGAATGCTAGTACGATGAGAATGTTTTGTGCGACGCGCTGCGATTTCGTTGGTTCGATATTCCTCGTTCCTGTGATCGCGGCAACCAACGGGACATTTGCCAACCAGTGCTTAGCGCGCCGGATAAGCGAGGGAGGGAGCGCAGTAATCGGGATGCCTTGGTAGAAACGATCGAGATCATCAGCGAGCTCACCGGCTGACGCATAACGTCGCAAGGGCGATTTTTCGAGGCACTTTGTTACGATGGTGTCCAGATCAGAATGCACGTTGGGGTGGCTTTGCCGAACGGTCGGTGCAGGCCGATGGATCACCTGCATAATTGTTTGTAAAACGGATTCGCCATGGAACGGTGGTTTGCCGGTCAGCAAAGCGTAGAGAATTGCTCCGATTGCGTAGACATCGGTGGACGTTCCTTGATCCTCGCTCTTTCCGGCCGCTTGTTCCGGAGACATGTAGCTAGGTGTCCCCAAGGTTGCTCCCGTAGCCGTTAGGCCCTTGTCTGAGCCAATCTGCTTGGCCAATCCGAAGTCGGTTACCACCACCGTATCGGATTCATCGATCAGGACGTTAGCTGGTTTGAGATCGCGATGAACGACCCCTTGTTGATGAGCGTAGTCGATCGCCCTCGCGACATCTCGCACGTATCGTACTGCATCTTTGGGGCTCATGGGCCCAGTTGATATTCTTTTCGCTAGATCGGTTCCTGGAATGTAGTCCATGGAAAAATAATGATGGCCATCGCATTCACCACATTGATATACCGTTACAATATTGGGATGCGCGAGACTTGCTGCACTCCGAGCTTCGGTGTGGAATCGATTGACTTCATCGTCGCTGGCCAAACAGCCCGAGCGGATCATTTTGATGGCGACGCGGCGCTCTAGTTGCACTTGAAAAGCTAGGTAGACAACCCCCATTCCGCCACGACCAAGAACTTGCTCAAGAATATAATCGCCGAACCGATACGGCAGAATGGATTGCGAGTTACTCGTGTTTCCAAGACTAGTTAAGTTGAACTCCGACTGGATTTTCGTCGGTGGTAGGGTTGAATCGTAGGGGGAGAATGGCTCCTTTGGAGTGGAAATCGGCTTTGTGCTTGGCGTGATTGGCATCGTGAGAGCATTGGGATCAAGTTTCGCGTCGCCGCTCGCACCCATTTTTTGGTCTTCGGTGGGTTCAGCAACTACGGTGGAATTGGCCAACTCCCCCAGCGTTGGCCCTGCCATGTTCTCGATCCAGTCGGCCGCATCGAGTAGCGTACGCAATTGTGTCGCTATCTCTGGGTATTCCTTCAGAAAAACCTCTCGATCCTCAATTTGTCCCGCATCGGAACGACGCATGAAGTCAAGCAATGCTTGATCCAGCTTCGACTCAGTGCCGTCTTCGAACTCTTCAGACATGTTGGGATTGGGGCGAAGTGAATGCAGTACAAAAGTCCTAGGATACACGACTTTTTTCTATTTTTCAGCAATCTCTTGTCGCTACGCTAAAATTAGAGTGTTGAGCGATCACAAGCAAATCGGGTTTTGCTACTCAATTGAACTTAAATATTGAAAAACACATGACTATGTCGAATGCGCCCATGTTTCGCGTGCTTCTCCAAAAAGAACAATTGGTTTTTTCTTCCGCCCACTTCATAACCTTTGCAGGTGACATTTGCGAGTGTGTGCATGGGCACAACTACGGGTTACGAGCAGAAGTCGAGGGGCAGCTTGACGAAAACCGTTATGTGATCGACTTTATCGCCTTTCGCGATTCTCTGGCTGGGTTGGTAAAGCAACTAGACCATCATATGCTTTTGCCGACTCGGCACGCAATGATTCATGTGGAAGAACAAGATGAAGAGGTAACGGTACGATTTCGCACCAAGAGATGGGTATTTCCTCGCGAGGATTGCATGCTATTGCCAATTGTCAACACGACCGCGGAGGAAATTGCTTGGTGGATCGCGACTCAACTTCGGGACAAGCTTTTTCCAGAAATTGGCAATCGATTGACGATGTTGGAAATTGGGATCGATGAAAACCATGGCCAGTGGGGGTACTGCCGATTGCCCTGGATAGAATGATCGTAGCTCACGCATGGAGCCCCAGCGATTTGTTACACAGGCGATAGGCAGTTGGTCGAGGATCATCGAACGCGTCTTAGTGCCATACACAAGATAGAATTCGGTCCGAGTACAACCGTAACGGGTTTCAACGAAATGCAGAGTCTTTGTGGGCGAAAAACATAACGGAATTGTCAAGGCGGCTGTGCTCCTTATGGCCCTTAATGAGGACGACGCTGCCGTTTTGTTGGGTAAGCTGCCACCAAAACAGGTTGAGCTCGTTTCGTTGGCGATTGCTCAATTGGACAACATTTCGGGTCAAGTCCAAGAAGAAATCATTACGGAGTTTTTTGGCGGCGAGCCAAGTTCTCTTGGGCATTCTAGCGGTGGTCTTGACCGAGCAAAATCGCTGGTTAAAAAAGCGCTTGGCAAAGACGCTGCAGATATGCTTTCCATTCTCCAGCAAACACTGGAGTCACTCCCATTTGGTTTTTTGCAAAAAGCCGACCCCCAAAATATTCTATCGTTCATCATGGACGAGCACCCTCAAACCATCGCCGTGGTCATTTGCCATGTGCCCGCCGCGACCGGCGCCGGAATCCTAAACGGTTTGCCCCAACAAAAACAACTGTCCGTGATTAAGCGCATTGCTGGAATGCAACAAACCAATCCCGAAGCGATCAGGGAAATTGAATGTGCCCTCGAGGTACGTATGTCATTGATCATGAGCCAGTCGTTCCGCAAAGCAGGTGGTGTGCCAGCTGTCGCAGAAATATTGAATGTGACGGATCGGGCAACCGAACGAGTGGTGTTGGAATCGCTCTCCAAGGACAATCCAGAATTGGTCGAGGAGATTCGCCGACTCATGTTTGTATTCGAAGATATTCAAAAACTGGCGGACAAAGACATTCAGACGATTCTCAAGAATGTCGAAACGAGCCAATGGGCAATGGCTCTCAAAGGTGCGAGTACGCAACTGCAAGAAAAGGTTATGAAGAATATGTCGACCCGAGCTGCCGAAATCCTCAAAGAAGAGATCGGTTTCCTTGGTCGTGTCAAGGTCAGCGATGTCGAAGGCGTTCAACAAAAGATCGTCGACATCTTGCGTACGCTTGAGGAATCGGGGCAGCTTCAACGACCTGGTTCAAACGGTGAAGAAGAGTTCGTTGCCTAAGCTCCGTCTACTTGACATTCAGACTTAGCGCTACGCGGAAGCCGAGGCTGTATGAACGGCGCAACGGGTCATTCGAACTGCGGTGAGCCGACCGGCAATGCGCCGCTAGGCCGTTCCAACTGCCGCCACGATAAACGCGTGAAGTGCCCTCACTCGGACCATTTGGATCGGTCGCGTCTCCAGCCGGATAGTTTCCATACCAATCCTGGCACCACTCCCATACATTCCCGTGCATGTCATACAAACCCCAGCTGTTCGCCTTCTTTTCACCCACTGGATGTTCGCTGCCGCCACGCCCTTCACCAAACCACGCATACTCCTCAAGCGATTCCGCCTTGTCTCCAAAACAATATGAGGTGGTGTTTTTAGCGCGGCACGCATACTCCCATTCCGCTTCTGTCGGCAATCGGTACACCCGTCCAGCCAATTTCTCATCTGGACCGCTCGATAGCCTTTTACAAAACGAAACAGCTTCATTCCAACTCACGGTCTCTACAGGGTTCTTCGCTCCCTGGAATGCGCTCGGATTATGTCCCATCACTTTATCATACTGTTCCTGCGTCACCTCATAAATGCCCAGGTAATAGGATTTGCTAATCTTCACCTCGTGAGGCGTTTCGTCTGGACGCACCTCCAATTCATTCACAGGCGAACCCATAGTAAACGAGCCAGCATGTATCAATACCAGTCGCATCCCGATGCTATTGGTAATCTCCTTAAGTTGCTGACCGACTGCCGGGGAGCCAAACAATAGGACGATGATCAAAACGAACGCTCGCATATCTTTTTTCCCTTTAGAACTTATATCGAACTTGTTTGCTGAACTACGTTACAGGCCAGCTGCCATTATAGCAATCCGGCTTCTCCCTTTGAGCAACTACCATGTCCGATGTCACCCGTAACCTGTCGCAAATCGAACCTGGCGATCCGTCGGCTGCGGAGCAACACTTGGTCAGGTTGCTAATCTAACTTGAAACGCATCAAATTCCTTCATTGAACCACGGAATACTCGGAACACACGGAAGGGGAAATACTACGTGGATCGCATTGCTTGTGAACGTGGGCTTTGCCGGGGTCAGTCTTGGTGGCCTTTGCCGGGGTCAGTCTTGGTTTTCGGTTTTCAGATAATCTGTAAGTTATCCTGCGATTGGTAAGTGAGCAGGGCTTCTTGCGGTTCGTGAAAAACGTGATTATATTCCTTTTTGTTCCAAAAGAGAGATCGGCGCAGTTGAGTGGTCGCCCGTCTTAGCTGGCTAGGTCACCGTTCCTGAGTTCGCACTATAATAAGGTCATCCTGCAACACCTTTCGTCCGGCTTTCGCAAACTGTGAGGTATCCACAATATGGCATCACCCTTCCCTGGGATGGACCCCTTTATCGAAGAACGATCCATCTGGACGGACTTTCATTCTGACCTTTCGGGCGAGATACGTGCTTCGCTCAACAGCTCGATTCGACCGAAGTATTATGCTGCACTTGCTCCGTATGTTACGTACGAAGTTGTTGAGGTATCGAAGTCCACACCCTTTGGCATCCGTCCTGATGTGGCCGTTTTCTCATCAGGACCACAACTGGGCCGTCAAACTACGGCTGTTGTGGATGAACCTCAAGCGACGAGTCGAACCGAACTGGAATTCGAACTGGAGATCATGAGTGTAGAGATTCGATTGTCCGGAACGGACCGGTTGGTCACCGCAATTGAAATCCTTTCGCCCGTCAACAAGAATCGAAAGCATGAAGCGCGTGCCGAATACCTTCGTAAGAGGCGGCGATTGCTTCGGACCGAAACACACTTTATCGAAATAGATTTATTGCGAGCCGGAGAACGAACACCACTCGATCCGCCCGTACCTATTGCGCCCTACTATGTATCACTCAGTCGTATCGACGCAAGGCCACGCTTGGATGTGTGGACAATTTTTTTGGATGCTCGATTGCCACGAATTCCTATCCCTCTTGATGATGGCGACCCGGACGCTCAACTGGATCTAGGCAGTGTTGTCGCATCGGTTTATGAACGAGGTGGCTATGATGCTCGAATCGATTACCGAAAGCCAGTGCCCAACCCAGATCTAACTTCGAGCGAATCTGCGTACGTTCAAAAGTTGCTTGAGGCCAGATCCGCATCGTCCGTCTGATATTGCTACGTCTCATCCAAGTTCTTCCAATTGCATCAGCTCTTGACCAGGGCCACGAACTCGTAAAACACGAACCTCTACATCCACGATCAAGAACAGAATACGGTACGACCGCCCAGCTTTTGTTTTGAAAAATCTCTGCCGAACTGCTTCAGTTAGCATACTCGCTTCGGGAGCTAGACCATACCGCTCTGGCTCGAAACGTAACTCCATGTGGGACGAATTGCTATCGAACTTGCGTGAAGCACTTGGCGAAGCGATTGAGATGAATCGAGAGGATGCACGACATGCCGCCGGGGAATCATATGAAGAGGTAGCCATCCAATTGTGAATTCGGCAGTTATACTACGTGGGTCGCATTGCTTGCTCCCTATCTTATGCAACCAACAGGTCCTTTATGTTTCGTCGCTCGATTGTGCTCGTGGCTTTTCTCGTGTGTTCACTGATCGCTGGTCCATCGTGGAGCGATGAGGGGATGTTTCCAATTAGTGAATTGGAGCGACTCCATTTATCGACCAAAGGAATGCAACTGACGCCTACGGAGTTGTTCAATCCCGGCCAAGTTTGCTTGGTCGACGGTATCTGTCGTGTAAATGGTTGCACGGGCTCATTCGTTTCGAGCAATGGACTGATCATCACCAATCACCATTGCGCGTTCGATGCAATCCAAAAGGCAAGCACGTCAGCCAACGACGTCCTGACGAATGGCTTTATTGCAAAATCGTTACGAGACGAAATTCCTGCGCCCAACTACACAGTGCGAATCACCGAGGGATACCAAGATGTATCCGAACAAGTCCTATCGGTAGTCACGGACAAGATGACCTTTCTCGAGCGAACAAAGGCCATCGACAAACGCCGAAAGGAAATTGAGTTAGCCAGCGAAAAAGAGAACAAAGGTCTGCGAGTCGAAGTTGCCGAAATGTTCGCGGGCAAGACATACGTTTTGTTCTTGTATACCTACCTCAAGGATATTCGTTTGGTATTCGCTCCACCGGTATCAATAGGGGCCTTTGGGGGCGAAGCAGACAATTGGGAATGGCCTCGGCATACTGGGGACTTTTCGTTCATGCGAGCATACACCGCACCGGACGGTTTATCGGCCGACTACTCCAAGAGCAATGTCCCATATCATCCCAAACGAGTGATCAAGGTGGCACCTCAAGGAGCGAACGAAGAAGACTTCGTTTTTTTGCTCGGTTACCCTGGGCGTACTGTCAGACAAAAGACCGCCAGTTTTTTGAAATACGAACAAGATGTCAGGCTGCCCGCCATCGTGGAACTCTTTGCTTGGCAGATCGATGAAATGGAGAAAGCAGGTGCAACGGATCGGTCGGTCGCAATCAAGCATTCTTCGCGAACGAAGTCCCTCGCCAATGTAGAAAAGAGATCTCGCGGGCAACTATTGGGCTTACGGAGAGCAAACATCGTTGCGGCTCGTGAAAAAACGGAATCGGACCTCGCGGCCTTTATCGAATCAAATGCAAGTCGACGCGAGAAATACGGATTGCTGCTCAAGGAAATCGCGACGGTCTACGAAGAAATGACTTCGAATGGACCGCTCGAAATTCATTTGCGTGAATTGAGAACGGCATGCCGAGCAATGTCGTTTGCCTTCACGATTGTAGATTCAGTGGTGGAACGCTCGAAGGAGGACGTGGAACGCGAAAGTCCGTATATGAATCGCAATTGGGACCTTACCGTACAGCAACTAAAGTTGGATCTCGCCGATTGGCATGCACCAACCGATACCAAATTGCTGAGCGGAATGCTTGAACGATTAAACAAGATCAATAGTGCTCGCGATATTTCGGCATTGACGAGCGTGTTGGACGATAGCCGCTTGTTTACAACGCGATCCGAAGCGTTAGTTGGTTCCACGAGACTCGGCGACGTTGCATTCGTAGAAGAGTGTTTAACGAAGACGACGGAGGAGTTGGAACGAACCGCCGATCCCATCTTGAAATGGATGATTCAACTCTATCCGGCGTATAAAGAGTTACGCGATTTGGACAAAGAGCGAGAGGGGAGATTGGGGCGATTGTATGGGACTTTAATGGAGGCCAAACAGGCGTTCGAACCAACGCAGTTTGTGCCGGACGCCAACGCTACACTTAGAATTACCTTCGGTCGGGTGCGAGGTTATTCCCCTGCAGACGCAATTCAGAAGACCCCGATTTCGACGCTTCAAGGGGTGATCGACAAGACCACCGGCGTCGAACCCTACATTACGCCAAAAGCCGTAATGGACCGCTATAGCTCGAAGGATTTCGGTCCATTCGTTCATCCGAAACTGGGACAAGTTCCTGTGGCTATTTTGTACAATACAGACACTACCGGCGGCAACTCGGGCAGCCCCGTATTCAATTCCAAGGGTGAGCTAGTAGGCGTCAATTTCGACAGAACATTTGAAGCGACGATCAACGACTTTGCTTGGAATGAGAGTTACAGCCGTTCGATTGGTGTCGACATTCGCTATGTACTTTGGTTAACGGGAATTGTCTACGATGCCAAGCATTTGATGAAGGAAATGGGATTGTAGTCAGGACTCGTCGTCGTTGCGTAAGCGAACCAATACAGAATAATCTTCCAGGGTTGAGGTGTCGCCGGTGCCTTCCTTGCCAGCGGCGATGTCTCGAAGTAGCCGGCGCATGATCTTGCCGCTACGAGTCTTGGGAAGTGACGATGTAAAACGCACTTCATCAGGAACTGCGAGCGCGCCGATCTCTTTTCTCACGTGCTTTTTGAGTGCTTCTCTCATCGCGTCGGTCGGCTCATGATTCTTAAGCGTTACGAACACGGTGATGGCTTGACCCTTGATTTCATCTGGTCGCCCAACGGCGGCCGCTTCTGCGACTGCTGGATGACTAACGAGTGCGCTCTCCACCTCAATCGTACTGAGTCTATGTCCCGAGACATTGATCACATCGTCGATGCGACCCATAATCCAATAGTATCCATCGTCATCTTGCCTGGCATTGTCGCCCGTCAAGTACATGCCTGGGACAAGCGACCAGTATTGCTGTTGATAGCGAGCATCATCACCCCAAATCCCTCGCAACATTCCAGGCCACGGTTTCTCGATGCACAACATACCACCATGGTTAGCATCAACATCATTCAAGGAGTTACCCAGTAGTCGCGGCACAATGCCAGGCATTGGCCGCGTGCACGAGCCGGGTTTGCATGCGATCGCGCCTGGTAGCGGCGACATCATTATGCCACCTGTTTCTGTTTGCCACCAAGTGTCGACAATCGGGCAACGGCCGCCACCGATCTTCTCGTAATACCAAATCCACGCTTCCGGGTTTATGCCTTCGCCAACGCTTCCAAGTAGTCGCAATGAACTGAGGTCGTGCTTGTCAACGTGATGATCACCCCACTTAATGAATGTGCGGATGGCAGTCGGTGCGGTATAGAGAATGGAGACCTTGTAACGATCGATGATTTCCCAGAAGCGATCTTCCTTTGGCCAATTGGGAGCTCCTTCGTACATCACTTGCGTTGCACCCGCCGACATGGGTCCATACACAATGTAACTATGGCCGGTGATCCATCCGCAGTCGGCGGTGCACCAAAAAATATCTTCTTGGCGGTGGTCAAAGACCCATTGAAAAGTCCGCTTGACGTACAAATTGTAGCCCGCAGTAGTGTGGCGAATTCCCTTGGGTTTTCCAGTCGAACCGCTAGTGTACAAAATGAACAATGAGTCCTCGCTGTCCATCGGTTCGGCGGGGCAACTATCGGAAACATTCGAGACAAGATCATGCCACCAAACATCTCGGTCTATGTGCATGTTGGTTGCGTTGCCAACGCGTTTGAGCACGATGCACTTTTCTACGGTTGGGCTCTTGGCTAAGGCTTCGTCGGCTGTTTCCTTTAACGACAATGCTTTCCCTCGACGCCAGCCGCCATCAGCCGTGATCAGCAGTTTGGCTTGTGCGTCGTTGTTTCGATCGGAAATGGCTTCAGCGCTAAAGCCGCCGAAGATCACGGAGTGGATCGCTCCGATGCGTGCGCACGCCAGCATGGCAACGGCAAGCTCTGGCACCATTGGCATGTAGATGCTAACTCGGTCCCCTTTCTCAATACCGAGTTGTTTCAAACCGTTTGCAAATCGACATACGTCTCGCAACATGTCGGCGTAGGTAATCGTGCGGCGATCACCCGGTTCGCCTTCCCAGTGGAAGGCCACGCGATCTCCATTTCCGCTAAGGACGTGAGCATCAAGGCAATTGTAAGAGACGTTTGTCTTTCCTCCAATGAACCATTTGGCAAGCGGGTTATTCCATTCGAGCGTGGTGTGAAATGGTTCAAACCAATGCAAATGATCTTTGGCTTGTTTCGACCAAAATCCTTCGATGTCGCTCAACGATTCTTTGTAAAGGTTCTCATAGGCGGTCAGCGAGCCGATGAGTGCCTGTTTCGAAAACATATCGCTAGGAGGGAAGAGGCGTGTTTCATTGAGGACGTTAGCGATTTGACCGTTTGCTGGATTCGACATTCAGAGGCTCTTGGCAAAGCAATGGAGAGGAAATTAATTTGGCCACGGTCGCGAGACACGCAAGCATCATTACCAACACATGAGGCGTCTAGCGCCTGAGGCTAATGGTTGGGCAGGAATACAACAGTGACAATCATAACCCGACGGTAAGCAAGGGGGACGCATCCAAGTTGCAAATTCATGGTTTACCCATCAGCGACATTAAGCCAACATGGAATGCCAAGTATCTTTTGCAACTTGCAAAGCTTCAGGCAACTTCGCTGGAAGTTTCCCGCCCGCTTGTGCAAGATCTGGTTTCCCGCCGCCGCCGCCGCCAACTGTTTCTGCTACAGGCGTAATCCATTTGCCTGCACTAAAACCACGCTCCACCAGCGTTTGACTTATTCCGGCAATCAGCGTGACTTTGTCGTCGACACAATTGGCCAGCAAAATTGCGATGGGTTCGGTCGATCGTTTTCTCAATTGGTCGATCCATTGGCGCATCATTCCGGCATTGGCATTGGGCGTTTCGGCGACAATTAACTGGGTCCCTGAAACCGTCTCGGCCTGACTCAGCAGATCGTCGACAGACATTCCGCCGCCCGTTGACATTTGCTTCAATTGTTGGTGCAACTGAGCTTGTTCCATGAGCAAAGCCTCGATACGGTGTGGGACTTCTTCTATCGATATGTTTAGGGCTCGAGCCGACTGCTTGAACGCTCCTCTCGTAATCGCATACTTCTCACTGGTTGCGGTATTCTTGCCTTTGACAATGAGTTCCGGTACGGGTTCGTTTCCGGTGCCGCTCGCCATCTTCTTTAGTTTGCGCACGGCAGTTACCAATTCCAGCGTCTTGTCGCCTATGCTTGCGACGGAGCAACCGAGGAGGGATGCTGTCTGTCCCGCGAGCTGTTCGACTTTTTGGCGTTGTTCAATGGCTCGTTTTCCGGTCAAAGCAGTAATTCGGCGAATTCCGGAGGCTACGCTTTCTTCAGACAACATCTCGATCAATTCGATTTCGTCGGTTCGATTTGCATGTGTGCCACCGCAAAGTTCCTTTGAGAAATCGCCAATGCAAACCATTCGAACTGGATCGGGGTATTTTTCGCCGAAGAGCATCATCGCTCCGGCTTCTCGAGCGGTTGCTAGAGGAACCAATTTCCAATCGATAGAATCGGCATCTTGGATGCGATCGTTGGAGATCTTCTCGACGGTTTTGAGCTGCTCTTCGGTAAGCGGTTCTTGGTTGCTGAAGTCAAATCGCAACCAATCGGCATCGACCTTGCTCCCCTGTTGTTGGGCATGTCCGCCAACGGTTTTTTGCAATGCATGATGGAGGATGTGCGTTGCTGAGTGAGCGCGTCGAATCGCGTCGCGGTGCATCTCATTCACCTTGGCAGTGACCATATCTCCTTCTTTGAGTTCACCCGAAGTCATGGAACCGTAGTGAATAATCAAATCACCGCTTCGTTGTGTATCCGTAACGTCAAAACATCCTTTGGACCCGATCAATTGGCCAGAATCACCAAGTTGACCGCCGCTTTCGCCGTAGAACGGTGTTCGATCCAAAACGATGCGGGTCATTTCGTTACTTTGCGATGTTTTTACCGATCCAACTAAATGGTCTGCCTTTGGCTTGCCAACAATAATCCCTTTAACGATCGCGTCAGCAATGGTTTTTTCGTAGCCTAAAAACTCGCAATGCTGAAGTGCTTCCTTGAGCGTTTCGATCGGTCCCGTTTCGAAAAGTTCCATTCCGCCGCCGCCACTTATTTTTCCGTGTTCACCCATGGCAGTTCGGTAACCGTCCCAGTCGAACGTGTAGTTTTTTTCAGCTGCGATTTGTTGGAACATTTCGGGGGGAACGCCGTACGTTTGATAGAGGCTTGCAGCCTCTTGGCCATCGACCATGACGCGTCCCGATGATTGCATGTCATTGAACACGCGTCCAATTCTATCTAGACCAGAATCGATCGTCGCAAAGAAATCGGATTCTTCGCGGCGCATGACTTGAGAGACGCGTTCCGTGGTTTGTGAGAGCTCTGGATAGACGGCTTTCATCATTTGAGCCACCGTGGGTACCAGCTGGTGAAGGAACGGCTCGCGCAACCCCATTTGGTGGCCGTCAAGGACCGCTCTTCGCAACAACCGTTTGATGACATAGCGGGCTTTTTTTGGCCCGGGATACACGTTTTCATGGATCGCAAACGTGCATGCTCGCACATGGTCCGTGATCCTCCTGAGCCGACGTCCATTGTCGCTTTCGTATAGGTAGGGAACGCCGCAAACTTCCGATGCAGCTTGTACGATCGGCATGAGTATATCGATATGGAAGTTGGTCGTAACATTTTGCAGAACGCTGGCGGTACGTTCCATGCCCATGCCTGTATCGATATTCTTGCTTGGCAGTGGACGAAGGTTGTCAGGCGGATCTCCGACACGATTGAACTGTGTGAACACGAGGTTCCAGATTTCGACCGTCTTACCAGAGTCCAAAGTAAAATAGATTTCGCTACATGGACCACAGACACCGTCTGGACCTTGACTAGGGGCCGACGCAGGCCAGAAGTTTTCATCTTCCTCAAGCCGGCTAATTCGGCTTGTGGGCAGCCCGATATTTTCGTTCCAAAGTTTGAACGCTTCATCGTCATCCTTGTAGACGGTGACGGTTAGTCGAGCGGGATCGATGGCCAGCCACTTCTTGTCCGTAAGAAATTCCCAAGCCCATGCGATTGCATCCTTTTTGAAATAGTCGCCGAAGCTGAAATTGCCGAGCATTTCAAAAAACGTATGGTGGTAGGCAGTTCGTCCTACGTTGTCGATGTCGCCGGTCCGTAAACACTTTTGGCACGTGGTCGCACGCGTAAAATCCAATTTAACCTTCCCTAGAAAATGGTCCTTGAACTGATTCATCCCAGCAGGTGTAAAGAGCACAGAGGGGTCCCATGTTGGAACCAACACATCGCTGGCTTGCCGATGATGGCCCTTGGACTGGAAGAAGGACAGATATTTTTCTCGTAACTCGTCCGTTTTCATTGTGAACACTTAGGAAATTGGATGGCGTCATGTAAGGTTGTTGCCAGATTGGCGACCGGAGTATGAATTTACACTTAGATAGGTCTTTCGCGTAGCCCAGCCATGTAAAACGAAAAAAGCCTCGGGGGGGATCCGAGGCTTTGTATTCGAGTCTTGTATTCGAGAGCCGTGCAATTCGTGGAAACCAAAAATTGCAGTGCCGATGAGATGCGCTATTTAGCGAGCGAATCGCCGATTGATTCATTTTCGACTTTGCTTTGCGTGCTCACTTTATTAGCAGCGTTGTAGCTAGCAAGACGTTCCGCTTCCTGCGTCGCAACCGCAGTCAATCGCATCGCAGCTTGAACTTCAAATCCAGAGAAGAACATTTCGACGCCAGTGTATTCCGAGATAACGCGAGGTTTGTGAATCAATTCTTCCCACGTCAAACCGTTCGCCACGTGCCAAGCGGCAGCCTGTGCAGTGTTCTGATTAACTCTGCCTGCAGCCAGGGCTTTGCAAAACTCTTCGATCACTGGCGAATCGTTGACTTCGGCCAAGCGAACGACCCTGTACTTCATTCGAGGATTTGGATCGGCTTTTCCGTGATTCAAGCAAATAGTTGCAACGGTCATTTTTCGTGGATTGTCCGTTTCGATTCGCATCATTCCACCCATCATGCCGCCACCGCCCATGCCTCCCATGCCGCCGCCACCCATGCCTCCCATGCCGCCGCCACCCATACCACCCATACCGCCGCCGCCCATGCCGCCACCCATACCCTGGCCGCCACCCATGCCGCCCATACCACCGCCACCCATGCCACCGCCTGCACCGCCGCCCATACCGCCCATGCCGCCGCCACCCATACCACCCATGCCCATACCCATGCCTTGGGCAAGAACTGGAACGGCACCGAAAGTGGCCGGCAAAATTACATTGAGCGGTTCATCGCCCTTGTTTTTGAATATCAAATTGGCTTCTTTTGCATCCTTGCCGATGTAGTCTACTGTTAATAGGTTCTGGTCCATCGCTTGAAACATTTCGACAGTCTTGGCTTCAGCCTTCCTGGAGCTGGATTTCTTGACTGGCTTTTTCGATTCCACGGTTACGGGTTTAACGACTTTTCCCGGGTTATCATCGCCGCGAAGAATCGGAGACGCCGAAGTAAAAGCAAACGCCATCACAAAAAAACTCGTCAGTTTCCGATTCATGTCAATACCCTCAAATCCCAATGAAATTCAAAAATTCGGTTTGCAAAAGTAGCGAGTAAATGTACGCCTGCATCCAGTCTTTGGGACCGGATACGCTTCAAAATGGAACTGCCGGACAATGGCGTCTAACTAATATTAGCTAACGGTACACTCCAAATCGACAAATTCCAATCGTATTGGTGGTTAATTATTTTGCCTTCGGGGTGTTTTCCCGTCTCGCAGGCCTCTCGGGCCGGCTTTTCAAGGCCGTTTCAACTGTCCTCCCACCTAAGAAACTGGCCCCATCGTACTGCAAAGCAAACCACGTGCCGGAACCTAATTTAGTCACAGTTCATTCCGTACAAGTCCCCCAGTCGTAAGATTTGTGCGATTTTCGCAGGCATTGCTAGGCCACCATGTGACATTGTTTTGAAGTAACAGGTCCGAAATTGAAAACAGATTGGGATGCTGCGTTGCAAGAATGTAGCAGTTTGCTACCTTTTCCTGTTCAATCACGCATCGTGCGCGAACTCGAACTCGAACTTTTATGTTTAGGAATCCCACATGTCCATGTTTGTCGGCGAATCACTTGTAGGCGAAGGAAACGAAATTGCACACATCGATTTGATGATTGGAAGCAAGGACGGCCCAGTTGGTATAGCCTTTGCAAATGCTCTTGCAACCCAAAGCAGTGGTCACTCCAACCTGCTCGCAGTGCTCGCACCCAACGTTGCTGTAAAGCCTTCCACGGTGATGATAACCAAGGTAACGATCAAAGGTATGAAGCAAGCTGTCCAAATGTTTGGACCTGCCCAAGCTGCCGTAGCGAAGGCCGTGGCGGACAGTGTTGCGAGTGGCGTAATTCCCAAAGACCAAGCCGAGAATCTTGTCGTTGTTTGCGGCGTGTTCATTCACCCGGCCGCAGCCGATGACAAAAAGATCTACGAGTTCAACTACGCAGCCACCGTCGATGCCATTTCCAATGCGATGAAAGGGACTCCTTCGGTTCAGGAAATGTTAGACAAAAAAGATACAGCTGCTCACCCATTTCGGGGCTTCTAAGCGTAGCAATCAGCAGGCACTTAACGGCCTGCAAAGCGGCACACGCGGACCTATTCGTACTCGAATGACATCGACCATTCGAGTGCGAAAACCGGTGGCGGACTGTGGGTTTAGAAATCATTTCAATGCTTGTATGCGTCCATCTTTTGCTCGTGCCATCCTTCGTTGAGGTCTGCAATTTTGTCGTCTCGCAAACCGTTTGGCAACTGTGTGGCTCGATGGACTTGATAACCTACAAAGACTTACTCCATGTCCATTCGAAATGACTTAAAGATACTTTACCATTTGGTTCTTCGACCTGTTCGCGGCAAGGATCACGCGCAGCGAATGGAAAGTTTTTACTCCGGACAAGCCGAGGGTTATGACGACTTTCGTAAACGATTGCTTCAAGGACGAGAACACGTTTATCAGACGCTTGGCCAATCGAAGCCGGAAGTTTGGGTGGATTTTGGCGGAGGGACAGGAGCGAATTTGGAATTCATCGGTCCGATCATATCTGAAATCCCAAAGATCTATGTGGTCGATTTAGCGACATCGCTTCTAGGGATCGTCAAAAAGCGATGCGATCGACATGGTTGGAAAAACGTTGAAGCGGTTACTGGAGATGCCACGGCTTGGACGCCCTCAGAGGGAAATGCCGACGTTGTTACGTTTTCGTATTCGCTAACCATGATTCCCGATTGGTTTGCGGCCATCGACAACGCCATAAGAATCCTCAAGCCTGGTGGAAAGCTTGGAGTGGTAGATTTTTATGTTTCGCGCAAGTTTGCGGCAGAGGGATTGAAAAGACACGGCTGGTCCACGCGTTCATTCTGGCCAACTTGGTTTGCTACAGATAACGTGTTTCCTAGTGCGGATCACATCCCCTACTTGCAAAACAGATTGGATACGTCCATGCTCAATGAACACAGAGCTCGCATTCCGTATTTACCCTTTCTCAAGACCCCCTACTATCAATTTATTGGCGTCAAGCGTTAGGCCGATCTTCCATGCCCTTTGAATTTGTTTGCCCTCATTGCCACAACAGAACGAAGGTGCACGACAGATTTGCGGGGCAAACTGGGCCCTGTGTCAATTGCGGGAAACTGGTCGCGATGCCGCATTTCAATGCGCAGGGCGTGTTGGTTCCGGCATTCGAAGCCCCCGACAAAGCAAAGAATATCAAATCGGCTGCAAAAAAAATGGGGTGGCTGCCCGCGTTGATTGGAGCAGCCATCGTTGCCTTTTTAGTTTTTGTTATCGCGACAGTCGTTGTTTTTCTATGGCCTCAAATGCGGCAGAATATCGAGCGATCTGCTCAACGGCAAGATTTGGATAATATGCAAGCGATTGCCTCAGCGCTCAATGCTTATTCGGATCGTTACGGCACGTATCCGACACCTGTCGTTTTCAATTCACAAGGTAAGCCATTGTACTCATGGCGGGTACTCATTCTTCCATTCATGGGGTATGAAGATCTATACAAACGATTTGACTTGAAGCAACCTTGGGATAGTCCCGCGAACGCCAACTTGCATCGTGCAATGCCTTCTGAATTTTCAAGTCCCAGTTCACCGGATGCATCGATCAACAACGAAACGAACTACGTTTTGATCACTGGGGCTGGTACGTTGTTTCCACCCGCCGGCCCGCTATCTCCAAAGAACATTGACAAACCAACGCTGCTGCTTGTCGAAACGAAGAACAACACCCAATGGAGCGCACCGGGCGATATTGATTTGGGGCGCAGTTTTCGGGTTGGTAACAAGCCAATGGTCGACGTAGGAGGACTGCACAAGAGCAGCTTTACGGCGATGACGGTAGATGGGGAATCGCTGCGGATCCCAATCAATGTCCCTCAAGCGGTCCTTGATGCTCTTGTAAGCCCCAACGGTGGCGAAAATGTTCAGACATCCACGTTCATCGAATAGTCGTTGGTGAGTCGAATGGTGGAAAAACTCGGGCCAGGGGCCTACACTCGCGGAGTCACTCTCGGCACGAGCGACCTACTTTAAGCCGCCTCTACAACTAATGGGCGAGCGATCTTAAAAGTCGTTACGCATCGCTGCTTCATCCATCGAGTCATGTAGTCGAAAACCCGTTCACGTTGCAGTTCGTCATGTAGATCATGACGGCATCCGGCCCATAGCTTAAACGTGGCTTTTCCATTGGATGCCTCCGCAAATGTTTGGGAGGCTTTCGGACTCGTGAGTGTATCGTCGGAGCCGTGCATTAGCAATGTTGGCAATTGCAGTAAACTTGCGTTGTCGAGTGCCCATTGGCCACTGTCCACTAGATTGGCGGCCAACCGCAGCGACATGGTGCGATGTACCCAGCGGTCACGAAGGTAGGCGTCCTGAGCCCGACGATCTGCGCTCAATTTCGCTGCGACCAGTGGCGCCTTGATACGCCAGTTGGGTATCTTCGTAGAAAGCCAACGGCCTGCATCCATGACTCGCTCCTTAGGCATTGCCTGAGCACGCAACATCGGCGAGCCAACGATCAGTCCGTTTGCAGTTTCGATTTCATGTGGGCGACGCAATGCTAAGTTGAGCACCAAGTTTCCGCCCATACTTTGGCCAAACATGAACTGTGGAACTTTCGGAAAATTTTCGATTGAATGCCGCAAGCTAAGGCTGACATCGTCCAGCAACTGGTCGTAAGAATCGATGCAGCCACGTCGGCCAGGGCTTCGTCCATGTCCAATTAAATCGATGGCTTGAACAGCGATACCAAAACTAGCTAGAGATGTCCCCATGTCAGCAAAGCGGCCGCCATGGTCGCCGAAGCCATGAACAAGAGTTAGCGCCGCCCAAGGGGATAACGCATCTGGGATCCAAGAATGGTAAAATCGTTGGCTGTCTGCCACCGTGATGGTCCCAGACCTGAACTCAACTGGGGATAGGTAGGGTTGCACTAGCGATGTCTCCCAAAGCCGAGGAAGCAAATTCCCCCTACTGGACTTGTCGTCCAAGCTGTAAGGGTCGTCTGATACCTTCTCACATCGGTCGCACGCAATCGAAAAGTTAGACATTCATTCCTGATCGAATGCCATAAAGTATTCCATTTCATTCAAGTCCCGTCATTTGAATGATGGAACAAATGTTTTCATGCCGGACCAAGAACTGTAACAATGCTAGCGTCCGATCGACTGCAGTGAATCTGTAGGGTCCGTTCGAATTAGCCCCAAGGGATGGGCGGGTGATGCCGATAGCCCTTACAGAAGCTGATCACCAAAACGGAAATAATTGCATTTATGTCGTCGAACATTGCCGAATCACTACGCAATTCCTTGCAGACCATTGCTTCCGAACGGGGAAAACTGAATAGTGATTCAGCCATGTCAGAAGCCACGCTCATTCGCAATGGGTCCTTTTGTGGCCGGCGATTTTCGCTTGCTGGCTTCAGCCTAGTATGGTTTCAAGAAGAGGGCCAGGTTAAGTTCTATAACCCGCTTGGTGCCCTTGAGCAAACCTGTTCCGTTGCTCAGTTCTGCACGCGAAGTTCGCAAGCCAGCGTGACGGATATTCGCCGAGCGGCCTAAAGTTATGCCGCTTTGGTAATTCCGAATCGGGTGGCAGATGGTATGATCGCGCGACTGGGGCGATGGATCGCGATTTGATCCAAGATGCGACAGGCTACCTCGAGCGCGTGATAGCCATGTTCGCCTGTAACCGTTACCGGACTACTGGAACGAACCGCGTGAACGAATTCCAATTGCTCATGCTCGATTGCATTGACCGTCGGTGGCTTGTGCTCTTCTTTGCGAAGCCAATCTACAAACAGGCTATCTTTGACCTTCGTGCGAAGCTCGAAGGGCAACTCGTCTGCTTGTCGCGATCCACTGGCAACATCTTCGACCGCAGTCGTATGCGAGACCACATTGAGGGCCAAGTCGATTTCAGTCAGCCCATCCTCAGTGTAGACTTGCATTTGCCTTTTGGATACCGGCGAAATGCGTGAGGCTCTCAGGTTTGCAATCGTCCCGTTTCTAAAGCGAAGACTAGCGGAGGCGAAGTCCTCCTGTTGACCAAGCACGCTCCAACCGTACGCAGATATCGAATCGACCGGCGAATCGACAGCGCTGAGTATCAGATCGATATCGTGAATCATCAGGTCCATGACGATGCCGATGTCGGTGCTTCGCCCGGTATAGGTTCCCTCACGCACTGCCTCGATGTAGCGAATGTTTTCGTTCGCAAATTTGGATGAAGCTAGTTTCCACGCGGGGTTAAAACGCTCCACGTGCCCTACTTGAAGGGTACATTGGTTGGATTTGGCCAATTGTACGAGCTGGGTTGCTTCGGCCAGCGAACTCGCGATCGGCTTTTCCATTAGGACATGAATACCTCGGCTCAAACACCAAATACCAATTTGGTGATGGAGAAACGTGGGAGCAGCAATGATGGCCCCATCGATTGCACCGGCCCAGTCTTGGTAGTCCGCAACGGTCTCGGCGTACAATTGAGTGGCAACTAGATGACGCGAGTCGGCGGATGGGTCTGCCACACCGACAAAGACGCACGAATTGTTCGAAGAAATGAGCTTGGCATGAATGCGACCGAGATGGCCACCTCCGATCACTCCAATTCTGGGCTTCGAACTGTTGGATAGGTGGTGATTCATTGTATTCATTTGTGCTATTAAGGCCCAACTGGTGTTTCGCTATGCCGCTGCGGCGGAACGACGATCGCGACCTCGACCGTGCCGACCTAATTGTGAATCGTCTATGAAGGCAAAGAGAATTTCCAGCTCGGGCGAGAGGCTACCATTGACTTGCAGGATCTCTCGAGCGTGTTTGACGCCTACTTTGGAGCGATAAAGCAGTTTGTGGGCCTCCCCAATCGTTCGAATGGCCGCTGCGGTGAAGTTCTTGCGTTTGAGTGCGACTACATTCACACAACGTGGTCTGGCGGGAAAGCCTTCGGCTAACATAAATGGTGGGATATCCTGGAGAACTCGCGATAGTCCGCTCACGAAACTATAGCAACCGATCGAAGCAAAGTGATGCACGGCAACGCCGCCACTCAAGGTTGCATCATGTTCCACGCGAACGTGGCCACCGAGCATGACCGTGTTGGCCATGATGACCCTGTCTTCTACAAGACAGTCGTGAGCCACATGCGAGTTGGCCATGAAATAGCAATCGTTGCCAATCGAGGTAATACCTTCGTCCTTCTCTGTCCCGCGATTGACCGTAACGCATTCGCGAAAGACGTTGGAGTCCCCGATCACGACCTGAGTCGGCGAACCTTGGTAAGAAAGGTCTTGAGGTTCACCGCCGATGACACAGCCAGGGAAAAAACGGTTGTCTCTTCCAATCACCGTATGTCCAGTCAAAGTAACGCTGTTTTCCAAACGCGTTCCGCGTCCAAGCTTGACGTTAGCACCGATGACGCAGTGATGACCGATTCGAACATCATCGTCGAGTTCAGCGCGAGGATCGACCACTGCGGTATGGGCGATTATTGTTGGCATGTGAAGGTTCCTGAACGTGTCTGATAGTTTAGGTGGTCTGTGTCTGGTGCAATCATGCTGCATACCTGTCGCGCATTGGCACGTGTGACTCTCTCAATTGATGAACCGCTTCTGCAAGGTTTCCATTGAGTATGTGCCCACTTCGATGTGCAATAATCTTTCCTTGTACTCGCAAGCCGCAAAGGGACAAGTCGCCGATGAGGTCGAGCAGTTTGTGCCGAGAGCATTCGTCATCGAATCTAAGCGAATTGTCGATGGGACCACTTGGACCAAAGACCACCAATTCGCGGTAGGTCACGTGCGACGCGATGCCTTGCGACTGAAGCCCCCGGGCTTCGCTTTCGGTTAAGAACGTGCGAGCTGGAGCTATTTCATGAACAAACGAGTCTCGATCCAGTTGGTAGGTCGTGGTGGAGGCTGGGATTGGACTGTTAGGACCATAGTCGAGTTGGTATTGGATCGTCAGACCTGGATCAGCGGATGGGATAGCCAGAATCCAATGGCTGTCGCTGCCGACACGCAACGGCATAACAAGTTCCAGTGCCGTACATGTGGCTGGTTGCTTGCGGATGCCTGATCGTTCCAAAGCAAGTACAAACGCCATGGCACTGCCATCCATCCCTGGCATCTCCGGTGCATCGCATTCGATAACGCAATTGTCGATGTCCATCGCGTAGAGTGCGGCTGCAACGTGCTCAACCATTTCGACATGGCAAGCGTTCGTGATCAGGGTAGTTCGGAGACTTGTATCGCGTCGGTTGGATGCGATGGACTGGATCTCTGGCCTACCGGACAGGTCCACGCGGCGAAAAACGATTCCTGTGTTGGGCATTCCAGGCAGAAACGTCAATGTGATCGGACGGCCGGACCAATAGCCGCGACCGCTCACATGCGCCATGTGCTCTATCGTTTGTTGGAATCGAATCTGTTGCATGCGTGACGCCGAAATCCGTTTCGTGTCCGTGGAATGAAGTGTGGTGCTATGGCTCGTCCTGAGCCCAACGTGTCTGAGACGCGGGCGCTAGCCGCGTTCATTGCCGATATGTTTACTGTCGCGGCTAGCGCCCGCAGCTCATACGTGGCCCGAGTGATGCGTCTTCAGGCAGAGCATGAGAACGCGACGAAAACTATCTCTGCACGCGAGGCGGCTGCTGAGGAGGACGCGTTGCAGATTGTGGAACGTTGGCAGCAGGTGTTACCGCTGGGGCTGCTATCGCTGGCTCATCCCGTTTGAGAACCGCGAGAACTACTTCGGTGACGTCTATTCCTGGATTGTGAAATAGAACGTCGCGCTGAATTCCAAAATTGACAGTTTGAGGTTTTTTAGGGTCCATTTCGTTTTGCTCGCGGCTGTAACGAAGCACGACATCGTATTGATAGTGGGTAGCAACGGCCGTGATGGCTCGATTGATCGACTGATACGATTTGAAAATCACGTTCGCTTGTTTCTCGGCGAACTCCTTCTCTTTGCCCATGAAGTCGACTCGCAGTTTGCTCTCTTGGCTGATGAGGTTCTCTTGTTTCTGTTTGAACATCGGGGTGTCCGCCTCGAGGGTTTGGCCGATCTGTTCTTGCTCTTGTAGCAAGGCTTTGCGTCGGGACTCGATCTCCTCTTGGGCCCGAGTCATTTCAGCCTTGATGCCCTCCATGTTGGCGTTCATGTTGGGATGGTTCTTCAGAATGTAGCCCACGTCTACCATCGCAATACTCGTTGGACCGACTTTGGGGCCAGCGGGAGCGGCTTGCGGCGCCCCCGTGGCTTGTCCAAACACGGAAGGTGCGGCGCAGAAGCCCATGAGAGCGATAGTCGCGATTGAATTTCGAAAATGCACTTGTCAGCACTCCTTGCTAAGTGATTTGTGGGCGGTCGAGGTTGTTCTCAACGGCTTTTTTTGCAGAAAACACTCCGTCGTTTTCTACGTAAGTAATGCCGACTTCATAAGTCGCCACACTATTTCATCCGCGATTCTGACAATTCACGAATCCTGCGTAAATAGCGATCTGGCAGAACTATTCAGTAAGCTGGACTTTCAGTTCAATTTTTTCCGACCCTCTTTCGACCAGAATCGCGACGACGTCTCCTTTTTTTAATTTGAGGAGTATGCGATCGAGTTCCGCGCGGCTGGTGGTTTCCTCATTGTTTATCTTAAGAATTTTGTCCTCAGGCTGAATACCAGCTTTCACGGCGAGCCCGCTTGATAGCACTCTTTCCACGACGACACCAGGAACATTCAATTTCAATCGAGCACCTAGCCGCGTTCGCCTTGGCGTATTCATCTGTGGATTGGCCCGCCCCTTAACCTTAACAAACGTTAGCTTTGCGGGCTCGATCGTTAGTCGATTGGCGAGGATAGTGACCATATCCGTGATGCGTTCCATTCCGCTCAGATTGATTTTGTCGAAATCGTCGCTAGGGCGATGGTAGTCGGAATGCAATCCGGTAAAGAAATGCAAGACGGGGATATTCTTTTGAAAGAACGACTGGTGATCGCTTGGCCCCATGCCTTCGGGAAGCCTTTGAATCATAAGGGCTAGCGAATCGTTTGCCTGAGTGATCATGCCATCGAATTCCGTCGCGGTCCCGGTTCCATAAATGGTGAGATCGTTGTTGGTGAGTCGCCCCACCATATCCATGTTGAGCATGGCAACCGTGTTTTCCAGTTCAAAGCGAGGATGCTGTACATAGTATTCACTACCGAGAAGCCCGCGTTCTTCTCCAGAGAAAGCGATGAACACAAGCGTTCGCCGCTCAACGTCTGGTCCAGATTGCTTTGCCAACGTAATCAATTGCCTCGCGGCCTCCAGCAAACAAACGGTACCAGAGGCGTTATCATCCGCTCCATTGTGTACGGCGATCGTCCCTGGCGCTAAAGATCCTGGCCCACCCATACCGACGTGATCAAAGTGCGCACCAAGCACGACATATTCATTTGCGAGCCCGCCTTGCCCTGGCAAGACGCCGACGACATTCATCGAAGGAAGCTTTTTCAGTTCGACGCTCCCCTCTGCTTTCCAGCCTGTCATCTCGAAAGACCGCGGCATCAAATCGACATCAATCTTGGATTCGATCTCAGCTAGAGACTTACCGGATTCCCTTATCCAACTTTCGACATCGCTTCTGCGGACAAATAGGGTTGGGACTTGGTCCTTTGTCGTTGCCATCCCACCCCCTGAAACCGGAAGCAATGAGTCGGGGGATGCAAGATCGGATTGGCGATCATTTACGAGGATTAAGGCTGCCACACCATGTTTTGCGGCATTCATTTGTTTCGTCGTAAACAATGCAAACTGGCTGGGACTCGTTCCATCGAACGGACTGTTTGGGTCGTTCATTTGAGGCTCTTTGCGAACCACGATGACGATTTTGCCTTTCACGTCCAGACCCGCAAAGTCGTCGTAATTGAGGTTTCCATTGGCGGCGGTGATTCCGTACCCGGCGAAGATGAGACCACCTTCGAATTCGCCACTTCTTCCAAGCGATTGCGGCTGGAATTGTTTCGCCAATGCCAATTCCAGTTTTTCACCGGATGGTTTTAGAATCGTAAGATGATTGTTGGACGGTTCGGCAGTTAGCGTCAGGCCAGGTAGAGGGAATTCTTGGAACGGTTTGCCGTTGAACAGATCTGTCTTCAAGCCCAATTCTTGCCAACGATTTGCAATGAAATCCGCCCCCATCCTTAGCCCAGGTGTTTCCGCCGCTCGGCCCTGTAGTTCATCGGATGCCAAATAGCTAATGTCCGCAAATAGCCGCTTCTGCACCTCGTTGGAGGCACTAACTCGCAGCGTGTCATCGGCTCGTATTACAAACGTTTCAAACGTGGTCAAAATCAACAAGCTGAAGAGCAATGGCAATAGGAATTGAGTGCAGGCATTTCGGAAAAAGGTTGGGGGCACGACAAAGTCCTAAATCAGTTGGAACACAACGAAGAGTGATTTCGCAGATGAGTGCTACGGCTTCGGAAAAGTGCTTGAATATGGTACTAGAGTTAGGACGTCGATGGATTGCTTTCGCGGAATTCTACAGAAATTGGCACAAGAAATCAGAACCGTTTCGATGGCTCTCAAGGTTGCTGTTGAAAGCGGTTTTGTCTCAACGGATTTGATTATCTCTGTTAGGCACTACTTGAAAAACTGCTGCATCGCCTTGTCGAAGATGTCTCCGTAAACCAATTCTCCCCCTTGGTGGCCAACCAATCCGACGAGAGCGGCCAGGGCCATAGCGCCGATTCGCCAAGCATGATTTAGTTTGTCCGATTTATTGCGGCGAGCTACCAAGGCGACAAAAACGCAACCCGTACCGAGTACGGCCGTCAAAGTACCAAGCCATCGATGATAGAAAAAATTCAATTGGTCATGCGTGGCGTTTGCGGGAAGCGGCTTGTTCCATTCCGGATAACCCTGTATTTCCGCGAAGGACCATCCCATCAAGGCCGTCAAAATACTTGTGACGGCGGCCAGGACCACGCACTGAAATGCAGTTGACTGGCATCGCGGCCCAAGAAAATAGGAGAGGAAAGCGCAGGCTCCAGCCGCGAAGTAGAACGCGATTGGGAAATGTACCATCGCGGGATGAAAATAGCCAATTGCGCGAAAGGCTTTTGGCCCTAGTGAAACAATCTCGTTTGCTTTTTGTACAACGGAATCATTGGCATCTCTCCCACGCCCGCTGATTGAGAACCCAACCGGCCAGTCTGCTCCCTCATCCATCCAAACCTTGAGTAATGCCAATTGCGAGGCATTGAGCGGTCCATCGGGAGGCATAACCAGGCTATCGGGAATTTCGTCTTTGGAGGGCTGGGTGAGGTAGTCCGTCCAAAGTGAACTAGACGCGGCATTGCCGGTCTCGACATATCCCATCAGTGCGTCGCGGTCGGAGATGTCGAATCCGTTTTTGGCATTTTCACCTTGGTGGCAAGAAAGACACTTGTCCTTCAAAAGTGGAGCCATATCGCGAGCAAAATCTACGATTTTGGATGTCTGACACAACCCTCGGTGTTCCAGCAAAAACAACAAAAACACTACCAAAAAAACACTCGGTACAATTCTCATGGTGACTTGGTTGGAAGCGGGCATGTCGGGCTCACAAACGCTTGACAGGTTGCAACTAGCTTCCGGACCGTTGCTGGGCATATAGCCATCGGTAAAAATCCGGATTGGAATAGGTGACTGTCCAGCTATCATGTTGAACGCTGGGATATTCGGTGTATTGGACAGTTGAGCCAACGGCCTTGAGTGCGCTTATCATTTCACGAGAACGCTTGACTTTCACCACGGGGTCCGCTTCGCCATGAAAACACCAGATTGGTAACTTGGCAAACTTTTCTACCAACTTGGGATCACCACCACCGCAAATAGGAGCCGCCGCGGCAAAGTAATTTTCATACCGAGCGATCGCATCCCAGGTTCCATATCCTCCCATGGAAAGTCCTGTGATATAAATTCGATTTTTATCGACGCCAGCCGATTCCACCATTTCATCGACCAATTCTTTGCTTGTTTGCAAGCATTGGCTCGCGTTTTTTGGTTGATCACTCGATTCCTTGGACCAATCTACGTCGGACCACTTTTGATCGTTTGGACATTGTGGGACTACGACGTAGCAAGGATATTGTTCACGCCGAGTATCTTCCGCAAACTCCTTGGCACCGTGTTTAAGAGTGATTAGGTTGTCGCTGCCTCGTTCGCCCGCGCCATGCAAGAATAGCACTAAAGGATACTTCTCTCCAGGCTGATAGCTTATTGGCTTGAGCAATCGGTATTTCAATGGGACCTTCGATGTTCCAGTGAATTCTCTCGGCTCAAATTTCATCGCGAGCAAATCTCTAGTTACGTCGACATTCTCTTTTGCAACTTGTGCCATGATCTTTGACATAGACAACGGGTGTGAACCGAATAGCGTAAACGAAGAGTTTAAGAAGATGATAATAAGCACAATGTACGATCGTTGATTCACAATGGGCCTGTCATTTTCATGGTTTCAAGGTGGATCGGAGCTTAAAATCGGTTATCGCAAAATATTGTAACCGCCAAGGGCGAACATGGCTATCGTTTGCTTGCATTGTCGTCTGACTTCTCGAACAGGCCTCGCTAAGGTACCTTAGGAACTTCAGCTTCGTATTTGTTTTGCACATCTCGAACCTCAATACTCACGGAAGGTAACCGGATATGCCCACTATTCGACAACTGCCGATTGGCCTGGTTAACAAGATCGCCGCAGGCGAAGTTATTGAGCGGCCTGCGAGCGTGGTCAAAGAAATGCTTGAGAACAGCATCGATGCGGGCGCAACTCTCGTCGAACTGGTTGTTGAGGGTGGAGGGATTGAGTTGATACGGATCAGCGACAACGGTTGCGGGATCCCCTCGGATCAGCTGGAGCTTGCGGTCGCACCACACGCAACTAGCAAGCTTCAAACGAGCGACGATCTTTTCGATGTGAAGACTCTAGGTTTTCGAGGTGAGGCATTGGCATCGATTGCCGAAATCAGCCATCTCACACTCCGCAGTAGAATCGATGAAAGCGATAGCGGTTACGAACTGTGCGTTAAAGGTGGCGTCAAAGAGCCGATTCGGCCTTGCTCTGCTCCCGTTGGTACCACACTCGAAATCCGTCATCTCTTCTTCAATACTCCGGTTCGCCGCAAGTTCATGAAAACCTCTCAAACGGAGATGGGACATGTCACGGAAGCCTTCACGCGTATCGCGTTGGCCTACCCTCGCGTTCATATGATCCTGACGAACAACGATAGAGTGCTGCATGATTTACTTCCGACGGATCGTTGGTCGGAACGAATTCGTGCATTCTTTGGTGACGAGGTTGCTGACTCCTTAATCTCCATTGACCAACGCGATGAACATGTAGCGATCCATGGGTATGTCTCGGATCCCAGCGTTTCACGAAGCAACAACCGAATGCAGTATTTGTTCTTGAACGGCAGGTACATACGTGACCGATCATTGCAGCACGCCCTCGGAGAAGCCTATCGCGGTTTACTGATGGTAGGCCGCATGCCAGTCTGTTTCCTGCATGTTCATGTGGATCCTAAAACGGTGGATGTCAATGTTCATCCAACCAAAGTGGAAGTTCGCTTTGAAGACAGCGGCGCTATCTACACTCGATTGCTTCACAGTTTGCGTCATAAATTCCTCAACAGTGATTTGGTCGCTAAAGTGCGAGCCCCCTCCAGTGAGCCAATGTTGATGCCTGCGCTGGCCGACGCGTCGATGCCCATGACGACCTCGCACCATGTTTCCAATGATGGCGGCGGTACAGAACTGTTGACTTGGGCCAAATCCAATTCTGCGGTGGCGATTCCTGATTTCAGACCTTTTCAAGGATACGGCTCGCCAAGCTCAATAGCCTCTAACCGCCCAAACGCGAGAATGGACGATCCATTTTATACGCCGGAATCATCGCATCTAGAACGGGCCGCATTAGCTCCACAACACCCATTCCTTGCTACCGACTTTAACTTGCCGAATGCAGATCGGCCTCGTTCCATCGACTCGGCAGAAGCTCAGACTGGTGAGGCAACACACGTTTCCGTTAGCGACATCGACGGTTCGACCAAGCAACTTGGGTTTCAGATTCACAATCGCTATCTAGTGACTCAAGACGAAGCGGGTATGGTCATCGTTGACCAGCATGCATTGCACGAACGAATACTATACGAGCAAATCAAGAACAAGGTCCTGTCCAGGTCGCTTGAACGCCAGCGACTGCTCGTTCCAGAATCCGTAACGCTAACGTCAAATGAAGCGGCGGCGGCAATCGATAGCCGCGAAACATTAGCCGAAATCGGTATCGAGCTCGAGCCTTTCGGTGGCGACACGGTTCTGGTCACATCCTATCCTGCCATGCTCGCAAAAATGCAGCCGGCTGAAATGCTGCGACAAGTCCTCGAACCGCTAATGGCTGGTGGGAAAAAACCTGACGCTCGCGATCTGTTGGATGAACTCATGAACATGATCGCGTGCAAGGCTGCGGTAAAAGCCGGCGATCGGCTTAGTCCCGATGAAATCACAACGTTGCTGGAACAGCGTCACTGTTACCAGGACACCCACCACTGTCCGCATGGCCGACCGACAGCCTTGTTCTTCTCTCGCGAACAACTCGACAAAATGTTCAAACGAACATAGCCCCGCAGCGAGTGGTAATTTTTCCATCCAAAAACGTGTCGCAAGCATCAGCATCAATGAGCCTCAAAGCGCAACCCGAATTCGTTTTTCAACTGGTAATTTTCCTGTCCGGTCCCCTAGGGATGGGTTTCATTTAAGTAAACGGGCGATCAATAGGACAACCTTTTTTGATCACTTTCGATGGCTTGACCAAAGAATACGGTCTACAATAAATCAATACACCTTTAAGCTAGTATTGCGAACCAAAGGAGCCCGATTGTGCACTCAGCCATGAATAACTTGTCACAACTCCCTGTCGGGGAGCGAATCGAGCTAGTTCAGCAACTCTGGGACAGTATCGGCGGGACAGGAGATGAACTCCCGATTCAGGAATGGCATCGAGAGCTTGCAAAGAAAAGGCTTACTGAACTGCAAGGACCCGTGCAGGAAACTGCCCTAACAAGGGAGCAGGTGTGGGCGGCTGTGGATCAGAAGCGTGGCTCGTAAACTTGTATTCCATCCAAGTATTCCGGACGATCTTGCGGGTGCCGTGGGATACTACGAATAAATTTCAAACGATCTTGCAAACCAAAGCAGGAGAATAGATCACAACGAGGATCGTAGCGGCCAGCATCGAGATCAACAGTCTTGGATTATGAACCAATGCAATAAGCGTCTTCTCAGCGTCAAACACTTGCTTCTATTGCATACTCACCGAAGCTTGTCGGTCTTCCTGTTTGAGTTCTTCGATGAGGGGCCATAACTGATCGATCTCATCGCTAAAGAGATTGCCTACTAGTACGTCCGTAATAAGGTTCTTTTTTTCCGGATACTTTCGTACCAAACGACCGAAATTGAGACCATCGTAAAAGGCGCATACCAAATTACGCATCCGGTCCATCGCTTTGAGATACTCCGGCTCCCAGCTTCGCAATCGCTGCTCGCAAGGGTCGTTTGCATCTAGTGCATCGACTATCGAATCTGCGGCCAACGATGCCGACGTCAAGGCCAACATCACACCGGACGAATAAAGTGGGTCGAGGAATCCAAATGCGTCTCCAACCAACACCCAGCCATCACCAGCGGCCTTCTTGGCTTTATACGAGTATTCTTTTTGCGTTTTGTAATCACCCTCGCGAGCCGCATCCGCAATCCGAGGCTGCACGCCTGGGCAACGGGCAACTTCCTCCATGTATATTTTTTCGATGTCCTTGGTCGATCGATTCTTAAACAAATAATCGTAGCCGGCAACTACCCCCACGCTGACAATATCGTCGTGCAAGGGTATGTACCAAAACCAGCCTTTCTTTTCTTGCGTCTGAATGACGATGGTTCCGCCAGCATCAATTCCTGGCTCGCGTTTTGCCCCCTTCCAGTAAGTCCATATCGCCGCCTTCTTGAGGACGGGATCCCATTCACGCAAATTCATTCGGTCCATCACTATCGACGACTGACCGCTGGCATCCACCACGACTTGCGATCGCACTTCCTTTTCTTCTGACCCTTCCTGTTTTACTTTGACGCCAACCACGCGGTCACCTACGGTCAACAAGTCTAGTACCCGCGCTCCCTCATGAACCGTTACGCCGTGTTCTCGGGCATTGTTAAGCAACATGTGATCGAACTCGCTTCGCAAAACCTGCCAAGATTGCGAACGCTCGTGTGGATCGTACTGACTAAATCGAAAAGGCTCGGAAAGCTTGCCGTGTTCGTTGATGAACTGAACCCCATACTTCTTGGAAAAGTGGCTTGCTTTCATTTTGTCCAACATCCCAAGTCGTTCGATCACCGGATAGCAATAGGGGATCAAAGACTCGCCGATATGAAATCTTGGGAAACGATCTCGCTCATAAAGCGTGACGCTATATCCTCGTTTGGCGAGCAAGGTTGCCGTCGCTGATCCGGACGGTCCCCCACCAATCACGATCACATCACAAGTATTAGGTGATTGAATCATCATTTCTCCTTTGGATGGTCGCACAAAATCATGCATCTTAGATGATAGTCGTCTAAACAACTATCGTCCAGACAGCAAAACCGCCAATTCGATCCAACAAGTAACAGGCTATTTGCAACGTTGTTTTGCACCGCTTTGTCGCACCCGGCAGGTGCGACCTACCGAGTTGCGCCCTCTAAAAAACACTCCAATGCTAACCGGTTGGACGGGAAAGCCATTCGGGCCAATATGTCTGACGAAAGTTCCGCCCACATCCAAGCGGAAACTTCGGAATCGTCATGCAAAATTGCCTTATCGTCGTCAGTGATATTGGCAGAAAAGAATATGTCTAGAACAGGCAGAACGATTCCATGGTACGCATAGGAGTTGGGCGCCGTCATGAGGTAACGCATCTCTCCTACCGAAATACCGATTTCTTCCTGGATTTCACGTCTCGCGGCGAATTCCGCCCCCTCGCCCGGATCAACGAATCCTCCCGGCAATCCGAGCTTTCCCAAGCCGGGCTCTTTAGCGCGCTCAATGAGCAATACTTGGCCAAGTTTGTTTGTTATCACGGTTCCAACGGCGGTCACCGGCCCAAAGAAACTGGTGTGGCCGCATGACCCGCATCGAAAGGGTCGAACCGGAATACGTTTTTCCCGTTTCATGCCACAAACCGGACAAAAACGATAGGCTTCCGAAATTTCCATTTTTGCGATTTCGTCGATTCTCTACCGAGTGCTTGCCCGAATTGCACTGGAACGCGCAGCCTCAAACTCGTCGCCCGCCGTCCATGTTTGAAGCTCCATTGAATTGGCGGCCATCCAGCCAACATGGAATAGCAATTGGAGATCGACGACGGCACCAGACAGATCCCAATTCGGATCGTATTCGTCTGATCGCTGGTGATAGTGCTTCTCGGTCCAAGCGTCCAATTGCTCCTTGCCCCATCCATCAGGTTTTCCAATAACGACATGTCCTGAATGCAAATAGACTCCAGGTACACCTACCTTAGCGAGCGAAAACTGATCGGATCGGTAATAAAACCCTTTGCTAGGCTCTCGATCTGGGACCACCACTCGACCTTGATATTTGGCAACTGCATCAACCAATCGATCTAGCGAGCTCTTGCCAAATCCAATCACATTCACATCCTTGGTCGGACCAAGGAAATTGATACCATCTATGTTGACGACTGCAGATTGCTTGCCGTTAGGAACCGGCGGGTGCTCGGCAAAATACTTCGAGCCAAGAAGTCCTTGTTCCTCGGCTCCGACTGCCGCGAACAGGATCGACCTCTTGGGCTGAATTCCACTTTCGGTGATTGCTTGTGCAACTGCCAACAACGCCGCTGTACCGGACGCATTGTCGATTGCACCGTTGTAGATACTGTCCCCACGAACGTCTCGGTCTGCCGCGATTCCGATGTGGTCGTGATGTGCCATAAAAAGCACATATTCGCTCGATAACTTCGCATCGCTTCCAGGCAAAACCGCCAATACGTTTGCGGTTGCCTTCTCTCGGATCTCACAATCGATGGTGGTGTTAAGTGAAACTCCCAATGGAACCGGCTGAAAATCCCTCGACTGTGCCTTGGTCCGTAAAGCATCCAATTCAAAGCCGGCGTGCGCTATTAACTTAGCCGTCGCATCGTTTGTCATCCAGCCCTTCATGTCCATTCGCGGTGCCGAGCTATCTTGAAGTTCAAACTGCTCACCCGTCCATGACGTTTCGATAACCGTGAATGGATATCCTGCAGAAGGAGTGGTGTGGATGATGATCGCTCCGGCTGCACCTTGTCGAGCCGCACTCTCGTATTTGTAATCCCATCGCCCGTAGTACAGTCGCCTAGCTCCGCCAAACAAATTGGGATCCGATTCAGGGTCATTGTTCATCATGAGCAAAATTTTGCCTTTCAGATCTACGCCCTTAAAATCATCCCACTTGTACTCCGGCGCCTGAATGCCGTAGCCTACAAAAACGATCTCGGCGTTGCTGACTTCGATTTTGGCTTTTGGCCGCCCTGCGACAGCAATGTAATCCTTAAAGTACTCGAATGCGATTGGAGTCGAACCTGTCTTTGCTGGCCCAATCAACCAGGTCTTTGCAGCCTTGGAGGTGAGACCCAGCATGGGGAATTTTTGTCGATAGGATTTCAACGAAGAGAGCTGTGAAAGTCCCATCCGCTTGAATTGTGACTCAAGGTAGAGTTGGGCAATGCCGTCACCCTTGGAACCAGGCCCCCGACCTTCAAGAAGATCGTCGGCCAGGAAACGAAGATTTCCATGCAAGACGTCTTGATTGATTCGATCGGCAATTCCTATTGCATCCTTTTCGATGGCGACCGATGGACCCGCTTGGCCAAACACAAAGGGTGCGCAAATCAATAGTGCAATCCATCCAGCAAGGATCTGGTTTCGATAAGTGCGTGGATGCCGATCTACTTGGATTCTCATCTCGCTTGCTCTTTGGCTAAAAGTTCTGCAATTGTGCCCTCAAGCATTTCGCCGCGAATATGCACCGCAGCCACATTCCCGTCTTTTCCCAGGATCGCAATAAATGGAATAGCAGCTATTCCGATTTTTTTCGCTAGCGGCATGTCGAACCCAATCGCGCCAGGTTTGCTAGAAACGTACGTGCTCCACATCAGCTTTTTCGACGCAAGGAAGGAGTCAAGGTGAGCTCGATTCTCGTCCAAATTGATTCCGATGACCTCAAAGCCATCTTTGTTGTGTGCTGCAAACGTTTGTTCAATGTTTGGTATCTCTGCAAGACAAGGCTGACACCAAGTCGCCCAGAAATCAACCAAAACCACCTTCCCTTTGTAACGATTCAAGTCGATCGGCTTGCCTGCCGTGTCGACAAGGTCGCTCAGGTCCAACGGTTTGTTTAGAATCTCATATCGCGCAAAGAACATTTTGCTTCGATTTTCAAGATCTTCCGAGTTATCGGCACTTTTGAAATTCTTGATTTGCGACTGGGCGGCTTCAATCATCTCTTTAGCAATATTGGGGCGACCGGAATACTCAACGTCGCGGGATTCATTGACCAAAAAAAGCGATGTCCAAGGCGATGGAATCTTCGTCATGAGTGCGTCAATCGCT
>JANLRK010000050.1:0-2456 GCA_031361585.1 Pirellula sp. | reverse complement strand
CGCTCGCTCCCCATGTAGCCTTCAAACAGAACAATCCGCAGGTCGAGCCTGCGGTATTTGGTCCGCTCTACTGCCCGTGCTGTGCCGGGCGCAACAAACGATCGTAGGGAGGCTTGGCCTGATTTTCCGGCGTTGCAACATACTCGCCCGTCGATATCACCGGCTCGACGGCTTCTTTGCGTATGTGCTTGACCAACGCTAAAACCGATTGTCGTCCCATTTCAAACGGGTCTTGCAACATGATTCCCGCGACCGTATTTTCGCTCATGCCTCGGATCAACGTATCGCTAGGATCAAATGCGACGAACTTCACTTTGCTGGCCAGTCCCGTTTGCGCCAGCGCCTCAAGCACGCCATTGCAATTCGGTTCGCATACCGCAAAGATGCCGGTCACCTGGTCTCGGTATTTGTTCAACAACTGCGTGGCCTTTGCCAACGCCTCTTCCGTTTTAGTACCCGCATACTGGTCCGACGAAAGCACCTCGATTCCTTTTTCGTCAGCCATCGCTTCCAAGAATCCAACCTCGCGTTGTTCCGTGCTTTCGCTGCCTGGGTTGTAACGCAGCATGATCACCTTGCCTCGATGTCCAATCGCATCGGCTAAACATTTGCCTGCCAAAACCCCACCTCGATGATTGTCCGTCGCGACATAGCTTACGATCTTTGGGCCTTTGCCCAGACCGCTATCAAAGATGACCACGGGGATATTCTCTGCGTTGGCTTCCGTAACCACGTCCATCAACGATTGCGAATGATTTGGTGCTAACACGATTCCATCCACGCGATTGGTAATAAAATTCTTTACGACTGCAATTTGGCCCGAGGTATCGGCCTCTGTCTCTGGCCCTTTCCAAAGGACTTCGACGTTTCCCAGCTCCTTCGCCGCCGCTTCAGCACCAGCGTGTACAGACCTCCAAAACTGATGGCTCGTGCCTTTGGGTATAACCGCGATTCGAAGCTTGCCACCCTTGGTACCACCAGACTGTGTATTCGGAATGGATGGCGATTTGTCACAGCCAGCCATCGAAAAAAGCAACATAAAAACGATGCACGAAATCAACTTGGCAGCACGGGAGAGATGCAGCATGAATAGGTACCTTGTGGTGTGAGTGAATGGTCGAACCGCAGGGACGAAAGTATCCCCATGTTTAACCGATCGAGGCCCTCAAGCCTCGATCGCAGGCGCAAGACATACGGCTCGCAGTGCCCTGACACCCTCGCCGCTTCGCGGGTTAAACAAGTCGCAATGACGCAGGAGTAACTCTACTTCTTAAAATCACCAGCCCGAATGATGACTAGTTTTTTCGGGTCGATGAACTTTTGGAACGCTTCGCGCACGTCCTCGGCTTTCAAATTCGCAATTCGAGTTTCTTGCTCTGCATTAAACGCAAAGGTCCTCCCCAAATTCAAATTCGAACTCAGTTCACCAGCGATCAATTGATCGGCAGATCGCGATATCTTCAGGGACTCCAAAAACGCTTTCTTCGAGTCCGTCATCTCCAACTCAGTCGGTCCATCCTTGATAAAACGTTTTAGCTCTTCCATCGCCGCGACTTCGACCGCATCGATATTGCCTGGATTCGTAATCGCATTGATAGTGAATCTCGCATCCGAACCACGCGATGGAATGGCGATAGAACTCGTGACGCCATACGAAAGACCTTCCTTTTGTCGAATGCGATCACCGAGCCGCGATGACAAAGTCCCACCGCCTAGGATGAAGTTGCCGATCTGCAATGGAATGTTCGATGGCGACTCGTCATTCATGCTGAACGAAAGTCCGGTTAAGAAAACCGCATTGGCCTTGTCAGGCGTGATGATGTTTTCTTTGGAGCCTACGACATCGGTCTTGGCCGTTCGTTCGATCGATTTATAACTGGTTCCCGATTTCCAGCTGTCTAGAATTTTCTCAATGGCTGGAACCACTTTCTCTGGTTCAAAGTCACCCACGATTCCGATCTCGACCGTACCTGCGGAAAGTTGTTTATTGTAAATATCGGCGACTTGCTCCAAGCTAACGTTTTTGACATCCTCGATGCTCTCTTTCGTTGTTGGCACGTATCGAACGTCCCCTTTGGAATAGAGCGAAAGAGATCGAGCCAATTGGTTCCCAGCGAGAGCGGCCGGGTCGTTGAGCATCTCTGTCATGCGGGTCGAATTCCCCAATTTCATCTGCTCGAACTCATCGCTGGCAAAAGCAGGGTTTCTCAAGATTTCACCTAACAATTCGATACCCGCCACAAGTGATTCTCGCTTGGCGGTGACAGACAAACTGAGCTGGCCAGCCGATCCACCGCCACCGCCTCCACCGCCGCGACCGCCACGTCCGCGCCCGCCAGCTCCACCACCAGCAAATATCTGAACACCCAGAGCGACCATCTTCTCTTGCAACGCTTGTCGGTCCATATTCATCGTGCCACGCAACATCAACAACGTCAACATACCGGATGACGAAT
>JANLRK010000843.1:0-16864 GCA_031361585.1 Pirellula sp. | reverse complement strand
ACGCAGGCGCCGAAGGTCAGCTTGATAATTGGGACTAAGTCGTAACAAGGTAGCCGTAGGGGAACCTGCGGCTGGATCACCTCCTTTCTAAGGATAATTACAGCTTGGAACGCCTAGCGTTCCTCGCACATAAGTGAGCATAAATCTTGTTTCAGGAAAAACTCATCTTGACTGGTGTTGGTCAACAACACCCGTGACAACCACCAGATTTCAAAATAGAGAAGCCCGGCTTAGTGTAAACTAAGTCGGGTTTTTTTTATGTCCTCAGTGTAGAGCAACAGTGTAGAACAGTTTTTCAAACTGTTTCCACCCTGCGTCTCCACCCAATTTCACACTCCCAAGCAGTTGGGACCTACGAGCCAAAAGCCATCGCAAGATGGTAGATCGCATTCGAGAATTAACTCGGCGAAAGCTAGATGTACCACTCGAACAGGTGATTGCAACATTGAGCCGCACGCCGTGTAGTTGGTTTGACTACTTTCGCCATTGTTTTTGGAACGTCAGGGCTGGTGGTAGCTTTCTACACAACTCTTTACTATTCAGACTACATGGTCTGTGTAGGGATTTTCGCAAGCTGAAGTCTTGTGGCTATCTCTTGGTTGATTTTTTGGGAAAACACGTTGGTCGCTTCGATTCCAACCATTGCAATTGCGCGCCGGAACGACGACGGGAATCATGCACTTATTGCCGCTGAAGTCAGATGAGAGGACGTTGCCGTCATTCATCAGCGGACCTTTTTGTTGATGTTCATTTTCTTGTTGGCGCAGAGGCCATTGCGATGGTTTCGTTTTCGCCTTGCAAGTGGTGTTAACGACTTGGTCGCGATAGAATAGATGAGAATCCACTACCAAAGAGCTAATGAATTCAGCAATCGAGTCGCTAGCGAGTACAATCGACGTGTTGCAATCGGTCTGGACGCAAAGGCGGGGTAGACTTCAAGGGAATTTATATTATGCCTGATTTCAAAATCGACTTGTCCAACGTCAAATTCCCGAGCAAGGACGGGGACTCAACGAATATGTCAATCCAGAAGCGGCTGCGATCTCCAAGCACTTCTCGAGAAACAGGAAAGTGATCTTTGTCAATGGAATGGGGAACACCGGTCGCGACCACGCCGAGTCGGCGATGGCCCTGTCCCGCGTGCAAATGTGCCCAGTCATTGGAGTGTTCAATCTTTCGGATGGATTTTTAAAGGACGTATGGCAGTGCCTCGTCGACAAGAATCAGTTTCAAGGTCTATCGTCGTCCGCTCAGAGCCCGCGGTCTTTTATCCAGATGGGATTCAGAAGTTTGAGCAAGGGTACACTTTTGATCCTGTCAATTGGCTGTCCGGTTTCGATACCTCATTTACCATTTCCAAAGTTGGCATGCCAACCGGTTCCAAGAATCCGATAACTCACGGTTTCTTAGGGTACCTCCAAGATGACCCGCGATTTATCGTCAATCGTTTCCGAGTTGGTGGGTGGAAAATGACCTTCAATATGGATGAGGCGGGACTGGCAAAGTGCTTGGCTGCTATGGAAACGAACTTGCCTCGTGTGACCAAAGTAATGGATCATCTTGATAAGCATCACAACAGCGATGCTGACGATGTCGCAGTCTTGTAGAACGATCAATATGGATTCAGCGGTCGACAGCCAGGGACGACTTACCATTGCAGGAATTCGGTCTTCCCATGTTAATTTCAACCTGGCCGTCATCCGCATCTTATCGAGCGGCAAAGCGGACAATGACTATGGGATCGACGGTACTCAGATCGACTCCGAGTCATTGCCTTTCTCCTCTCCGGTGTTCGATACTCAATGCGGTGGAGTCTATGTTATTACCAAAGAGGTTTCGTCTTCTGAGACAATCGTACGACATCGAGGAATCGTTGTTTGTATTTATTTTCCGGACCACGGGAGGTTCGAGACTTCGATTGTTTCGGCGAAGTTACTGTCAACAGGGATATTGGATGCTAGTTTTGGTGATGGGGGCATATCAAGCATTCAAGTTCCAATTTTGGCGGTTTTTAGTGCCCCAAATTGGAACGCAACTGGTGACCTTTTTTGGTTTGGTAACGCACAGCCATTACGCTCCGTGAACTCTGAGCTTGATGCCTATATAGTAAAACTCAGCAGAAACGGCTCAATAGACCGCACCTGGGGCACCAATGGCGTCTTTCAACGGGATTTTACCACAGAGTCGAAGACGATTTCACGGGTGAAGTTACTTCATCAGCCGGGTGGGGGGATGACAGTCGTAACTAGTAAACCCCCACTAGATTCCAACGAATACGGCAAACATACGTCCACTTCCCTCAACTCGTCTGGGAAAGTAATGATGGATACTTCGTTTGGCAATTTTGGGTCAAGTGACGGGTTGATTTCGACAGCTTTGGATGGCGGTTGGTACGTCGCTCAAATGAGCAGCATGGGAGGAAGCTACGCAATCACGATTTCAAAATACCACCCCGACGGTGTAATGGACCTTGGGTTTGGAGCAAAAGGCCATCTATCAATATTGACTGATCGCATGGAGAACCTTTACATGCGCACGGCCCGAGATGGGTCCTCGATCGTAGGTGCTGGAAACTACGAAGTATCGGCGAATCCGTCGACCAGTCTTGGTGTCGCTGTCGCAGTTCGTGTTACGCCCCAAGGGAAATTGGATTCGCGGTTTGGTAGCAACGGCGTTTTGAGGTTCTTCCGGGCTACAGGAAGACTTGTCGATATTCTGTATGACGAATCAGTTGGCACCGTAATGATCCAAGAGGAACTATACAGTAAATTCGTCGCTAGCGCATTCGATTCCTTTGGCAATCCTATCTTATCATTTGGAACCAAGGGTGCCTTTAGGTATGAGTCCCCAGGGCAATGGCTTTCGGGGGAAATCGACGAACAAGGCCATATCGTTGCAGCGATCCTTTCATACTCTTCATTACCCGAGTTTAAAGTGATTCAAATTGGCAAGAATGGCGCGCTCGAAAATGCATTTGGCCAAAACGGGATCGCGACTCTGCCTGTTGAATTCAACCACGAATTTGATGGCTTTCGACTTACCGTTGGAAAAGGAGTTATCGCTATCGCGGCAACAAATTCATTCGACAATGCGGTGGTTCGGTTGGTCGCATTGAACTACCACGGTAACTCGATGCGCGAACTTGGGTTAGATGGTTGGCGCGACTACGATTTGGCATCCTATGGAGAATCCGTTCAAGATCTTGCGATTGCCGATGACGGCAGTTTGTGGTTAGCGGACGCATTGCTGGTTATCGATTGGATTAATTCGCATATTCAAAATGGTTCAGCAGAGGGGGAATTCGTTGCAAGCGAGAACCCAAAGAACTTCCAGCCAAACACGCTAGAAGCGAGAAACAGTTTATTTGCATCCAATTGGCCAATCGAGATTGTGGAAGACTCGATTCAAAAAAAGATGAAACGTCGATAGAGTAGATTCCGATGAACAAGTTGTAAAGTTTCACTTCGTAACAGCGAAGCAGCGTTGTGCACCTGGACAAACCGGCAGTAAGGATCGGTTGGTCGGTTCAAGTACATCGAATGCAGGCTGAGAAATTATTGCAGTTGCCATGCTTTGCACTTCTAGGTCGCATCCGGCAGATGCGACCTACAGTTGGTCACTTTTACCGAGTTTGCCGAGCGTCACATTGCGCTGAGTGCAGCCTCAAATGATTTACAGCGTTGTCCAGTGGGCCATGCGACTGGTAGGCATCACCTAAGTACGGTGGCAGGCATGCCACCTTGCATGGGGTCTCGGTAGTTCGTACCCGGCGCCATTCCCCAGCCTTGTTCGGGGGTCGCATACGGGCTCGTATTTGGGCGGAAGTTTATTCCGTTCTGGTTATTTAGCCCCCACATGTAAGGTTGTGCGGCGGGCGTATTCGAGGCTACATAATTGGGGCTGCGATTGTTGCTGAACAAACTGTTGCTGAATAAACTTCCCGCACCGGCAGTAAAGCTGGACCAATTGAAAAAAGGGCGTGACGCCGTGTTCGCGTAGGGATAAGCTTGGGTTGGCATCGCTGCGAAGTTTGGGGTGCCATTAGCTCCATTTCCATAATAGCCGGCCATGGTGTTCGGGTCTGGCCGCAGCGGCACCGCCGGAAGGACCAAATAGGTTGCTGACGCCTGGTTGTTTGCAGCAGTTGACGGGTTCACTTGGTTATTCGGTGGGTAATACGGGGCTGGATTGAAATTGGGATTTGGATAATACGGAGGGGGAGCTTGCGCTAACCATGGGCGATTTGGAGCAGCCCGGTAGCTTGGATTGTACGGATAGTCGATTGGACGGGACGAAAATCGAGAAGTGCTTCGATTGGCTTCTGCGATTTGTGCAGCTTGCTGAATCAAGTTTGGATTGTTGCTAACGGACATGAAGTTGGGCTGGTTGCTTGCGACCATGTTGCTTCCGTTTGGAGATTGGCCCAATCGGCGATCCTCGTAACGACGTGCTGGCACCGACTGTGAGCTCAAGACCGGTACCATCCTAGAGACTTCTCGCTCTTCGTATTTTTGGTACGTAACCGGTCGAGTGACTTGCACGTAGTTTGGTTGGTAATGAACGATAGGCACGTACCGCCAAACCTGTTGTGGAGGTGCAAATGGATTCCAACTATTGACGTTTTGAGGCTGAAGCTGCTGCGAATAAATGGGGATATTTTGTGTTTCAGTGGTTGTCTTGTTCTCTGTGATTGATTTCGGAACATACACGCGTTCTTTGACTTCCTGATACGAATAGGCAACAACGGGCACGGACTCGGTGACTACATAACGCCCGTAGAGCTGACCGTTCGATGGATCAATAAAGGTCATGACCGGTGTACTTGGTGCAAAACCATCGGTATTATTGGGGGCAACCGCGCTCGGAGCACCCGATTGCAAACCGTATGCAATTGGGCTGTTGATCGAGTGCAAAGCCTGACAAATAAAAAGAAGTGACACGAAGGTTTTGGGAAACATGGTATTGCCGGATTGGATCCTTGAATATCTGAGATGCCCGCACTCGAGCGGAAAGCTATCGTTCGCTTCACAGACCGTTTTGGATGATCTTTCAGAACGCGCCCGCGCTGGAAAACTCATCTCAATATTGGGTCGTACTATTTCCGAGGTTTCATCGCAAGGTCTAGTTAGTTCGGACGGTCGATGGTTTTATTCATTGCACGATGGCATCGCCCGCCTTATGGCGGATGAAGCTGTAGAATTGTTGACCGATCGGAACGATAAGGCAGAGCCTTGGAACGAGTTCAGTCAGTACAGCAAAGCAAAACAGGTAGATTTTCCGGTTTAGGGAAAATACGCATTTTGCGTCGAGTTTTCTTTCTTGGGTATATTTCCGGAACGGGCTAAATATCTGGCCTCGATGAATCGATACAAGAACGGCGGGAAAAGTTTTCCGCGTAGGTAAAGATTTCTACTTGCGTCGACAGGCACGTCTGGCGTGAGTTTCCGGCCTCAAAACATGGAAGATACAGTCGTGAACCGCTTCACCCTCCTCTTACTCGTTGCGACATCCATCGCAGGTGGCAACGCCTTTGGCCAAAACCGTGCGTCGGGACCTGCCGGCAATTCAACGGTCCGCAGTGCACAATCTCCTATGGTACCAGCCAGATCGACGGCTGTTCCGCGGCCTGCTCGGCCAATGGGTCGCCCGGTCTCTCACGCGAGCATGATTGCCGATGAAGATGGAGAGGTCATGTACCAAGATGCGCCCGAGAGAGTCGTTCTTGGTGAGTCCTACAATCCAAACGAAGGACTAGCTGAGATTGGCGGAGGTTGCACGTCCTGTGGCGGTGGAGGATGCAGTAGTTGCGGTGATTTTGGTGGCGACACCTGTGGTAACTTATGCGGATTCGATCTTTGCAATCCTGGCGGATTGGGCGGACGACAATTGTGCATTGGCCTGCCATCGCACGGCTGGGTAAGTGTCGAGTATTTGAACTGGTACCAGAACGGGATGGAAACTCCAGCCTTGGTTACCACCTCACCTGTTCCAACGGCTCAGAACCGAGCGGGAGTGCTTCCACTTGCAACCACGCTTTATGGCGGAAACAACGATATCCTAAGCAATCGGATGAATGGAACTCGCGTTCGCTTCGGTTGGTGGTTTGCCAACAATCCAAACCTTGGAATCGAAGGCGAATACCTAGGCTTTGGTACACGAACGGAGAACTTCGATCAGCAATCCAACGGCAGTGCGATATTGGCACGTCCATTTTACAATGCTGTCACTGGGCTGGAGGACTCTGAACTTGTGTCATTCCCAGGTCTTTTGTCAGGTCGCGTCCGAACTACGGCCACCTCGAAACTTGATGGAGCAGCTGTTCGATTTCGACGCATGCTTTGTTGCAGCAGTGGCTGCGGGTTTTCACCCATCTCCTGTGGCCCTGTTCCATCTCAATCAAGAATTGATGCGACCTTGGGTTGGAGATTCTTTCAGCTCAAGGAGAGCTTAGGAATCCAAGAAGACTTAACTTCCTTGAGCACGGCCAATCCTGGCAGCTTTGTTCTCAATGACAACTTCAGGACACGCAACCAATTCAATGGCGGCGAACTTGGCTTTCAGTGGATGGGGAGAAGAGGTTATTGGTCGCTAGACATGTTGATGCGATTGGGACTAGGCAACACCCGCCAAGAAGTCATTATCAACGGCACCACGCAAACCACTCAAAACGGGGCAACCACAAATGCCAATGGCGGATTGCTAGCTCAACGAACCAATAGTGGGACGTTTGTACGCAATCAATTCGGTGTCATTCCTGAGTTGGGAGCAACTCTCGGCTATCAAGTCACCCAGCGAATGCGTTTCACTGCCGGCTACTCGTTCATCTACTGGAGCAACGTAGTTCGCCCAGGGGACCAAATCGATACAACCGTCAATCCAAACCTGCTTCCTCCTGAGAATCCGACACAAACTGCATTCTTGAACCCCAGGTTTACCTTCCAAGATTCCGATTACTGGATACAGGGATTGAGCCTCGGCGGCGAATATCGATGGTAACCATCCGGTAATTGCAAGCTAAAAAAGTTCAATATCTAGGGCTTGATGGATCTTCTCGATCGATCAAGCCCTTGATTCGTTGAAGCACCCATTCAACGACCGTACCAATTACCCAATACAAACAGTTATCGAGGTCGGCAAGGAAGCTGATAACGTGAGCCATTGACTCGCGGTCACTCCTCATCGGCCGAGCCCACGGACGGAGCAGTGACAAACATGGCTGGACTTTTGAATCGACTCTACGAAATTTTGAGTGGCTCCAATAAAGGTCGCGTGTCGGCTGCGATCCAAAACCGTGCCAAACGAAAACTCCGAATGGAATTGCTCGAAGGCCGTCAATTAATGGCCGCCAACATCACGGGTACAGTCTTCTCAGATCTCACGGACAACGGTTTCAACACCGGCGTTGACCCCAACCTTTCAGGCGTGACGATTGCTTTGTTCCGGGACGGAGGAAATACATCGTATGACAGCGGTACGGGAACCGTGGCAGCTGGGGATGATACTCTGGTTGGCACAACAACATCTGCCGTAACGACGGGCTTGTATTCATTCAACGTGAATACAGCTGGAACGTATTTCGTGGTCCAATCCAGCCTGGCCACAGGATTGATTCAACGCTCGACGCAACGTGTACAGACCGTTATCGTCACCAGTACGGACATCGCTGGTGTGGGACTTGCAACGATCGATACGTTCGATACGACCGCCCAGTCGGTGACTGCATCCTTTGGTGGAACCAATCCAGATTTCAACGCGACAGCTGCGACCGAAGCGATCGGCGGTGAGCGCGATATGTTCGTGAATGCAACCGCAGGCACGATATCGATGCAATCGGATACGCCATCCACAACAAACTACTTGGCCTTTGATGTCGGTGCCGGTGCCAATGGTACACGTATTCTGTCTTATGACGGAATCGATGGGGACGCTCAGGTCCTTGCAACAACCGGACTTGGTGCACTTGATTTGACCTCCGCAGGTGCTGCCACAGGCTTTCGATTCTTGATAGGTGGTGAAGCGGGAACGCAAATCACGATTCAAGTCAATAGCGGAGCCAACGCGTCGACACGTACGGTGGCAATCCCTACAACATCGGGAGCATCACCTACAGCGACCTTGGATGTCCCTTTTACCGATTTTACTACCAGTAGCGGTACCGGAGCAAACTTTACCAATGTGGGATCCCTTCAATTCTCTGTTTCTGGGCCGAATGCGGCTGATGCAATCATCGATTTGATCCAAACTTTTGGCGCTACGACGATCACTCGCAACATTGCCAACCTAACTCCGATGAGTATTGGTAACCTCGTATTTTCCGATCGCAACAACAACGGGCTATTCGATACAACGTCGCCCACCGAAACAGGTGTCAGTGGCGTGACTTTGCAACTGTTTACCGATACGAATAATAACGGCGTATTCAACGCTGGAGTCGATGTTGCCACACTCGACAGCACCAATGTCCCCATCACCGCTACCTCGGATTCGTCTGGCAATTACACCTTTACCAACCTTTTCCCTGGTCGGTATTTTACGATAATTCCGAGCAGTCAGTTTTTGACGGGAGCGGCTGCAGCCGGGTTTGTTGTTAGCTCGACGACTCCCGCTGGGACAAACAATACCAACAAGGGCGTGGCGGTCGTTGGAACTGGCGTCGTGACCTCGCTCGTTTCGCTCAATGCAGGTGCGGCACCGATCACCGATGGCGATTCAAACGCAAATACGGACTTGAGCTTTGATATTGGGATCGTTCCTCAGTTTGACTTGACTGTTGCCAAGACGACTACCGCAACCGTCGCAGCCACGGGTACTACGATCACTTACACAATCACGGCGAGAAATGATGGGCCATCACCAGCGTCAGGCGTGACTCTTTCGGATGATATTCCGGATGGTCTGCGTGTTATCACCGCAACCTCCAGCGTCGGGACCGATGTCGTAACGATCCCTGCAACGGCCAGCGATACCACCGCCGCGAACCCAGACAACATTACTGTTACCGTTGGCACTTTGGCCGCAAGTACAACGACCCAACGCACCATAACGATCGTTGCTGAAGTGCTCGCCGTAACGACAGGAACTGGCGCTCCGGCCGCTCTCGTGAACAACGTGACGATTGCTGGACTTGGGACCGAATTGACTACTTTGCCAAACACCGCAAGTGTTTCATTGCCAGTCCAATTGCGCAACGACTTGGTTGTCGTGAAGACAATTACAACGAATCCTGCATCGACTGGCACTCCTGCAATCGCGGCGCCCGGTTCGACCATCACTTACACCCTGGTCGCTCGCAACGATGGTCCATCCAGAGCTACCACGGTGCGTGTGACAGATGACCTACCTGACGGGATTCGAGTACTGACAGCGACCTCAAGCGATGGTACCGATACGGTTACGATCCCAGCATCCGCTCAAGACACGACAGCAGGAAATCCGGACAATTTGACCGTCGATGTTGGGGACCTATTAGTCGGGGTTGGCAATCAGACGACGATTACCATCACGGCTGTGGTATTGGGTGCGACGGCTGGTCTATTCACCAATTCCGCCAACATTGCTGCGACAAACACGACAGTGAACAACGAGTTGCTCCTAACGAACAACGATAGTTCAGTTCAAGCCAACGCTCAACGCAATATAGACTTGGTCGTGACCAAGTCCATTGCAACGAATCCAGCGTCCACTGCGACACCTGCAACGGCTCCGCCAGGTTCTACCTTTACCTATACGATTTTGGCACGCAATGACGGTCCGTTGGATGCGACTACGGTACGAGTCGTAGATGATATTCCAGATGGAATTCGAATAATCTCAGCGACATCCAGCGACGTTACCGACACGATTACGATTCCAGCCACTGCCCAAGATACGACAGCTGCCAACAGCGATAACATTACCATTGACGTGGGCAATTTGGCGGTGGGTGTTGGAAGCCAGACAACCATTACGATCATTGGCGTTGTGCTCGCTGCCACACAAGGTAACTTCACCAACGTAGCGACCATCTCAGCCACCGATACCGCCACGAACATCGAGACGATAACCAACAATAATTCGAGCTCAATCGTTGCCAACGCGCCGCGTACCGTCGACTTGACAGTTCTCAAGTCAGGACCAACGACTGCGGTTTCAGGGAACACAATCACCTACACAATGACGGCCACGAACAATGGGCCATCGGATGCGATCGGCGTGCAAGTCGTTGACAATATACCCGATGGTATTCGCGTTATTAGCGCCACGGTAAATGGCAACACAGTGACCATTCCCGCGAGTGCATCGGATACAACTGCTGCGAACCCAGACGATATCACCTTCGCGGTTGGCAATCTAGCTACGGGAGTAAGCAACACTACCATCATCATTGTCGCAGCGATCCTTCCAGCTTCGACGGCAGCACTAGTGAACAGTGCGGTCATCAGCACTACCGATACGGCTACGACAGAAACACCGACCAACAACAATGCGGCCTCGGTTACAACAACCTTGACGCAGCAGAATGACGTTGGCGTCACCAAGAGCGGGCCAACTTCATCCGTTGCCGGTGCCACGGTGACTTACACGATGAATGTGACCAACAATGGCCCCTCGACTGCGACTTCGGTCAGTGTCGTGGACACATTGCCGACAGGTGCAGTATTTGTCTCCGGCACCTCCTTGATTGGAACGACTGCCGCTGGCACGGTCGCCTCTGGTACGAACAATACAGCCAACGTCACCATTCCGACGTTAGCACCTGGCGAGACGGCCGTCGTAACGATTCGAGCAACTGCCCCAACTACGGCTCCGAGCAATGTTACCAACACAGTCACGGTGACAGCAGCCAACGACAACGTCGCCACGAACAACACAGCTACGGCTGCTACAGCAATAACGGCTCCGGCTGTTGCCAATCTATCGGGCCGGATCTACTTTGACAGCAACAACGATGGAACCGGCCAGACAACTGAGCCCGGCTTTTCTGGTGTTACCGTTACCTTGACGGGTACGGAAACCAACGGTGGTGCAGCCGTCAATCGTACTTCAACCACAGATGCCAACGGTGACTACACTTTTGCCAACGTGAATCAAGGAACTTACGCGGTTAACTCGGGTTCGCCTAACGATGCTAATTTCCGGGCTGCCAATCCTGGCACCACCGGTGGAACGGCAGGAACTCGACAAATCTCAGCGATTAACCTAGCGGGAACCAATTCGACCACCAATAATGTTGGTTTCACGCGGGTGTTCAGCAAGAGACTCTTCCTGGCATCTGGGCCAACGCCATAAGCGTGGCCAGCCAAACGTGGCCAGCCAAACGTGGCCGACGCTGCTAGCGTCGGCTCGGAAGCTGGCAAGTCGGATGCTGGCAGCATCCGCCACGAACCTATATCCAGAGATTTATTCGCATGAGCCAAGATCCACGCGTTGTTTGGCATGAGCAATCCGTCACCATGCAACAACGTTCCGAGCGCAACCAACATCGCGGCTGCGTGGTGTGGTTCACCGGCTTGAGCGGTTCCGGGAAAAGCACGATTGCCAACATAGTCGAACAAAATCTTTTTGAGCGCGGCGCTCACACTTTCTTGCTGGATGGTGACAACGTTAGGCATGGCCTATGCGCTGGCCCCAATCTCCTGGAACCTGTTCACGGTCCAGACTTTGCCAAACGCTTTGGTCTTGGATTTGGCCCTCAAGATCGGGAAGAGAACATTCGTCGCGTTGGTGCCATCACCGAACTCTTCGCATCTGCAGGTCTTATCTGCTTGACAGCATTCGTGAGTCCCTATCGAATCGACCGCAATCGAGTAAGGCATTGGGTCGAATCGCGTGGCGCAAAAGGTGATTTCATGGAGGTGTTCGTCAATACTCCGCTCGAGACTTGCATCCGGCGCGATCCCAAAGGGTTGTACCAGCAAGCCATCCAAGGCAAGATCCCCAATTTCACCGGCATATCCGATCCGTACGAACCTCCCGATTCGGCCGAATTGGAGTTAGCTGGAGCAGCCCATCCACCGGAAGTGTTGGCTGAACAAGTCATTCGAATGCTCATTGAACGCAAGGTAATTACACCATGAAATCGTCGACGTCAACGTGTTCTTTCCTTTTTGCAGCCGCCATCGTTTCGATTTTGGCCTTCAGTCAGTCCGTCTATGGCCAAGAGAAAGCTGCGAATGAAAGCGAGTCATCAAAGTTTATTGTTTTGCATGACTTAACCAAGTACGCTGCAGATGCAAGCAAGTGGGAACAAGACGTGGCCAAGTTGATCGCCACCAATCTCTCCGATGGAGACGACGACGCCATCCTCTGTTTGGGTAGCTCCAGCTTTCGGCTTTGGGATACGATTTCAGCGGATATGGCTCCGTACAAAATAGTGCGAAGGGCCTATGGAGGAGCCAAGTACTGCGATCTAGCAATTCATGCTCCTAAACTTGTCGACGGGCTTCGGTTCCGGGCCGCGATGATCTTCGTCGCAAACGACATTACTGGCAGCGAGAAAGATAAGTCGCCGGAAGAAATTGCTCGGCTTGCAATGATTGTTACAGATACTGTTCGAAATCAGCAACCGCATGCTCCAGTTTTTTTGATCGCAATTACGCCATCACCCTCTCGATTTCAACATTGGCCAAAAATTGCGTTGGCCAACAAGGCTCTTGAAAAGCTTGCTTCGGACGAGGCAACAATTTTTTTCGTTCCCTCACAAGACAAGTATTTGAATTCGCAGGGTGAGCCACGGCCAGAACTTTTTGTCAAAGATAGGTTGCATCAGAACCAAGACGGGTATGCGATTTGGTCGTCCATTCTCAAAAATTCGCTCAAAAAAAACCTTCGCTGAAGCATCCAAGTTCGCGTAGTGTACGAAACAGCGTCGGCCCGCATGCTGGCCGCATCCGACGCAAGGCCCAATTTCCCATCGGTTCTATGCATTAAGCATCTCAAGCCAAAGAATTCGCATCTTGTCAAAAATTTGCGAATTTGCCTTGACGACGATGGTTTCGTCGGAAGGCGGAACTATGCTAAAGGCAGCGGTGCATCGAATGGGTAAAATTTTGCGAGGTTCATCATGGCGTCTAGGTTTTTCTTATTTGCGGTTTTGGTCGTAAACATTGGGTTGGCCAAGGCGGATTTCCTGACCTTCAATTTGGTGATTCCCAGTAGCAGTTTGACCCTAAGCGGAATTTCGAATGTCCCAGCGGCGGGGGGATCGTTCGCATATGCAGCTCAAGGGGCTGGTAGTCTCGTCACTACCTACGCAGGAACGTTTGGCGTCAATGTCGACAACGTTCTAAATCCTACGACGATTTCGTTTGCTAGCGCCATCCTGGATGCCAACTCCAATGGCAGCTGGCTTCCAAGCAATGGTGGTGGTACGTCTACGCTGGCAGTTGGCGACTATGGAATGTCAGTGGCCGCGATTGCTGCAAACGCAAAACTTCGCGATGTCATCTTCAATTTGAGCGCTGCTTCTACCGGTGTAACTGCTGGAACCGGAGCATTTTCGGTTGCCGGCCAAACCTTTCAGCACACTGGCGGATCGATTGATGTATTCTCTGCCCCATTGGGTGGTGGCGACACTGCGCTATTGACCACGTCTGGTCTCAACGTGAATGCCGCTAGCGGTACTTACACCGTCGCCGGTGGAATTGCTACCCTAACAATTCCCGTTACGTTTACGGCTGCCTACTCGATTCCAGGGGCGGGTGTAACTGGCACGAATACATTTACGGGGACATTGGTTGGAGTCACAGCCGTACCAGAACCAGGCTCAATGATCTTATTGGGCGGCATGTTTGGGTGCGCCGCACTTTGGCGAAAACGAAAAACGCTAAAGAGAAGACTGGCCCAATAACGTCGGAGGCAGGCAATTTCCAACGATTCTTTTTCGTGCCAATGCTTGCTCGCAAGCATTGGCACTTTCTTTTGGTTAAGCCCGTTGGGCTCGAATCACAAATTTCAAATGGGACGCTAGCTAATGAAATGACTCGCAGCGTCGCAGCCTCACGTGCTGAGTCTGGATAGACTAGAATTGGAATGGAAAATGGGTGCGTTAACTTAGTCGCTAGGCAAGGGCGTTTATCGATGCAAACAATAGAATCCGAGTCCGGTGCGGTGGCTCCATTCCCTGTTCGGAAGTTTAGTAAGCCAGAGTATCAGCTACTTGGCAAACTGGGCGTGTTGTCGGTTGATGATAGAGTCGAACTATTGGAAGGATGGATCGTTCCCAAGATGAATCACAATCCACCGCACGATTTGGCATTGATGCTCGTCGAGGAAAAATTTCGTCTCTGCCTACCAGCAAACATGTTGCTGCGAATTCAAATGCCGATTTCGACCATCGACAGCGAACCAGAACCTGATTTGGCAATCGTACTTGGCCCGGTCCGGAGATACTCCGAGCATCATCCGGAGCCAAACGAAATCTTGCTTGTTGTCGAAATTGCCGATACGTCGCTGGCTCGCGATCGACAGAAGTGCAGGCTGTATGCCAGGGGAAACGTGAGAGAATATTGGATCGTCAATGTTGTCGACCGGCAAATTGAGATTCATAGCCAACCTAGTGGCCCATCGCCAAATCCATCGTACAACAGTCGCGACGTTTACGACGAGTCGAGTACCATTTTGTTTTCAATCGACAACGTTTCCCATGTTCGGCTTCGAGTCAGCGATCTGCTGTCATAGCATCAGGATCCGGAAGCGACGGATGCTTGCCTTTTCGCTAGACTGTACTTCTGTCTCGGTTTTGCCAAACTATTTGGTAGTTGAGACTTCGAAATCACTGTCGACTGAAAAGCACTGCGTTTTGCTCAAATATGTTCCGCATCCTGTTGAAAAAGTATATCCACGAAGCCCTGCTGTTGTGGTCCGCTTGCGCACTAGTGCTGTTTTTCTTTCCCTGGGTTAGGATCTGGACCGTTAGTCAATTCGAATTGAGCGGCTTCGCGCCGCTAATTGAACAATTCCGAGCGTTCGAAAAATTCTCGCCTGTCCCGCTGGAACAGTTTCTCACTTACCACGGGATGATCGGGTTCACATTTGACGAACCAGTCCTAATACTGTGCATTCTCGTTTGGAGCATTGCCAGAGGCTCGGACGTAATCAGCGGTGAGCTCGGTCGAGGAACGATGGAAATGCTGCTAGCGCAACCGTTGAGTCGTGGACAAGTCTTTGCGGCACATGCGTTGGTCACGATCACTGGTTTGATGGCGTTGTGTGGGCTAGTGTTCTTTGGCATTTATCTTGGAATCCAAACCAATTCCACACCGGTAAGTAACACAGGCGTCTTTCGACTGCCCATATTCAATTTCAATGTAAACATTCCTTTTGGTCAGGCGACGACCAAGATGGTGCCGCTATCCGATTTGGTATCCGCTAGTGTCTACATCGTACCAACACTAAATCTATTTGCACTCGGATTTATGCTTCTCGGACTGAGCGTCATGGTGAGTGCATTCGATCAATACCGTTGGCGTACGATCGGAATTGTGATCAGCGTCTATGTCTTGCAGTTATTGTTGTTCATCCTCTCTAAGTCGACACCGCGACTGGGTCATTTGAAGCCATTCAGTTTCTTGGCTGCGTACCAACCCGACTGGATCGTCCAAACAGTTTATCACTCGCCGGATCTTGCGTGGACGTGGTGGATTGTGCCAGCAATGACAAGCCAGGGTGGGGCCACATCGCAGGCACATCTCGGTCCGATGTTTTATGTATCATCGCTGATTGTGTTAGGATGCCTCAGCTACATGATTGGCTATCTCAGATTCCAGGTACGAGATTTGCCTGCCCCGCAATAACCAGCCCCGCCCAAAATCATTTGAATGCCGCCACAAAACGAAAAAGTCTCGAATCGAAGTTGTTTGGTTCTCTCCCTACTGGTATTCGTGGTGATACCATTCTCGATCATTGCACTTGGGCTTCTTCTATGGTTTGGTCGTGAATCATCGGGTCGCAGCCAATTGAAGGCTCGACTCAGTAGCCTTACCAAACAAGGGTATCCGGTAGACGAGGACACTCTAGAGACTTTTCAGAAGGATCGAACCGATCCAACCAACACAGCTGCATGGTTGGCTGTATTGTCGACGATAGATAGTGATGCATACAAAGAGTCTACGAAGGGTATCGCATACCTGGATATAGAAATGTCCAATGTGCCGCCACTTCAACTAAGCGCCGAGTGGAAAGAGGAAGCGGCGACGATGGCCTTTTTGGAAAAATGGCGGTCCGTCTACTCCGAGGCGATTCGACTGTCGATCGACGCAAAGTCAGTCCGCTTCCCAATCGTTTATAATTCTCTCGCGACGGACATGAGTCGAATTCAAACGACGCGTGAACTCGCCAGACTGTTTCAGCTGTACAGCCGTATCGCAATTCGGAAACGGGATTCTAAAGGTGTACGGGAGGTGATCGAGGGCCATTTGGGATTAAGTCAAGTCATTGCTGGCGAGCCTGTCCTTATTTCCCACTTAGTAGCCATGGCGGTCGATGGCATGGCGCTGGGGGTTTTGAAGGATGCAATCAAGTACGACGTATTGAACGAATCTGATTTGCAGGCACTGCTTCCGCGAGTACTGGCAGCCACCAAGATCGGAAAGGAATGGGAAACCGCGATTGCAGGCGAACGCGCACTTACATTACCGATTTTCACTGATTCAAAAAAAGCGAGAGCTGGTGGTGTTACGATGATTGTTCCAAACACTCGTGACGCTCTGTTATTTATCGATTTTACGCAAGAGTTACTGGAGGCGCCCACGGGGGACTTGTCCGAGTTCAACGCGGCGCTCGATCGGATAAATCAGCAGCTTGGAAATCGAATTAGGACGAATTGGCTGAACGCATTGGATTCGATGGTGACAATGCAAACGGTACCCTCATTTCAGGCAACGGG
>JANLRK010000841.1:0-3903 GCA_031361585.1 Pirellula sp. | reverse complement strand
ACGGACCGCCCGCACCATTGCTGGCGATGACGTTGTTCATTACCACGACACCAGGCGTTACATTCGAGGAGTTTAGCGTTACCAGATTGCGAACCACTCCTGGATACGGCCGGTTGCCAGTAAATGCCGAAATCCCATTCTGTCCTTGCGCTGCGGCATCAATATTCAGCCCAAAACCCGACGAGTTCAAAATGGAACTTGAGGAAATGATCAGTTGTCCCTGTTCTCGCTTTACGTTTCCGTCCCCAAGATCTTCGCCGAAATTGGTTCCCAGCGGTGACAGGTCTTGACCGTATTCGATAAGCGTCAGTGGCACACCGTTCCCACTAAAACCTGCCGTTCCGCCGAGCGTGTCCGCACTGACTTGGCCATTGAGTTGAATGGTGAGGGCACGAGCAGCCGTCAAGTCGCCCAGACCAGCATCCATATCACCGCTTGTCATTGCAGTAATTTTGATCTTGGCCTGCGACGTTGCACTGTTGATTGCGTCGCGAATCGCTCTCGCAATTTCGACGCTAGTCGCGTTGGCGAGAACTGAAACAGAGATATTACCAGGAGTAACACCGCTACGACGATCTGCTGCGGATGTAGTCACATCAAACTCAAATGTGGCGGTGTTGGCTCCGTCACTCAAAGTGAAAGTTGCAGCATCCTTGATCTGGCTCGCAGAGTTGAAGACCAACGCAAATGACTTCGACAAGCGATCGTTCGTGTCATAAGTACGCCCAAGTTGGACGAAAGGCGTAGTTTCAAGATGTAGCTCGGTATTTGCAACATTTTTTGTTCCATAGTCAGCCGAAGTCCTCACTTCCAACTGATACGTTCCCGTTTCATTTTCAAGTACACGCGTACCGCCTAGGCCACCTACCTCCTGATAGCCGAAAGCAGCATTGAAGGTATTCGCTCCCGCCGTTGTTCCAGTTATCATTTCGCCCCGTTCCGCAAAACCGATTACGATGTCGTCGATTCGCACCAACGTCTGTAGGTTCGTTTGCGTACGAAGCCCTGCCCTCAAAAACGCTGCATTGCTAAACGCCCCGGAACCATCGCGACCTCCAAAGAAGTCCCCTACCCGCTGCGTTGAGGCTCCAAATGGTCCCTGATCGTCAATGGTCTCGCCATGCAATACGATCACGTTTCCGCGAACTTTGTAGATTGCTATATTGTTGACTTGAGCGGCTATATTTAGTCCACGCGCCAACGAAATCCGCATTTGTTCACGAACTTGTGTGGCAGTCATCGCATTGGTTACGTTGACAGCAACGTTCGTTCCAGCAACGCCAGGCAGTCCTATAATGATCGCTGGATCCGCACCCGAGATCGAATAGGTTCCAATGGCACTCAGGCCCGCTACGTTCAAGACATTCGGTGTGGCCGTGCTCGTTGCAACACTGAGTCCGGCGGTAGCCAACGTCGTGCGTACCGATGCGGCTAACTGCTGAGGCGTATCGGTTTTTGCAAATGGAATATCGGTGGCTAAAGTTGGTGCCGACCTAAATCTAAAGTTTGTCCCGTTGATTCGGATTTGATCTCCGTCAGCGATACTCTCACCGCTCGGTATATTCAGCACCAAACCCAGATCCACTTCAAAGGTTTTTCCGCTGATGATAAACGTATCGCCATCCGCAAGACGATCGCCTGCTATAGCGACTAGCTCTTGACCGCCACGCAGCGAATCTCCCGTTCTAAAGTCACCACTCGTACTGAATTCGAAACGGATTCGAACATCTCGTTGTCCAGCTAGAGGGGCCAGATTGATTCGCGCTTGCCTCCATCCTTGGCCGTCGTAGAGCTCCGAAGAAATGTAGGTTTGGCCGTAGATATCTTCGTTGCCAGTAACGGGAACATCAAATTCATCCGGCTGCCCAGCGCCCGTGTATGAACCAGCCGTTCGAGCCGAGTTGTTCGTTCCCAGTAGTACCCATTGACCATCGGCGCCAGCGCCATAAACTCGGAAAGCGTCCAACGCCGCTCGATTGTCTCCAGCGGGGCTACCGCTCGCATTATCGTTGGCGGCTGCGTTTTGATTCACGGTCGAATAGTTGAAATACAATACCGGTTGATCGTTGGCTGAATACTCGCGTAGATCAATCAAGTCGCTTTCGATTGCACCAAGCGCCCCACCGGGAAGAGCTGAATTATCGTAAAAACCCGCGACATCATAAATGCCATTCCAAATACCAACTTGTTTGTCTGCGCCCTTCGGATCCGAAAATCCAAATTTTAGACTTCGGTCACCTGGAGTCGCGTTTCGGGAATTATTAAAATCCAACGGTCGACCGTGGCCAGCGGTTGCGCCATCCTGCAGGGTTGAATGCCAAAGGTTGACATCCAACGACGAGAAATCGATCCCAGCTACATTTCCTAGCTGGGTGCTTTGCACGAAGGATTCACCGCGCGCGAAAATCGGTTGGAGAATTCCTGCTGTATTGAAAGCGTAGATACGGCCCGCTGCCGTGATGCCGAAAAGCATATTTGCAAAACGACCGTTTTCTACGTTGCGGGGACCAGCACTCATGCCTGTAAAAACAATGGCTGCGTTGGTAGAGGGGTCTCGGATTATCCCAACCAAAGTACCAGTACCATTATTGCCGGGACCGATACTTGGAGTCACAAGCTCCCCTTGATTCGATACTCCAAAGAATTGGGAACCGACCGAGGCGAATCCGGTAATCAATCCAGTTGCAGCATCAAAGTACCCATACTCCCATTGACTTCCGCCTGCTCCAAACAGTTTGGTTCCGTCATTAGCATTCTTGGACTGGAGACCGGCTTGAAAGTCGATAGCCGCGCCTGTATCTGGATTCAAGCGATAGATGACATTCTTAACAATCAATCCGGTATTCAGTGGATTTTCGTTAAACGTCCCGTTGCCTCGACGACTGCCTACACCATAAAAAGTCGCCGAAGCAGGATTGTTTCCTGTGTCGGGATCGATGTTCGTGAAGGTAAGTGCTGTAAAGGTGTAACCATCCCCTACCGCCGTCGTTCCAATCATGCTCTGCCGAACTACGGGAGTTCCGCCCACCACCGGGTATAGTCCGTACGTCGTTAATCCTGGTCCAACTCCCGCTCCGATGGCAACGCCGGCATCACCTATGTCAATGCCAAACACGCTACCGCTATTGGCGTCCGTAACAGCACCCGCATCCGCGGCGCGAGTTCCAAATGCCCTGCCTCCAGGCGAAACTGCGATGTCATGAACCGTTCTTGAATTGTTGGTTAAGTTGATCGGGTTGATACCATCGTTGCTCGCTTCCGCTTCCTTTGCACCTGTCAGTGCATTTGCGTATTGCATCCGGGATTGGCCACCATTGTTGGTCGCAACGAACAACGTCACATCGGACAGATTGAAGGGTACCGAGTTGGGAAGACCAGGGTTGCCGGAATTAGGAGCAGCGGTTGATTGAGTCGTATCTGTCTCGGAACCAAAAGCAGTCTGAACGGGTGCTGCATTTGTTGTTGGTCGAGCCGGAGCAGCCCTGTCAAAACGATCCTCAGAAATTCTCTGCACGGAGTCGAGCGGTTCAAAACGAACTTGGCCTTGCGTCGTTGTGGAATTCGTAAATTGTTCCAGAGCGACATGGCTCAGCGAAGCATTGGAGACCGCTACCGTGTAGTTACCAACCGGAAGCTCGATCGGTCCGATATATGCGTCTCGATTGCCCTTGGAGCCACGCAACAAGTCGGAAACATCACCGCCGAGCAACGCGGCCGCTTGATCGTCCTGGATGTTCGAATTATCCCCGGTTGCTACCAGCGTTAGACCAGCAGCCGTTCGTTGAAATACCCAAAGCTTCGTGTTTGCACGGCCAAAGCCATCGGCATAGTCGATATCAAAAGTTACCGATTGCTGAGGACCGGAAGTAGTGCTTACGGATTGAATCGAATCCCGTAGGATCG
>JANLRK010000807.1:0-7945 GCA_031361585.1 Pirellula sp. | reverse complement strand
CTGTCCGTCATTGAGCCGGACGGCAGGCGTCGACCTCGTCGGGTCATTGCACGCAACTTTCGTTGCTAGAAACACGCTATAGAATCGATATGCAATTGCCATGACGGCCAGGACGCACAAAAGGAGGGGTGCTGCATGCATGATAAGCCAAAGTAATCAGGGAAAGGTTGGATTAAAGAAACTTTGCGGGTCGCTTGCTGAGCTTGAAATAGGCGGTTAATGTATGTCTCGGTTAAGCAATACCAGCTTAACATCAGTCACCCTACGAAGTGTATATGCAATCGGTATCCTTGGTCGGCTCGGCAAACCGCGTTCGGCAAAAAGTTGTCCGATGTAAAGACTATTTGGGCTGGAGGCTTTTAGGCAAAATGATTGGGTAGTCAGGATGCTTGATCGTTGACTGGTGCGGGCTGGAGGGCGGACATGCAGGCGTGAATGCATGTGTTGTTTCCCAGATAGGAATGTAGGGAATGCGAACCAAAACAGTTTCATAAGTACCTCAATTTGCGAGAGATGTAGCTGAATGTCTAAGGACAAAAAATTTAAGCTCGAATACGTTTGGTTGGACGGCTATTTGCCAGAGCCGAACCTACGCAGCAAGACCAAGATCGTGGACACTGCACCGACAAGCGTTGCAGATTTAGCATTGTGGGGCTTTGACGGTAGTTCTACTCAACAAGCCGAAGGCAAGAGTTCCGATTGTATTCTCAAGCCTGTAGCTCTCTACCCAGACAGCACACGGATCAATGGCTTCCTGGTAATGTGCGAAGTCATGTTACCAAACGGCGAGCCGCACCCATCCAATTTCCGTCAAACCGTCGAGGATGTAGCAGATCTTTGGATCGGTTTCGAACAGGAGTACTTCTTTTTTGAAAACGGTCGCCCTCTTGGATTCCCAGACGAAGGCTTCCCAGCGCCTCAGGGTCCGTATTATACCGGAGTTGGCTACAGGAACGTCGGTGACATTGCTCGTCAAGTCGTCGAGGAACACATCGATATTTGTCTCGATGCTGGCATCACCCTTGAGGGTATTAATGCCGAAGTTGCCAAGGGACAATGGGAGTATCAGATTTTCGCAAAGGGGTCCAAGAAGGTTTGCGATGACATGTGGATCTCTCGTTACCTGTTGTTCCGACTTGCCGAAAAGTACGGACTAGATATTGAGTTGTACTGCAAGCCGATCAAAGGCGACTGGAACGGTTCCGGCATGCATACCAATTTTTCGACGATGATTCTTAGAGAACAAGGTGGCAAGGAGTACTTTGATAAGCTCATGGCTGCATTCAATAAGTATCGCGACGAACATATTGCTGCTTACGGACCAGACAATCATTTGAGACTGACTGGATTGCATGAAACACAATCCATTGACAAGTTCAGCTTTGGTGTTGCCGACCGTGGTGCATCGATCCGTATTCCGCACAGTTTCATGAATGCCGGCTACAAGGGATACATGGAAGATCGCAGACCTAACTCGCAAGCAGATCCATACAAGATCATTTCAAGATTGCTCAAGACGATCAAGTCGGTAAGTTAGTTCTGTTTGGCGAACGCGGTAGTTTTGATACCGTAGCATGGCCCCCTGGGCCGTGCAGCACACGGCCCAGGGGGCCATGCTACGATTAGGGGGAACCATAGACCAAAAGGCATCTCGGCTTTCTCAAAAATCGATACGACCGTAGCTCGCACATTTCCTAAGCGATTGACTCAAGATCTCGTTGTAGTCGTAGTGCTCAACATCCTCACCCAGGAGCTCTACTTCGTAATAACCTTCAAATCCATATTGTTCGATCGTTTGAACAAGAGCAGCCAATGGTACGTTACCATCCCCAAGCAAGCAGCGGTTTTGTTCCCCCATGGGTGTCCGCTGCGAATCACCTAACTGGACCAATCTAATAAATGGAACAATCGAGGGAAGCCAATCCATCGCATTTTGATCTTGCGCCATGTGATAACAATCAAACACGATCCCACAATTGCTATTTCCGATTCCTGAAATTACATCCAACGTATCTGGGATACTGGTCAAGAAAGTAAATTCATGAGCGCAACCAACATGCATCGGTTCGACTGCAAGTTGAATCCCCACAGCTAATGCCGCTTCTGCCAAGATTTTCAACGCCTGAGTAAGCAATCTCTTAGCGTGATTGCGGGTATGCCCGGACCGGCTGCCGGCCAAAATGATTAGGCAATCGGCTTCCAACTGGGCTGCCACATCGATCGCATCCAGGGCATCATGGAGGGACTCACGAAAAGTTCTGCCATCGCTGCCAGTAAAGCCACCCGCCCAGCTGAGGGAAGACACCTTTAGCTTTTGATCTGCAAGCAATTCCCTACCCTTGGCCTCGCCACAGTCAGACAACTTTGGCCTCCAAACGCCAATCGCTTGATACCCGTGTTCCTTGTATCGAAAGACATCTTCCTCAAAGCTCCAGCGATAAGTGGAAAGCTCAGAGACAGCCATTCGCGACATCCATGAGGTTGGCATCAATTCTCCTGCGAGAGTGGGGAGCAGAACGTATTCTCAATCAATCCAATTTTCCAAATCGACTGTGCGGCAAGTATCTACGTCCCGAGCCGGATGTAAAGAAGGCAAAGGGCGAATCCAGCAAAATCTAATCCGGTAAACTCGGCATCTACCAACCACCACAGCATAACGCAGTGCCGATGCAATTGCCCCATTAAGTGCATGCTTATTGCGCACCCATTTCGCCTTGTTTCGGTGCACAAAACTCCCACGGTTGCTTGATCTTGGCCATTTCACGGTTTAGCGAAAAGCAATTAAAAAAAATTTGCGGAAATTTACACACCGTTCTAGCCACAAAGAGGTTGCGTTAGTTCCTTTTTAAGTTTCCCAATCGAATTCGAATGTCGAAAAATGGTCTTAAAGTTGCGGATTGGTACGGTAGCTGCTTTGATGATTATGCATCGGAAGACTGATGTTGGGCGTGTGTGTGTGTGTGATTAGTAGTTCAATGGAATTCAACCGATATAATGGCACCGCGGTGTGTTCGAGGCTGGCTGGAGGAGGGAGAGGACCTTCAGTTGATCTTGTGCTTGTCGCGGTGCCTTTTTTCATGTCAGAACTAACTGTTTTGTCCTGGCAGTTCTAATAGAGATTTTGCTTCCAAAAGCCCTGCGGCGGGGAAGCCGAATTCGCTGGCAGAAACCCTTGCTAAAGCCACCAAATGGCGCCATCGCATTGATGGTCGGGTTGTTTCGAATTCTTCCATGACCGTGCGATAAAACTTCTCCGCGTGCAGCGCACCTTCCTCGCTGACAGCAAATTGCAATAGCGCTTGGAAGATACGTGTTGGGTCCTGATTCGATTTCAGATAGCGGTAGGCTGTCGCACTTGCAGCCAATTGATCTTGACTGCGAATCGCCTCGTTGAGGCGTTGCAGCAAGTTTTCAACAGGCACATTCGATGCCTCAGCAGCAGCGGCGTAGGGTAACTCCTTGGAATCCGATGGTCCACTCTGTCCTGCCGTGTGGTAAGCGCCAACAAGGAGCGATGCAAACTGGTTGCGTGCATCGCTGACCCGCGCGATATTCCGCCATGCATTGGCTGAATCACACGCATGAACGCCGACAGAGGCGCCATGAACGCTGCCTTTGGGTTTATCGATGCTTGACTGCTGCTCGCTCCTGCCTGAATCAAACAACAACAAATGATTGGCCGCCAACGAGAGCGCTTCGCCGACGGATTCAATACTCATTCCGTCTGCCAACGCCGTGCCCACTGCCCTGGCCGCTTGTTCGCGAGATCCCGTGAACACGACATGGCTAAGTTCCTGTAACTCTGAATCCGATGCGATTCGGTTGCCAGGCTTGCGGTTCAGCAAGCCTAAATTGTCGAGCAAGGCTGGTAGCAATTCCCGAATGCCCGACGGGCTTCGGCCATGTGATCGCATCGATTTTTCTGAATCCACACAGAAACGAACGGATTGGCGGAGCAAGGTATGCGCGTGTTTTTCTCCCGCGATTCCGGTCATTTTCCAGGCACGCCACGCCAATACCGTACGATGAACGTCGACTTCATCTTGGATAGCGAATTGAAGATGATTGAATGCTTCGTTGGCGGGACCACGAGCGATGCCAGCAAAGACAGCTTCGGCTGCGTCGAAGTCCGCTTGTCTCGTGGCTGCTTGGAGGGCAAGGCCGTCAGGCTGCGTATTCGACAACTCGCCCGCATGCAACTCGTGAAGCACTTCCGATTTTCGACCGCCGCATTCTTGAATTCGATTTGTGTTTCGATATAGAACTTTCAAAACAGGGAGCGGGCTTTCAGCTGCCGGCAGCTGCTTAGACATTTCTAGCGCTGGGGCCAAAGCCATAAAAGTGTGATAACCATTGTAATCCTGTCCGCCAAATGATCTCGCATTGGCAAGCGCGCCCGCGATCACCAGTTCCTGCAACTTCACTCCCTGTCGAATTCGATCGACTAGGACGCGTTGAATCGATGCGATTGGTGTTTCCTGCATCAAACAGACTAACGGTTCGAGTTCACCGAAGTTCAATGGCGCTTCCGCTTCGCAGGCCCGCGCGGTCGTTAATCCCAACTCGATTGCCAGAGTCGAACCAATACTAGCGACAAACATGCCACTTCCAATGTCGGCCAAAAATTCACGTCGACGTCGTTTCATAATTTTCTCCAGATGGAAAGCGAGGATCACTTGCCTGAACAAATGCGAAATTGCAAACACCTCACAGACTATCATGGCGGCTTCATGAACGCATTGTCTATAGCACCCACCCAAAAGAGATGCTGTATCGGAAACAATTACACGAAACTGTGGTCTCTCAAGGCTTGCTGGGTGTTGGATGAGATTGTTCCAGCCAAACTTCATCCATCCCTTGATTCTGGCTTGCAGCGATCTGCTCGATGTTTTCTCGCTGGTGCAATATAAGCCTAGTCAATTGATTTCTCGCGTCGTTTACCAAGGCAAGGAACCCGTGAATGAGTCCCTCTCCTTCCAATTTCCCGGCAGCAAATTTGCTTACAGCGTCCGACTTAAGAACCGCTAACTCACGTTGCAATCGAATCAGCGTTGACAAATCCAGTTGGGCAGCGAGTTCGTTTTGCATGGATTCATTCTCGATCGCGATCACCCGCTCCATATAACTGGCAAAGTTCGCTTCGCGACTCCTGCGATTGGATCGAAGGTACCATTGAACAACGAAGAAGGTTCCGCCGGCGACAGTGGCTGCAATCGCTAACACTTTCTCTAGGCAGTCGATGGCGTCCCCAGCAATAATCGGCTTGTTCCGCTGCCGATAAAGCTCCGCTCCGCGATGCAATGGAAACTCAGGTGGCAATTCAAGTAGACTCGCATCGATGACTGGCCGTTCTGCCTTGATGAAATCCGATCGGTAGAGGCACTCTAGAAGTCGTTTGACTTGTTCACTACTAACTCGTTCGTGTGCGACCAGTAGTAGACGCGTGCCAATGGTTTGCAGTGGCTCAGGTGGCGAGGCAGGTTCAACACTGTAAGTGAAGGCAGGAATAACGGTCGAATAGATATGTTGTTTATCGACAGAGCCAGCCGCAGGCGTCGATCCCAATGCTAGAAACGATTCGAGCGAAAGTGCATCGCCAAACATCAGGGGAACCAATCGAAACTCATGTTTGTCCGTCAGGAAGTCCGCAATGGGTGAGGGCAACGTCGAGACGGTAAACACTGCATCCGGCAGTTCCGCCAAATTCGCGTTCATCAACTCAGCGTAGTTCAACGAGTTTGGCCGATAGCGTTTGCCTCCCATTTCTCCTTGAGGTCGCAGCCCTGCGAAACGGAGTACTTCCGTGGCGAGCGAATGCGTACCACTTCCGATAGCACCTAAATTTACCTTGTGCCCGGCAAGTTGCGTCAAGCCCTTTTCGCTAATCTCGCGATGCAGGTCCGACTTCACCAACAAGTGCAACGGCTCGATATGCAAAGCGCTTAGTTGACGAATGGGTGATTCCGCAAGGGTTGTTAGCCCACCTTGAACCAATGCGATATCGAATTCAGCATTGCTCAGTCTTTCTAATGCGGATTCCGATCCCTCGGTGGGTTCGACCGAAATCTGAATGCCGGATTTGGCTGCCTCCCGCGAAAACTCCATCGCGAGACGATGGCGTAAGCCGGATCCGTCACCCGCGGTCATCTGCAATTTGATAACCTGAGTTTTGCTGGATGCTCCAAACCAAAAAAAGATCCCCGTTGCAAGCAAGCCAATCGCGAGGACTAGAAGAGCGATGTCTTTTTGATATCGGTGCATGTTTTTAACCAAACATAAATCGGAATATTAGGAACAACGTTCCCGACATGGTCAAGCAGACGGGTAGCGTTAGCACCCAGGCAAGTAAGATCTTAGTGATCATACTCTTTTCAAGGTTGTTCACTCCACCTGAAGCGAACATAGCTCCTGCGATTCCAGATGACAGGACGTGCGTTGTACTGACAGGCAGCCCAAGATAAGTGGAGGCAGCGATCGTACTCGCCGCAACGATTTCCGCGGAAGCTCCTTGCGCATAGGTTAAGTGCGTCTTGCCGATCTTCTCGCCGATAGTGACCACGATTCGTTTCCAACCGATCATGGTCCCCACACCAAGCGACAAGGCGATAAGTACGATGACCCAGTTAGGCGAGTAGTCGGTATATCGTTTCAGGGATTCTGCGTTTTCAAAGAATGGCTTCATCGAGGTCGAGGAAGAATACTCGGGATGGTCCCTTAAATGCTTGGTTTCGTTTCTAAGCAGTAGAATACACTTGCGAATCTCAAAGGAATGGATTCTGAGATTCGTCGCACCGGCCGCATTGACTGAATCGGCCTTTGTAAAATTGCCAAGGAGCGATAGCGGCCTGCGGGCTTTCTCAAGAGACGCTAGAAAAGGGGCTGCAGACGGATCGGACAATGCCTTGTCAAAGCTCGTCTGAACCACTGCCATTGTCTTTGCTATGTCCTCTTTCGTGTATCGATCATCCAAAGCAAACTTGGCCGGAACTATCCCGATCAAAATCAACATCATCAATCCAATACCCTTCTGGCCGTCATTGGATCCATGCGAAAAGGAGACTAAACCACAGGTAGAAATCAGAATTGTTCGGATCCACCAAGGAGGGGGGGCATCGCCTTCGGGAGACTTAAAGAGGCTATCGTTCTTTCGAAAAACCACTGCAAGCAGACTTAGAAGCGAGAGCGCCAGTACAAATCCAAATAGGGGAGAAATTAAGAGTGAGAGGCCGACTTCGCCAGCCTTGTGCCAATTGACAGCGGCCTCGCCGGTACCAGGCAATAGACTGTACGCTATTCCCACGCCGATGATGGCACCCACCAGCGTATGAGAACTGGATGCAGGAATGCAAAGAAGCCATGTTCCTAAATTCCAAAATATCGCCGTCAGCAATATGGCACCAACCATCCCCAAGCTGTGAACGATGTTTTGATCGACGAGTGTTTCGACAGGCAACATACTGATAATTCCCATTGCAACGGCAGTGCCGCCAACGAAAACGCCCACTCCGTTCAAGATGCCCGAAAGCAAGACAGCGTACCAAGGTTTCATGGAATTCGTATAAATGACCGTTGCAACCGCGTTGGCGGTATCATGAAAGCCATTGATAAACTCGAAAACACACACACAGAAAAGGCACAAAAAAAGCAGCACCGAGAAACCAAAATCGAGTCCGAACACAGGTTTACCCTCCGAGTGGTTGCGACCAGAAAAGCAGTCCGAAGTTTCTTAGGCGACCTGCAGGAATCGACTTACACCGTAGCTAAGGCTCTGGCTCGATCACCTTACCAACAACGGCCCACATACTTTATCCGATGAGGCGCGAGCTATGTTAAGGTTTGATGAAGCTTGCGGGCTGTTCACCCAGAGTAGCTCGGCACTCCGTGCCGTTTTCTCCCAGTGTAGTACGGCACTCCGTGCCGTTTTCACGGCACGGAGTGCCGAGCT
>JANLRK010000317.1:0-8345 GCA_031361585.1 Pirellula sp. | reverse complement strand
TGGCGGTTTATACAACGATGGCTTGAACTCGACGCGGGATAGACCAAGTACAGTCCGCCTAGCAAATCATTAGATACAACTCCGACAAAGTACTGTCAGAACCCGTGCAACCGAGTAATTCGGTGCGGTTTATGGCTTTTTCGGCCTTTTTCGCTGCGATAACGAACAATTTCGTTGAATCAGCTTCTGACCAAACTAGTCTGAGATATTGGGGCCGAACTGGTCTTATCAACGTCTTTGTTGAATTCCGAATTGCATTTTCTTCATTTCCGACTTGACGCCAGTTCAATCTGACCTATTGGAGTGCTGCGCCTGGACAGTGTCAAACAGTGGCTAACGAGATGCAATCAGATATAGGTGTTTGAATTATCTATGTGGATGAATTCTAGTTCCTCCAAATTGTTTCAGTCCATTCTTGGACTGCTTGGATTGCCATCGCGGCGGCTCAACCATGGATCGCATTCTCGTTCTGCACGCATGAATCGACGTAGAATGCGTGTCGAGTTTTTAGAGGAACGTCAGGTTTTCGCCGCCTGGATTGCGCAGGGGCCTGGTCCGACAATTAACGCTCAAGTCTCGGTTAGCCCAAACGATGATATAAATGGCGGCATCCAAGCGATCGCACCGCATCCGTCCGATGGTAACACAGTGTATGTGGGCGCGACGAACGGCGGGGTTTGGAAAACAACCAACGCTTCGTCGTCTAGTCCAAACTGGATTCCGCTGACCGACGGCCTTCGCTCTCAGTCCATCAGTGACGTTCAGTTTGATGTGACCGACGCGACCTTCCAGACGTTAATCGTTGGTACCGGTCGATTGAGCAACTTCGCCCAACGAGGTGATGAAGAAATCGGTCTTTACTATTCGACGAACGGAGGATCGGTTTGGACAACGATCAGCGATCCACTGCTGGTCGGTCAGAAGATAATGGGAGTCGCTGTGCGCGGCTCGTCCATGTTAGCCGGATCGCTAACGGGCGGGATGGTTCGCAGTACCAACGGTGGCCTGACTTGGGCAAACATCTCGGGAGCGAATGGCCTAACGGCGGGTGGTATCTATACTCTCGTCGCAGATCCTTCCAACACGAATCGTTTTTATACTGCGGTTGTTGGCGTTGGTTTGTTTCGAACCGATGATTCAGGTGCCAACTGGAATGACGTAACGGCAGGTCTGACCGGCATTGGACCAGATAGATATATCCGAATAGCTGTTCACCATTCATTGGGAAACAATGTTGTGTATATTGCTGTCGCCGGTTCAGGTGCGGGCTCACCAACCCGCGTTTTTCGGTCAACAAATCAAGGGGCAAACTGGACGGCCTTGGACACGGTGGTGGTTCACAATGGTGGCCAACAGTTCCCAGATACTTCACTCGCAGCTGATCCGACGAATCCAAATATTGTTTACCTGGGTGGTGACCGCATTGCCGCTTCACCTTTCACATCGAACATCGTTCGAGGCGATGCGACCTTGCCAGCGGGAACACAATGGTCGTCGATCGTCGACGGTAACGCTGGCAATACAACACCTCACGCCGATACGCGCGATTTGGATTTTGCGGCAGACGGCTCACTGCTGGAATCGGATGACGGAGGGATATATCGTCGGACGAATCCAACATCCAGTGCTGGTGCATGGAGTTCGACCGGTGGAAATATCCAGGCATTCGAAGTCCACGATGTTGCATGGAACGCCGTTTCGAATACCATCGTTGGTGGATTTCAGAATAACGGAACGCACCAGCAACCCTCTCAAGGCTCGACCACTTGGAATTTCTTCAACGGTGGAGATGGTGGAGACGTGGCGGTGGATAGTGTTTCACTGGCGGTGAGCAATCAAGCAATACGGTATTACAGCAGCCAAAATCTGGGCGGGTTCCGTCGCCAAGTGACCGATATCAATAACAGCGCTATCGGTCCTCCCGTTGCGCTCGCTGGAATTCCGGATCCGCAGTTCGTCACTCCAATCGAATTGAATTTGATAAACCCAAGCCGTCTTCTGATAGGTGGCTCGAGTTTGCTTTACGAGTCGAACGACCAGGGAAGCAGCAACGCTTCCATTGGGGGGCCTGGTGCCAACCGCAACGCCATGGTTTATGGAGGTGCGCTGGCTGGCGTTCCGAACGCTGATCTGATTTACGTTGGCTATAGCAATCAAGTGTGGAAACGAACAGCCCCCGGAGCGTTAGCGGTGACCACAGCGCTTCCCTCTGGCGCCGACACGATAACGGATGTCGCGATCGACCCGACAAACTATGACGACGTTTTCGCGGTGGATAGCAACCAGGTCTTTATGTCGACCAATGGAGGGACGTCATGGTCTGACATTACTGGCAATCTAGCTTCTGCAAGCCCCGGTCTCGATATTCGCACGGTCGAGTTCGTCAATGGTGCCTATATCGCAATTGGAACCCGATCCGGTGTATTCGCATCTCAGCCTGGCGGCTATGGAACCTGGGTCAAAGTCGGCACCGCCTTGCCAGACGTTCTCGTGTTTGATCTGGAATACGATGCCAGCGACAACGTGCTCGTGGCCGGTACATTGGGAAGAAGCGTTTGGACTTTATCCAACGCTAGCGAGGAATTCGTTGTACCTAATGGACCGCCGGTCGTTAGCCTCGCCAACGTATTGTCGGTTTTGATGGAGAATACCAACACGTTGAACAACGTGAAGGTGGCTGATATTGTGGTGACGGATGATGCATTTGGTATTGATACTCTATCCTTGAGCGGAGCCGATGCTACTAACTTCGTGATCGTCAATGGCATGGGTGGTCCAGAACTCCATATCAAGTCCGGCGTCGTCCTAGACTTAGAGACTAAGGACAACTACGCCGTGACAGTTAACGTCGACGATGCGTCTCTCGGCAGCGGCATAGACTCGTCCGTCGATTACAACCTGACGTTGTCTGGAGTGAACGAATTCGCACCCGTGTTGAATCCGATTGCTGATTTGACAATCAGCTCTGGGACATCGGACGGATTTGTCGCCCTCATCGCCAATGATCCGGACGTCGGTGACACACTTGTGTTTGGGGCAACAGCTCAAAGTATCGAATACTACCTTGATCAGACGCTGGGATTTGGGTTTAGTGGTGGAAACGAGTATCTCAACTACTTTGGTCTCAACGAGAAGTGGTTAACCAGTGCGAGCGGAAAATGGTATTACATCATTCCAAATGGAAATCTCTACCGTTGGTCCGGAGGTGCACTGTCAAATGATCCGTTGATCGAAAAGCTAAGTCCCGTAGACTACAACAACACCGCATTGCTATTCCATCCAGCATTCAACAATGCACCAACGACGCTAACAGTTGTCAACAACGTTTTGACAATCAATCCATCCGACACAACCATTGGAAGGTTTGTCGTCACAGCAACAGTCAATGACGGTTTGTACAGTGTTAGCCAGTCGTTCTTTGTAAACGTGTTGTCGGGCGCCGTTGACAACACCGCACCAACTGTCATCAACCGTGTACCCGTTCCTGGCTCGACCATTAGTGGGTCCTCGACAAATATGGACGTCACTTTCTCGGAACCGGTCAACGGAGTCGATGCGACGGATCTGATTCTCACTGGTAGCGCGACAATCGGTGCAGTGAAAGGAGTTCCGACAAATATAGGCAACAATACTTGGCGCTTTCCTGTCAGCGGGTTGGGCAACGGAACAATCAACATCCAACTTGCACTGGATGCAAACGATATAGAAGATACCGCAGGAAACGATGTGGCACCTTTGAACTGGAGTTACAGCGTCAGTATTTCCACAATGAACCAGCCTCCGGTCTTAGCATTTATCGGCAATCAATCCATTAGCAGCGGTGCGGTCAACGGAATCGTAACTCTCTCAGCCAACGACCTCAATGTCGGCGATACACTGACGTTTGATGCAACCGCTCAAAGCATCGAATACTACCTGGATCAGACCCTGAAACTTGGCTTTTGCGGCGGTAATGAGTACCTGAACTACCTTGGCCTCAACGAAAAGTGGCTGTCCAGTGCGGGCGGCACCTGGCACTATATTACTCCCAATGGAAGACTATTTCGCTGGTTGGGTGGAAGCCTGTCAAACGACTTACTTGTCGAGCAACTAAGTCCATCGGACTATAGCAATACAGCCCTACTACATAGTCCTTTGGCGAATAATGCACCGGCTGTCTTGTCCGTGGTAGACAATGTACTGACCATCAATCCTAACGATATGTTCGTGGGTAGGATAGTTGTTACCGCCACGGTCAGCGATGGGCATGGTGGAAAGGATAGCAAGACGTTCTTTGTATCAGTGCAAGCGACTGGGGTCGACACGATAGCACCGACGGTAACCAATCGCATTCCGGCTCCAAATACCACAATCGCCGTCTCTATCACGAACATCGACATCACATTCTCGGAAACGGTATCGGGATTGGATGCGTCTGACTTGGTGCTTACTGGCAGTGCAGCGACTGCAGTCATCGGAACACCCACGCATCTTGGCGGCAATACATGGCGGTTCCAGGTAAGTGGTCTAGTCAATGGCACGGTGAATGTCTTGTTGGCGCCGGATGCGAACGATATCGAAGATACCTCAGGCAACGATTTAGCTCCCGTCTCATGGAGTTTTAATGTCAGCATTTCGGTGGTGAACCAACCGCCAACATTGACGCCCATCGGCGATCAAACCATGCCCTCCTCGCAGAACACGCTTGTGCTATCGCTTTCGGCGAGTGATCCCGACGTCGGAGACATTCAAACGTTTAGCGTTTCAGGACAAAGCCAAGCTTACTTTTTAGATCAATCCTTAGGGCTGCGTCTAGACCGTGGAGATGACTACTTGAATTGGGGTGGACTCAACGAAAAGTGGATGATTGGCAACGGGGATACATGGTACTACATTACGCCCATTGGCCGACTTTACCGATGGTTGAGAGGCTCAAGTCTAAGTGGGGATCTGTTGGTTGCAACTTTGGATTCCGATTACTGGTCGAACACGTCTAAGCTACACGATGCCGAAACCAATAAAGCGCCTGCAACTTGGAGTGTCGATGGCTCGCTGCTTACGATCGACCCGAATGACGGGTTCGTAGGCGTGTTCTACGTCACCGTTGTGGTCACCGATGGATCGGGAGGAACGGATAGCGAACAGTTCAAGTTCACGGTCACTTCGAGCTAGTTTCATCGGTTCGAACAAATTGGAGATTATTCTGAGCCCCAGCAAGCGTTCTACTTCAATGCTTTGGTCAAGTCAGAAATCGATCGGCCTTGGACTTGATAGACATATTTGAGAACTTCGGCGACAGCGGCATATTCGCTCAGCGGGATGGCTTGGCCGACCTCTACCTGTTTGAATAGGGCTTGGGCTAAAGGCTTCCGTTCAACGATGGGGATGCCGTGTTCTAATGCAATCTTTCGAATTTTAGCCGCAACCAAGCTTGCCCCCTTGGCCACGACGATGGGTGCCTTCATCGTTAGGGGGTCATAGCGCAGAGCAATTGCCAACTCGGTCGGATTCGTCACAACCACGTCGGCTTTAGGTACATCTGCAGTTAGTCGCTGGGCTGCGATATCGCGTTGAATGCGTCGGCGGCGAGACTTAATTTGCGGGTCGCCTTGCATCATTTTCATTTCTTCTCGCAACTCTTCATCTGTCATTCGAAGATCTTGCTCGTACTTCCATCTTTGAAAGGCATAGTCAATTACGGATAGAATCAGCAAGGCTGCGGCCACGTTGCGGCACAAGTCGATCATCGTGGTCCAAACGAACTGCCCGACCGTCTCGATGCTGCCTGCGCCCAGCGCTAGGATGGAACCCCAACGCGACCATACGCCCATCAATAGAATACCCGCAACAAGTCCGATTTTGAAAAGACCGAAACCAAGCTTCGATGCATTGACGATGGTAAATAAACGTTGAAAGCCTTGAATCGGATTGATTCGAGTGAAATCGAAACCGAGTTTATCAGGCAGCCAAAGCGGACCAACCTGAGCGAAGTGCACGACGAGCGATGTGCAAAGTACTCCGCCCAACAACGGGAGCATTGCTATGCCCCCTTTTCCTATCAAACGAACAACCTGCAATACGGCCATGCGCGGATCCGTTTGCCATTCCAGTGGGGTGCTCAACTCTTCATGGATCAATTCGATCATCATCCGAAATACTTGCGGTCCCGTAAAGTCAAGAAGCATAACGCCGGCGAGGAGCAAGACCGCCGACGTTAGGTCAGGACTTCGAACAACGTTCCCTTCCTCTCTTGCTTTTTGACGACGGTAGTCGGTTGCGTCATGTTTCTTTTCGCCCCCGCTATCAGCCACTCATCACCTCAGTTTGCATGGCAAATGAGATCTCAGCAGAGGGACGTGAAAACATCCGTGTCGTCAACTCAATCCATTCAACGAGTTCGTTCTGAAATACCCATCCGATACTGGCCATCGACATGGTTAGCACCAAAATCATGATCGTGACGTTGATATTGAACCCGATGGCCATGATATTGAGTTGTGGCAAGGTTCGGCCGATGAGCGCGGTAACAAAATTGGCCAACAGCAGAGCAATCGCGGGCGGAGCAGCCGCCCGCATGCCAACGGATACACTGTGACGAAGCAAATCGTGCAGATGCATTAGCCAATGCTCTTCCGCAATGATTCCGCCTGCCGGATAAACTTGGAAGCTATCCAGGCACGCGCCCAACACGATTCGGTGTCCACCCAAGGTTAGGAATAAGGCCATCGCGACCCATGAAAACATTTGACTAACCACGCTGACCGTTTCTTGGGTGGTCGGGTCGGCTGCCTGAGCCACGTCCATGCTCGCAAGCGAACTGATGACTTGACCACCAATCTGCAGGCTGGTGATGATCATCAGAACAGCGGTTCCAAAGAGAAGTCCCAGGAGCAATTCTTTGGCCAGTCCGATTACAATCCCAGCAAGATGCGTCGGCAATGGCGTTGCGTTGGTCATAACGAGCGGTGTCACCGACATCGCAATCATCAGCGAGAGTAACACCTTGACTCGGTTCGGAATCGCGGAGCCTTGAATAGGTGGCATCATGACAAGCAGTGGCCCGGTGCGCCCCAAAACGCACAGGAAGGTCCACATCGGACCATACAGCAGGTTGGATACAAAATCGCCGCTCGGCATTGCCAATCCTACTCATCTTCCAGACAAATGCGGCGGCATTTCGCGAAGTACATTTCGCGAATAATCTAACATACGATCGGTCAACCAAGGCAAACAAACGATGATGGCGAGCGTCATCGCAACTAGCTTTGGGACTGTGCTCACGGTCTGATCTTGTATTTGGGTTAGAGCTTGTATCAAGCCGATAGCCAAGCCGACGAGCATGCCGACCAGCAGCAGCGGAGCTCCCACTATCAACGACATCAGAATCGCATCTCGAACCAAGTCTATCGCTTCGTTGGGTGTCATCGTTTTTCAATCCAGTAAGAGGTTCGCAATCATCCTGAAATAGTTCCAAAGCTGTTTAGCAACATGAGAACCACTAGCCGCCATCCATCGACCAAAACAAAGAGCAAGAGCTTGAATGGCATCGAGATCATGGCTGGAGGCAACATCATCATGCCCATGGACACAGTTACGGACGCGATAACAATGTCCAAAATGAGGAATGGCAAGTAGATCTTGAAGCCCATCAAGAAGGCGGTCTTAAGCTCACTCAGCATGTAGGCAGGCAGCAGAACCTGAAGTGGCACATCGGCCATGTTCTTTGGCTCTGGGCTTCCTGGCGCGTAGCGGCTATAGAACAGCAAAACATCGTCGTGATTTCCCGCCATATCGATCTGTTTCGACATGAAATAGTGAATAGGTTCGACACCCTTTTCCCATGCTTGGACAGCCGTCATCTGGCTGCCTTCTTTGGTGTATGGTTCGATTGCTTCGTTATAGACTTCAGTCCAGACAGGGCTCATTACAAATATCGTGATGAACAACGATATCGAAGTGATGACTTGGCTAGGTGGCAGTTGCTGAGCCCCCAGCGCTTGCTTCAATAATCCAAATACTACGATGACGCGGACATAACAGGTCGTCATCAGCAATATGGCGGGCGCGAGACTCAGGACGGTCAAGAGGAGCAATATTTGCAAGGAACTCGACAACCCTTTTGGACTCAGCCAAGCCTCTGGGCCGCCAAGTACCCTGCTGGCAAGATCTTCCGTCGAGTTGCTTTCGCCCGTTGTCAGTTTAAGACTTTCTTCTACGGCTGCCTTAACACTGGAGTTTTCGCGATTTTTGAATGCTCGACTTAGTAAGCTTTCGGTTTTTTCTTGCGCAAAGGCGATGGAGCCGCTATTAAGCATTCCGACAGGCAATAAAATTGCCAGGAAAGCTACCAAGCGACTGTGAACACC
>JANLRK010000744.1:0-3032 GCA_031361585.1 Pirellula sp. | reverse complement strand
GGGGCAGGCATTGGTTGGATGTCGTTCGATACGCCGATACGGCGGGTGAGACTGCGGACTATCCAGTGACTCTCGCATGGCGATACCGCAACTACGTAATCGATTCTTTTAACTCGGACAAACCCTACGATCAATTCTTGCGAGAACAAATTGCAGGCGATGTGTTGGCAAACGTGGGGCCTTCGGAACGCTATGCAGAACAAGTTATTGCAACCGGGTATCTAGCTATATCACGACGCTTCGGTTTTGATTCAGAAAACTATCACCATCTAACTATCCAGGACTCGATTGACACGCTGGGACAATCGGTGCTGGGCCTTAGTTTAGGTTGTGCGCGGTGCCACGATCACAAGTTTGATGACATCTCCGTGAGGGATTATTACGGGCTATACGCCATCTTCGACAGCAGTCGCTATGCGTTTCCGGGTTCGGAACAAAAGCAAAAATTCCGATCGATGGTACCGTTGCTACCGCCAAACGAAGCAGTCCCCAAATGGCGTGCCTTTGATCAGCAAGTGGCCTCGATTGCGTCGAAGTTAGTCAAGGCAAAGCTGCCGGTTCCGTCGGCAATTTTGCGATCGCTGAACGACATAGACGGTGACTTCGAAATGCAAGCCCCAGCCAATGGCGGTAGCAACGGGGTACTTGTTCCGCCCTGGCAATACCAGGGCAAGATATCCGTAACAAACGCCGCACAAAGTCCTTTTAAAAATTTGTACGCCGGTGGCAAGGTGGGAGCGAGCATCGGTGCCGATGTTGGGGAATATCGCATCTCGCAGGCGATCTACCCACGAAGAACGTTGAGGGACGGTCGCACACTCAACGTTAACCTCGATTTCCGAGTAACAGCCGCCGACGCCAAGATGACGGGCGTGCATCGTATTTGGCTTGGTTCCATGTCTTCGTCGCCAGCTTTCGTGGTAACGATTTCATCGAACGCGATTTCGTTGCAGATCGATGGAATGGAGGATCAAATCGGCACGGTAAAACCAAATGAGTGGCACAATCTGCAACTAAACTTTTCGGAGCAAAAGGTTACAGGCGAAATCGGAACGTCGAGTCAGTCATCGGCTTTCGGCATTATGCCGCTACTGTCAACGGGTTCCATCGATCGTATTGTGTTTGAATCCTCGCATAGCGATTCATCTGCGTTTCCGACCATCGAGTTCGACAATCTCGGAATTCAGGAAGAGCCTATTCCGTCTCCGTTCGATGCATTGAGTCCAGCGAAGCTGGCGAGCGACGAACGGAACACGCTGACCGAGAATGAGGCCAAACAGGCAGCGCAGGAACTCAATGACTTGTTGGCTAACGGTCCTTGTGCAATGGCCTACGGAATGGCCGAAGGCACTCCGCACGATGTGGCGATTCAGTTGCGAGGGGAGCCAAGCCAGCTTGGTGATAAGGTTCCGCGCGGCTTGGTTAAAGTCCTTGGTGGTAAATCGCTGCCAGACAACGTCACCGGAAGTGGGCGGCTCGAGCTTGCGAATTGGCTCACGCAATCGGACAATCCGCTGACCGCACGCGTCATGGTCAATCGTATCTGGCAGTACCATTTTGGAAGAGGCCTGGTAAAGACACCAAACGATTTTGGTGTTCGAGGGTTGCATCCAACGCATCCGGAGTTACTCGATTATTTGGCGGCACATTTTATTTCGACCGGCTGGTCCGTGAAAGCCATGCATCGGCTAATCATGCAGAGCGAAACGTACCAGCAGTCGTCACGATCGCACGCTTCGCACGCAAACGAATTTCTGACTCATTTTACTAGAAGACGATTGAGCGCCGAGGAGATTCGCGACGCGATCTTGCTGGTAAGCGGAGAATTGGATCGTGAACCTGCCATGGAACACCCGTTCCCGTCGCCACTAAGTTTTGGATTCACGCAACATGGCCCGTTTAGCGCTGTGTACGAACACAACAAGCGTAGCATCTACCTCATGACCCAGCGACTTAAACGTCATCCGTTCCTAGCTCTATTCGACGGTCCCGACCCGAACGCTACGACACCGGATCGGTTGGGGACCACCGTACCCACACAAGCGTTATTCTTCCTAAACGACCCGTTCGTGCATGCAAAATCGGAAGCATGGGCGAGAAGATTGAGGGCCAGCCATGCGATCGAGTCTCAGCAGATTGACCATGCGTTTCTAATCGCATACTCTCGCACAGCCTCGGACAAAGAGAAAACAGATGCCTCAGCTTTTCTAGCAGCGTATCGGACGGAATTGACATCACTAGGCAAACACGATATCGACAATCTTGCTCTCGCTGGGCTGTTGCGAACCCTCATTGGAAGCAATGAGTTTCTCCATGTGGATTGAAAACATACGATGACCACGCATAGACTTGATGACCTGTCGCGCCGCGGTGCCATACGATCTATGATTGGCGGGTCGATACTCTTGCCAGGCATTGTGTCTGAGTTGTTGGCCGAAGAAGGTGTTTCGACTTCGGCCGATCCGCTGGCACCGAAGCCAACGCATTTCCCTGCCAAGGCCAAACGTGTCATTTTTCTCTTCATGAGCGGTGGAGTTTCTCATGTTGATTCTTGGGATCCGAAGCCCAAGCTCTTTGCAGACTCGGGCAAGACGATACCGGTCAATGAGTTCCAAGGGCGCAAGGGGCAATTCAATATGTTTCTGAAGCGCCCGCAGTGGGAATTCCAATCGCATGGCCAGTCTGGGATTGAGGTCAGTTCGTTGTTTCCGCACATGGCTGAATGCGTTGATGACATGTGCGTTATTCGTTCGATGAAGTCCGATCACACCAACCATTACGAAGCAACGCTGGGCATCCATACGGGCTCATTTACGTTCGCCAGACCGAGCCTTGGGTCGTGGCTCAGTTATGGACTGGGCACTATCAATCGCAACCTACCTTCTTTCGTGGTGATCGCTCCGCACTCGCCCTATGCGGGCGGTCAAGTTTGGGGCAGCGATTTCCTGCCTGGATCGCATCAAGGTACGTTGGTGGTCCCGGGTCCGGAACCTGTAACCAACATTCAGCGTCGCGCGCCAAGTAGTAGGCTA
>JANLRK010000730.1:0-12480 GCA_031361585.1 Pirellula sp. | reverse complement strand
CTCACGATTGGGTCTTCCGTAATGGGCTGGCCATTTCTCTTGATGGTTGCTGCCCTTGCAATCAACGCGTCGCAGTCCCGTTTGAACATCATGTAAAGGCCAGTGCCTAGATTGGCCCGTTCGTTTCCAAGGGCCGTTAGGGCCACTCCCCATCCCTCATTGATTTTGCCTAGAACATTCGATGCGGGAACACGTACGTTCGTAAAAAACATCTCATTGAATTCGGCGTCACCTGTCATCATTTTCAACGGCCGAACTGCAACGCCTGGACTGGTCATGTCGACAAGCAGGCAGGTCAGGCCTTTGTGCTTGGGAGCAGTAGGGTCCGTTCGAACGACGAGCAAGCACCAGTTGGCCACATGGCCAAAGCTGGTCCATATTTTTTGCCCATTAACGACGTAATGATCGCCATCAAGAACAGCTCGGGTGTTCAAGGCAGCCAAGTCACTACCTGCATTCGGCTCGGAAAAACCTTGGCACCATATATCCTTGCCCATTAACAAAGGCTTTAGGAATTGATGCTTCTGGTCTTCTGTCCCGACCGAAATGATCGTTGGACCGACCAATCCTTCGCCGATAACACCCAGTTGTTGCGGTGCCCCTGCTAAGGCAAGCTCCTCTTGGAAAATCGATTGCTGGATGATGGTGACGCCACGCCCGCCGTGTTCCTTCGGCCAAGAAATTCCAGCCCAGCCACCGTCGAACAGCGTTCGCTGCCACGCTCTCAAATATTCGAGATGGGCACGTTTGGACTCATCGTCCTTTAATGGAGCTTTCCAGGGTGGCGGCACGTGGGCTTTTAGCCAGCCGCGAACCGTGTCGCGAAAAAGGAGCTCTTCGGCTGTCAGTGTCAAATCCATAGTTGCCTTCCTCTAAATTTTTGTTGGGTTATCACGCACCGAGTCCCATAGCAACTCGGCAACATCCAATACTTGGGTCGGACGGCTCGATGGGTCAGAAGACCGAACGGCATTCACCCCATCCTCGAGCATCGTCATGCAAAATGGGCAGCCAACTGCGACCACGTCGGCGCCGGTTGCCAATACTTGTCTAGCACGTTCTTGATTGACTCGTTGGTTGGCGGGCTCGTCGATGAAACTCATGCCGCCACCACCGCCGCAACAGAAACTCTTTTCGCGACTCTTTTCCATTTCGATACTGGGCGGACGCACCGATAGTTGAACGAGTTGCCGAGGCGCATCAAAGATTTTGTTCTGTCGGCCGAGGTAACATGGATCGTGAAACGTTACCTTGGCTTCCGATTGGGCATTGGGTGATAGTTTGCCCTCGCTCACCAATCGTTCGAGGAATTGGCTATGGTGCAATACCTCAAAATTTCCGCCCAATTCAGGGTATTCATTGCGAATGGTATTAAAACAATGCGGGCAGGCGGTTACGACGGTCTTCACATGATATCGCTGCAGCGTCGCGATATTCTCTCTCGCGAGGTTTTGAAACAAGAATTCATTTCCCATTCTTCGCGCTGGGTCACCGGTGCAGCGTTCTTCTCGACCAAGCACCGCGTACTTAACTCCGGCTTTCTCCAATAGCTGAGCCATGGCCCTGGTAACGCGTTGATTGCGCTCAACGAGTGCGCCGCCGCAACCGACCCACAGTAAAACATCGCAATCTTGAAGGTCAGCCCGCTGCGGGACCTGCAAGCCCTTCATCCAATCGAGTCGAGAGAACTGTGTTCCCGCGTAAGGATGCCCGCGAGCCTCCAATGAACCAAGGGCCTTTTCCATGGTGTCTGGCAAGACCGCTTCCTCCATCGCCAAGTGCCGACGCATGTCGACTATTTTTGGCATCTGCGCAATCGAAACCGGACATGCCTCGACGCAGGCCCCACAGGTCGTACATTCCCATAGGGCTTCTGCCGATAGAGCAGGCGTCGCTTCAATAATCGGCTTCGAGAAATCGTCTTGCGTACGCGAAAGTTGGCGAAGATCCAAAATGACATCGCGGGGCGATAGCAGTTTACCGACCGCATTCGCCGGACATACCGCAGTGCATCGACCACATTCCGTACAGGCATCTAGATCTAGAAGATCTTTCCACGTGAAGTTCTCAAGCGCATTGACGCCAAGACTTTCTTCTTTTTCAAAATCGATTGCGTGCAATGAGTTACCGATCACGGTCAATGGAGCGGTGTAGAGATTCAAGACTGCTGTCAAAGGATGCAAGAGTTTTGTGTACGGTGCCCATGCAGTGAATCCAAAAACCAGCGCCATATGGAGCCACCACGTCATCACGTGTGCCCATTGCATCACCCCAATTGACATGAGGGATCGAGACGCGATCGCAATGATATAGCCAAAGGGAGACCACATTCCCCAGGGATCGTTTGTCACAGCGATACGCCAGCCTTCAAGCAAAAAACCGCTAACGAGTATGGTCAGCAAAAGTATCAATATCACCGACGCTTCCCGGCTGTGAACCAATTGGACGGATGGACGCGTCCATCGTCGAGCCCCGGCGAGTGATACCCCTAGAATCGTCAGCGCACCAAAGATGTCGACCGTTAGCGATTGAAACCACAAATAGAACTGGCCTCGCATGATGGGAAGCCCGAAGTCATGATGAATGAAGACCACCGTCGTGGCCACCGCAAGAACAATCATACCCCAGAAAATCAATGCATGGAAAAAGCCTGCGAAGCGCTGCCGCCAAGTCGCTTGTTGAACGACTGCGTGGCGAAACAAAAATTGAAGTCGAACCCAGGGTTGATCGAAACGTTGCGCAGGTCGACCACGTCTCCACATGCGAAATCGACGAAAGAGTCCATAGCCAGCCACGAGCATTGTTGGAATCAACAAGACATACATGACCCATACTTGGGTCACATTCCAAAAAACTTCGCGTGTTGGTATCTCGCCACTCATGCTAGCAACTCTTTGAGCGCTTCTCCTAACGGGCCGACCACTTTGCGATAATCTTCTACAAGGCCGAATTTACAATGATGAAAGATGGGAGCATCTGGATCCACATTAATGGCCGCGATGTTTTTGGCGTCGGCGATTCCCATAATGTGCTGGCTAGCTCCTGAAATGGCGATAGCAAGATAGAGTTCAGGCGAGACTTTTTTACCGGTCTGTCCGACTTGCCATCCCGCGGGCACCCAGCCAGCATCGCAGGCTGCGCGCGAAGCGGCCATTTGTCCGCCGATCACTTCTGCCAGGGCTTGCAACTGGGCAAAAGGCTCGGGCCCCCCCAAGCCGCGACCACCTGAGACTATGAATCGTGCGTCTTCGAGCCTCGCCGTATCTTGGGCTTCGGTTTTGCTCTCCACCAATTGGATCTGCGTGTTAGGCTCCAATGCGAGTTGCAACCGGAAGATCTCAGTGGTTGGGTTTTGTGGCTTGGCAGGCTCCTGCGCCCGGGCACGTACCCAAATGACTGCTGGCGAACGGCGCAATGCGACTGTGGCTTGTGCTTTGCCACCGTAAACGGTTCTCGTTACCATGACGCTCTCAACTTGCCCATTGAGACTCAAAGCGTCGCCGGCCGCCGATCCACCCAAACGATGCGCCAGACGCGGTACCAGTTCTTGGCAATAGGACTCGTTGCTAAACAATACCGCTTTTGGATGCAACTGCCGACATGCTTCGTTGAGAGCGTTCAACGTCGTTTCGCCGTGATAGCAATTCAGTTGCGGATGATCGGCAATAGCAAGGCTATTTGCGAACTTGGCGGCCTCGGCAATATTAGACTCGGACATTGGGCCTACCAAAAGCCCGACATGTTTGCACGTAAGATCCTGGGCCAACCGCTGACCTGCGCCCAGGACACCGATGGCGGATCGATTGATCCCAGTCCAACCGAAAATACAACTCAGTACGACAGATGTCAAACTCAACTCCTCTTTTTGCAATGGTAGCTCGACAGTGCATGTCGAGAATCACGGCACGGAGTGCCGTGCCACACTGGGTTATACCGATTGAACAACGGCTACGATTTTCTTGGCTAACTTGCTAATCCGTTCATCGAGCGAATCACCCGTAATCCATTCGCAATGCGTTTGTTTGTTGGGAATAATCAATTCAATGACCTCGGTACATTCCAGGTCGCCCTCGATCGACTTGACGTCCACGCCAATGTCAGAAAGACTCCATGTGGTGATAAGCTGGCGGAACGCTTGCATCACATCGCGGGTCTTGGCAATGCGAGGAACGTTGCGTTCATTGTTGGTCACGGTGATGACCAATGGCGTTGTCGCGTCTATGGCATCCCAGCCTTGGTCGGTCTGCCTGCGAATTCGTACAACACCAGGCTTGGTTGTATCTGCCCTTAATTCGTCGACCAAACTGACGCAGGGCTGGCCTAGCTCTTCTGCCAATAGTCCACCGGTTTGGCCATCGCCCCAGTCCCCGGATTCTCTACCGGTCAAAACAAGATCGAAGTTACCCAATTTTCGGATGGCTGCAGCTATAACTCGGGCAACGCACCAAGGATTCAATCGTTGCGAAAGATCATTTTTTACGAGAACAGCGGTGTCCACCCGAAGCGCAAGGGCTTTCCTGAGAATATCTTCGGATGAAGCCGCTCCAAATGTAATGACTGTGATCTTGCCGCCATGCTGTTCGCGAAATTGCAAGGCCGTTTCCAGGGCGTTGGCGCAGAAGATATTCATCACCAATCCGGCGGCTCCTAGGTCGGCATCACGACCTGCAGCACCGATGCGAAAATCTCGCGATGGCATCTCGGGGTCAAGAATTTGTTTCAGGCATACAAGAATATTCATCAAACGCTTAGCCTTTGACTGTAGGTAACAAAAGTCCGCCGAAATAGAGCTTGGTTACTTGCTCCAGGGTCTGATTGGCACTCAGGTATCCGCCTCGCTTGTACCAACGTGGCAGCCAAAGCAACATTCCAAAGAGGCTGAATGTGGCCACCGTGACATCCACATCTTGAAGTTTCCGTTGTTGCTTCAATTCCACAAGAGTCTTTCGAACCAAATCAAAATAGACACGCTTCCTTTTTTCAACTTGCTTGCGCAGCTTAGGAGAGAGCGACGAAGTTTCGTCGGTGAGAATTGGGATCGCGTGAACACCTTTGATCAACTCGCCACCATGACGCTGAATGATGAATCTCAATCGCTCTTCGGCGTCCAGAGTTAGCTTGGCGTGTGCAATGATCTCTTTGTCCAACCAATCTAATCCGTAATTGATGATCCGAAAAAGGAGGTCTTCTTTGCTCTCGATATAGTAGTAGAGCCCTGCCTTGGTAATGTCCAGAGACTTGGCGAGGTCGCTCATCGAGGTCGCATCGTAACCTTGATCGTGAAAAATCTGGGCGGCTTTGCAATAGATCTCTTCCGTTCGATCTTGCACTTCGACCTCAAGGGGCATCGCTTTCATTGCCTTTTTGATCCCTTTCCGTCCAAATGGATTGCCGGTTCAAAAATCTACCGAACATTCAGTAGAAATGTAGCTGGCTGACAAGTGTCCGTCAACGAGTCCATCGCGGGCTGGAGGTCAGTTTCTCATGCAAGCATTGCAGCCCTAGGCTACCTACCGATCATTCGGTAGACTAGACAAACGATGGAACCAATCACAAACAGGATTTACACCCATGGACGTCGAAACCGCGATTCGAACTCGCCGATCGGTTAGAGGCTTTACGAGCACTTGTGTTTCGTCCGAAACGATGCAACAGGTGTTTGAAATGGCTCAGAGGTCCCCATCCAATTGCAACATTCAGCCATGGAGAATATTTGTCGCCTCTGGTGCCGCTCGCGATCGGCTTCGACGCGCTATGGTGGAACAGGCCATGTCGGGTACTCCACCCAATCCGGATTTCGAGTATCCCGACCGCTTTGACGAGCCGTTCCGAAAGCATCAAATAGCATGTGCAGTGACTCTATTCAATGAAATGGGAATTGGACGGGATGACAAGTCCGGTCGAAACCGCGCGTTGCTCCGGAATTTTGAGCTGTTCGATGCGCCTCACGTTGTATTTATTGGAATGAACAAGCAGTTTAAGGAGCCCGTTGCGCTAGATCTTGGCATATATCTACAAACGCTGATGTTGGCGATGACCTCAAGTGGAATTGCGTGTTGCCCGCAAGGTAGCATGCGAAGCTATCCTGATATTGTACGACGCGAGTTCGATATTTTACCTGAGATCGGCATCCTTGTAGGGCTTTCGTTCGGTTACGAAGACACGTCGGTGGCTGCGAATCGAACACGAATCGATCGTTCGCCGCTGGGCGAAAATGTGGTTTTCAAAAATGAATGAGGGGGTGGACGAGTAGCTATGTCAAACTTGCAGGGAAAAACCATCTTCATCACCGGTGCAAGTCGCGGCATCGGCAAGGCGATTGGTTTGCGGGCTGCTCGCGATGGTGCCAATATCGTGGTGGCTGCCAAGACGGCTGAGCCTCATCCAAAGCTTGACGGGACCGTATTCACGGCAGTTCAAGAGATGCAAGCTGCAGGCGGACAGGGCTTGGCTTGTATCACCGATATTCGAATCGAAGATCAAGTTCAGGCCGCAGTCGACAGAGCAGTTGAAACTTTCGGTAGCATTGACATTCTGATCAACAATGCAAGCGCCATCGATTTGTCTGGAACTTTGGACCTAGCGATGAAACGTTACGACTTAATGCACAGTATCAACACGCGTGGTACGTTTATGGTTTCCAAGCTGTGCCTTCCCCATTTACTCAAGGCCAGCAATCCGCATATCCTCAATATCTCGCCGCCATTGGATATGTCCCCAGTTTGGTTCTCGCATCATGTCGCTTACACCATGGCCAAATTCGGGATGAGCATGTGCGTGCTGGGAATGGCCGAAGAGTTTCGCCAACAAGGGGTCGCGGTCAATGCACTTTGGCCCCGTACCACCATCGCCACGGCCGCCATCAAGAATTTGCTGGGAGGCGAACGAGCCATGCAAAGCAGCCGAAAGCCCGAGATTATGGCCGACGCTGCCTATGCCATTCTCACCCGAAGCAGTCGTGAGTGCACGGGCAACTTTTTCATTGATGATGACGTCTTGCTCTCGACTGGTATCACTTGCTTGGACGAATACTCCGTAGTACGCGGTGCGCAGCTGCAACCCGATTTTTTTGTTGCGCAACGTTCGACCTGAATGCGGACCGAAACAGCGTATGCAAGCGTACCAACACTGGACATTTTGTGCTGTGCCGCTTCATGAAACCCAAAACAACGAGAACTGAAGTATGAGCCAGCTCACCGAATTCTATGAAACGTCAGCACGAGCCAAGGAACTTCGGCACCGTTTGTTGGCATTTATGGACGAGCACATTTATCCTCACGAAAACCTTTATATACAGCAAGGATTGACGGGTGACCGCTGGCAACCGCGACCGATTGTCGAGTCCCTAAAAATGAAGGCCAAGATGGCGGAGCTATGGAATTTGTTCCTGCCTGAAAGCGAACAAGGGGCTGGCCTGACCAATTTGGAATACGCCCCGCTCTGCGAGATCATGGGGCGTTGTGCATGGTCCGCCGAAGTCTTTAATTGCTCCGCCCCGGATACAGGCAATATGGAAGTGCTTGTTCGATACGGCACGCCAGAACAACAGTTTCGGTGGTTGAAGCCGTTGTTGGCTGGCGAGATACGTTCTTGTTTTGCGATGACCGAGCCCGACGTGGCTTCGTCCGATGCAACCAACATCCAATCCCGCATTGAGAGAGATGGTGACTACTTCGTTCTCAACGGTCGCAAATGGTGGACATCCGGTGCGGGAGACCCTCGCTGTAAACTATGCATTTTCATGGGCAAGTCGGATCCCAATGCCGCAGCCCATCAACAACAATCGATGATTCTCGTGCCGTTCGATTTGCCCGGTATCACGATCAAGAGGATGTTGAGCGTCTACGGTTATGACGACGCTCCACACGGCCACGCCGAGGTTGTTTTTGAAAATGTCCGAGTGCCAATTGAAAACGTTTTGCTGGGCGAAGGGCGAGGCTTTGAGATTGCTCAAGGTCGACTTGGACCTGGCAGGATTCATCATTGCATGCGGCTGATCGGACTAGCCGAGCGAGCCCTAGAATCGATGTGTGCGCGTGTCCAGTCTCGAGTCGCCTTTGGTAAGTCGCTTGCGGAACAAGGTACTATTCGTGCCGAAATTGCTGACTCTCGAATCGAAATCGATCAGGCGAGATTGCTGACCATGCATGCAGCTCATCTGATGGATAGGGTCGGCAACAAGGCGGCCCGATGCGAGATTGCAATGATCAAAGTCGTCGCGCCCAACATGGCCCTGCGCGTGATCGATCGGGCAGTGCAAGCACATGGAGCAGCGGGCGTCTGCCAAGATCATTTCTTAGCAGGGGCCTGGGCTAGTTCACGGACTCTCCGTCTAGCCGATGGTCCCGATGAAGTCCATAGGGAGACAATCGCCAAACTCGAACTGCGTCGACACCCGTAAACGTCTTGACCGAATAAGATCAAGGCTTTCCTGCGCGAAATCGTTTCAGCTGTTCGCGGTGTTGTTTGTCCTTGGGCTCGATCTTGAGGCATTGCTCTGAGAGTTCGATAGCTCTTGCGACATTTCCCAATCGGTACTCAATTTCTGCCAGCGTGTCTAAGTAAGTCGGGTCTGGGTTGCTAACAGCTACTTTGCTTGCCAGCGATTGGGCCTTTTCTAAATGGCGATTGCATAAAGCGGCGAGCCAAGCCGTGTTGTTACCGATGAGTGTATCGTCGGGGAACTCAACTAGGTGTTGGAGCATCGGCTGATAGAAAAGATCAAACCATTGATCTGCTAGTTCTCTTCCAAACACGCGTTCGGCAAACGGCACGACCACGATTGGCATATCGATGTCCTGGGGCTTGCAACGGAATGCCATGCGAAAAAGATTGTCAGCCAACTCCCGATTTCCGTCGGCAATTGCCTCCAAGATTAGCGATTGAAATGCATTACCGAAAAAAGTCAGAGTAAGGCGAATATCCCTCCTCTCGTTGGGCCATAAAAACTTGATCCATTGCAAGGCTTCGATCCGCGAATAGTTTGCGGCTTGTTTGGCTTGTGTCAAGTCTTTCTTTGCTAACTCACCAAACTGACGTTTAAGGATACTTGCTGGTGCGTCCCAGCCGGTTCTAATCTCGGTTTTATCTTGAAATAAGCGGTGTTCCATTATCGTTTGTACGATTTTGTTAGTTGGCAAGTCGGGAGTGGATCGATTGATGGCGGATGCCTGATCATTCAACACAGCGGAGAGTCCCTGTATACGGTATCGATCCATTTCACCAAAGCGTCCGATGTGTTCGAGAGCGTCGGTGCACTCCACCAGTAGTCCGACATCCGATGCGTCGTTCCTGAACTCCTCGATCAATAGGTCGCATGCCGCGTCGAGTTGTCCAAGGCGAAGTAAATAACCTGCTTTGGCATGATTGACCATCGAATCTTGGGAACACATGTCCAACGATTCTATAGCCAATTGTGTTTCGCCTAGACTATCGAATAATTTGGCCAGTTCGATCAAATGACTGTTGAAGTTTCCGGACTGTCGCGATTTTGAATGGACTGCGTTTCTCAAATCCAACAGAGGTCGCTGTCCTTGCCAATCTCGAGGCAATCGGCCGGCGTGAAGATCCTCCATTTGGTCGATAACCGATTGGATCGACTTGTTGCGTCGTTCCAAATCCGTAGGGACATCGATCCCTTTATGCCCATTGTTTTCGATGGAAAGGAGATGGTCAAAAATCAAAGAGGCGGTCTCTGGGAAATCAGGGTAGATCGCAGCAAACGGCCCTTCCTCATCCGCAGACGGAATCGCCATTCCTAGCTGTTGTATTTTGGTTCTGCGCCCTGCATGGCGAATCAAATAATTCTTCCAATGGTAGATCGTCTTGACGCGCTCGTTGTTGATGAGCCACTGCCTGAACAGTGGTGTCCAGGCTGATATGCCCTCGTCTGTCTCACGCTTCATCACGCCGTCGATAAGAACGGAATCGACCAGTTCTCCTTGATCCTTCAAGCCGATTTGAAAAAACAAATCTGCAAATTCGGCCAAGGGAGGTGCTCTTGTTCGTCGCTGTGGATCCAGGTCCTCCGATAGACGTCTCTTAAGATAGGCCTTTGTTTCCAACCACGTCTTGACTGAGTCGATTGATAAATCTTCTAGTCCAACTTGTTTAAAAGCAGCGTGTGCGTTTCCAAGCATTCGCATCACGGCAAAGGAGGTTGTTTCCGGTTGCTGGCTGAGGAATGACTCAAATTCTTCCATGCGTCCCAATGCCAACGAAAGGATGGCGCTTCCGTTCGAAAGTTCGGACGCGTCTGGCCCTTTTCGTAACTTACCTAGTTGACGCTCTGCTTCGTCCATTCGCCCCAACAAGAGCAACATGGCTGCTCTCTGATGGTCGATATTCTCGAGGCTAGCGATTGGAGTTCGTTTCACGTCCAGTGAGAGCCACTTGTCCCATCGATTTGAGCGAATCAATATGGGTTCAACAAAATTGCGCAATGCGGACTTCTCCGCGAAAGCGACGGCCTCGTCGATTTTAGAATCCGCCTCCAGTTCAGCTATTTTTACGCTCGGTAGACTGCTGTTTTGTGAAACCTGCCATTCCTCAGGTAAGCCGAGCGATCTCCACAATCGATTCGCACTGACACGTTCGGTCGGTTTCAATACCAGGTCCAGCAGCCGCGGTACCACCGCTTCGTTGTCGGATTTCCAAGCCTTGTCGATGATCAGTTGAAGTTGCCCCTCCTTTCTCAGTAGCTGGTTCCTAGAAGCAGGTTCGAGCAACGCGACTAATTCAACCAATCGGACCCATTGGCCGTCCGCGACGTAGCGGTCAAGAACCGAATCATCAAAATTTCTCAGTGCCTCGAAGTCGCGAAGCATTTCGGCTCGCTCGGTAAACGTACCATCCGATCGTCGCAATCGCTTTAACCAAGTTGCAATAGCGGATCTGTTTTTATCGGTGCTCTTGGATTCCTTTTCTAACCAGGCCTCCAGCGGAATCGAGCGATCGCACAGTTTCAGAAAGGACTCACGACGTGTTCTATAACTCGCATCATTCAGTCCCTGAATCCAAGCCTCAACGTTAGCATCCAGTGCGGCGTTGGACTGTTCGTCTCCTTTGCAACGTGCGAAACATTCCGCACTGGCGGAAAAGGCAACTGCCAACAAAAAGAGTTGACTCGTTCGTAGAAGCAACATCATTTGATTTTTGTTTTCGAGCAAAGTGGGCCTGGTGTGCAAATAAAACCTATTCTATCGTGCAACGGCCAGAATCTCTCGCCATTTGTACCGTTTTTGTCGGTGGATGAGCACCGCTCGGTCATGCGACGTCCTGACGGCCAGCGCTTACTTCGGGGAACCAGCACAAAGTCGTTCTTTCAAGAATAAAAATGATTTTTCCGCAGCCTCAAAATCAAGGAAGGTCAACAGGTGGTCTTTTTTTTCCACAACCAAATACTCGAATAAAACTCCGTTCCTCGCCAATGCATCGCGCATCAACTGCGAGGAGATCGGGGGCACCAACCAGTCCTTGCTGCCGTGAAACAAAAAAATAGGTGGGTCGTCTGGACTAACATGAGTTATCGGTGACGCATTTGCATACCGTTCGGGATACTTTGCCCTCGATCCGCCAAGCAAACCGACCAGTAACTTGCTTTCTGCTGGGACCTGAGTCAAATCGCATGGCGCCGCTCCAACCACCGCCGCCTTGAGTCGAGGTAAACCCACTTTTGGATTCGTAGCCAGCAAACCCACCAGGTGGCCTCCAGCCGAGTAGCCCCACGCCCCCAATGCGTCTGTGTTTATGCCCATCCTATCTGCATGCTTGCTCATCCATTCCAATGCAAGATTGCAATCGTCTAATTGAGCTGGAAACGGATGCTCGGGTATCAAACGGTAGTTAATCACCATGACGACAAACCCCAACTTGGCGAGCCGTTTCGCATGCAACGAATCGTTCATCTTATCCCCTGCGAACCATGCTCCACCGTGAATCATGATGATGCCGGGGCTCTTTTGAACGGGAGCTCTTGATTTCAATTGGTAGATATCCGCCCGGTGCATCGGCTCTGCCGAATCGCCATAAACGACATTGAAATCCACCATCACTGCGGAGGCTTTGGGATCCTCACTGGCCTCGCCAAGTCGAACAAGCGATCCGGAAAGCAACCCCAACAGGATGCAATAAACAGGTACTCGACTCATTAGGATTCTTTCGGAAATTAACGATGGGCTTGAAATACGGTTCGCGACAATTGCTAGAGACTCATACGCCCGAGCGTATCTCAGAGCGCGCCAAACTAAATCCCCGCTCGCTATATTGTATTATAATGAAAAGCCATCCATTCGCAGGGCAAAAAAAGCCTGCGGTGGAAGGACGGCGACCGCTTCCAAAGCATCCAAGCTGCCAGTCAACTAAGAAATGATCACGCCTTCCGAGATTATCGAAAAAGCAGTTAGAATCTATCCGCGCGCCGTCACTCAGTGGATTGAAAGGCTCGACAACAAGCAGTTTCCCTGGCTCATTCCAGCCAAT
>JANLRK010000305.1:0-2443 GCA_031361585.1 Pirellula sp. | reverse complement strand
AATGAAAATCGACGACGCTCGCTGCAAACTAAAATCCGTCTACCCTAAAATTAGAGTTTGACGCTCCACTAGTTTACTCGAGCACAAAGCAGACGAAGTTCCGGTGTAATAATTGCCGGCATTAATGTACCGACGGCCAGCGATTGTTTTCCACATCCATTTTCTCAGGAAGCCCAAAAAACATGCGTACGGAATGAAGGCTTGAGGAAGGTACGGTACGATTCGAGGTGTGTAAAGATTTGCAGGGCAATCAGGGGAAACCAACCCAGCGAATGAATACCCGTCTCGACGATGGCATTAGTCATTCGCATGTCGGACACATGGCCGGCGTGATCGACAGTGGGGTCCGCATAGAGATATTTCCACACAGATGGACCACAAGCTCGCTTCCCACATTCGCTGTCAGCGAGATTCTCAAATTGATTCGCTGGCTGCATCGCTATCCCATCAACTGTGGAAGCGTCGTACTCCCGCAGGATCGGCCTAGCCAGCAATCTAGCGTCTGCCGCTTTCACAGGTTGGTCCATTTCCACTGTGGACAAAGCCGAAGCGCCAATTCATGAACTAGCCCAACCACTGTGGACCTAGGTTAGAGTCAACGGGCAACAATGTGGAAGTGGACGAAGCCAGCGACAGCGCCTGCTACAGCTTGGCAAGAAGCTACTTGGGCTACGGCGCTGGCTGCTTGCTGGAGGATGGATGCATCGGATAGACTGAATGGGATTGGTGGCGGGGAAGCGGGTTGGAGTGCATTCTTCGTCCCTGTCGATCGACTTCGTTGATGTTGGGCAGCTTGATTCAAGTACAGCAATCGGAAAACTGATATGCCGACGAACAATCCCTACGAGCCACCAAGCACCGCAAGCACGCCCATTGCTCGAGCGTCTCGAATGCTTACGGCCGCTTCTGAATTCGCCCGTTCCGTTTCTCGCGCGTCATCAATTAGTCTCTTTGCAGGTTGCCTCATTGCGTCGATAGCGAAAATGGGAAGTGGACCTCATTGGTCAATGCTTTCACAAATAGCGCCGATGTTTGTCGGAATTGGTGGGATGGGAGCACTTTTGTCACTGTTGATTTGCTTTACTGCTTGCCTATTAAATCCATGGTCCGTGACCGGCAAGACACGACCGTTATGGCCTGCATTTACTTTCAATTCTCTGTCTATTGCGCTCGCAATACTTAGCCCTGCTGTGTATTAGATTGCAGCTGAATCTACGCGAATGAGCAGGAAAATTCCGGTTGCTCTATGCCTGCCTGATCGGCCGAGCAGCAACCAGCAACTTCCCTAGCCCCCCAGCTTCCCACCCACACGTGGACTTCCCCCGCTCCAGCCATCGGTCGCTTTCCACAGGTTGGTCAATACACTGTGGACCTAGTTCAGCGTCAGCGGGCAACGATGTGGAAATGGACGAAGCCAGCGACGGCGCTTTCCACAGATTGGCTTTAGACCAATTCGGCTATGGCTACGGCGCTGGCTGCTTGCTGGAGGATGGATGCGTCGGTTAGACTGAAGCGGATAAGCAGCTACGCGGTTGTAGACATAGACCAAGCTGCCTGGGCCGCTCACACGTTGGGCTACGACAACAACACTGTGGAGATGCCTGCCTCGACTGACAACTGTGGACAATGAATCTTGCGACCTCTAGCTCGGGAACATTGCCTTTGACAAACCAGCGATAACTACTGAGAATGCGGTTAGACAAATCCCAACCCGGGTGAGATACAAGTTCGTCTCTGCATTCGAGGAATTTTACGTGACTGACGAAGACTCGATTCGCGAACTTCAACGCAAGTGGTTTCGGGCAACCATGAACGGAGATATTGCTGAAATCGGCGACCTCATGATGGATGATGTAGTGTTCCTCACACCGGGTCGGGCTCCGTTTGGGCGACAAGAGTTCATCGCATCGTTTATGGCCATGAAGGAGCATGTTTCGATGAATTGCGATGGCGAGTACATCGAAATAGTTGTGGTTGGAGATCTGGCCTATGCAACTGCTCGCCTTGACGTCATGGTCATGCCAAAGAACGGTGGAACTGCTAAACAACTCTCTGGGAATACTTTATCTGTCTACAGGCGACTGGCAGATGGGAAATGGCGATTGTCCCGGGATGCAAACCTATTAACATCAATATAATCATAACTTGTTCACGTTCCAACTTACAAAGAAGGAAAACAACAAGTTCGCTTGTTCAGGACGATGGCTTATGGTGGAGTCGATTTCAAACACGGAATGATGCATCAACCAACAACACTGTGAACATGACTGTATGACTGCGTTCGTTTCGCTCATGCTCAGTATCGCGATACTGCTCGCTGGTCGTCTTGGCCTCAAACTACTAGGGCTACGGCGCTGGCTGCTTGCTGGAGGATGGATGCGTCCAAAAAGTCAACAATCCGCGATCAGCCAGCAAGCTTCCCACCCCCACGTGGCCCTAGCTC
>JANLRK010000654.1:0-4717 GCA_031361585.1 Pirellula sp. | reverse complement strand
CGTCGTAATTTCCCTAGCCCAAACACTGTGGACATTGGCGCTGGCAACCTAGCCTCTTCCCCTCCACAGGTTGGCTTGAACTACTTCGGCTACTGCGCTGGCTGCTTGCTGGAGGATGGATGCGTCGGAAAAGTCAACTATTCGCGATCGGCCAGCCACCTTCCCCTCCCCAAGTGGTCAGACCTCGATCCAACCATCGGCAGCTTTTCCACAACGTAGCTCCAACACTGTAGACCTAGGTCAGCGTCAGCGGGCAACAATGTGGAAGTGGACGACGCCAGCGACAGGATTTTCACAGGTTGGGCTAGAAGCTACGTGGGCTACGGCGCTGGCTGCTTGCTGTAGGAGGGATGCGTCGGATATCGCCACTTTTTTATTGGCAGTCTGCCTAAGACGGCATCCGGTGCCGGTAGTCGGCTATTTCGCAGCTGGCTTTAGACTGGTGTTCGACGTACCACTGTTTTGGAAGTAGACGTCGGCCGGAAAATCAAATGGTTTTCCACTCATGTCTTTCCACATAGTTCGCTGTTCGGGAGTCAGAGTAGAATCAATTCGGTTCTGCCACTCTTTGCGAGCATTACTAAACTTATTAGCGACTCCATCTCGATCATTCTTGAACTCACGTTGCCAGGTGTTCATTTGGTTACTCCATTCGTTGTTATATTTAGTGAATTTTTGACGCTGCTCGTCGTTCAGCTTCAATTGCTGTTGAACGGTTGGGTCGTCGAAGGCGCCGTAACCACGATATTGCCAATCCATTTGGTTGTAACGCTGTCGAGCCAGCTTATCGGTGAAGACGCCGTCTACGGACTTCGAAAAGTCTTTATTGAATGATCCTGTCAACTCTTGATGTCGTTGCATCCGTTCGTTTTCGGCCAGACTTTTATCAAGGCCTGTGAGGCCCTGGTTGTAGCGGCTCCATGATTGCGTGTAACCTTGGTTCAACTTGTTGAATTGATCTTCGTTCAGCTCAAGCTGCGTACGCATCTTTGGATTGCTAAACCATGGAGTTGGATGTACGAACCCGTAGGCACCGCCATGGGGATTAACGCCTGCATTCGAACCTTGGGTTCCCTGAGTTTGATTGGCCTGCGCCAGCGCTTGTGTGGGAGGTGAACCTACCAGGCTCAACACTCCAACAATGCCGAATGTCGTAAGTAATTTCATTTTCGATTTCCTTCTATCCAATTGTGTCACTAAATAAACTGATTCCTCTATCACATAGAGGTGGTTGCGAGAGTACCAAGGCAAATGATGTGCCATAGAAGTTTCTAAGTGACAAATCGGCTCGGAACTCGATTAGGAATTCGTTGAAGGCAAGGAAAATGTTATGAGCTAGCACATCACAGGAGACGTGGGAAGCGATTTATGGTCGCGCATCGACTACCCTGACTTGATTTGCAGCAGCGAAGTTTGACCGTATGCAACCGCCTAGTGAATGCTGCGATGCTGCCAAAACGATCTGAGGGCTCAGGATTCACAACACGAATAGATCGTTACTTAAGCAACGCAATCAAGACCTTCGCTCCGCTACGATTGCAAGAATCGGAAGCATCTGCTCAAGTCGAGCTGGCTTTACTAAGTGGTGTTCAAACCCCGCCAGGGGCGAAGCCAGTCCGTCTGTGTCTTGACCGCTAGCTTCCCATCCCCATTTGGACATAGCCGTAGCCGGGATCCAACTACTTCCACAGGTTGGTTGATAAAACTGTGGACATTGGCGCTGGCTGCCCAATTCGTCCCTTCCACAAGTTGGCTAGAAGCTACGTGGGCTAGGGCGCTGGATGCTTGCTGGCGTAGAGCTAGGTCGGATAGACTGAAGCGGATGGCAGCGGGGATGCTTGGTGGCTGTTTGGCTGCTGTTAGTTTGATTGGTATTCGTTCTGTGCGGTGATAAAAGTAATTTATGTCCACTCCATCTGAGATCGCATTCGGTGCGGCAATCATTGATGCGTTTCGATCTAACAAGCGGCTTGCAGATCGAGCGGTTGAACAGATTCCTGATGACAAGTTGCATCTCGCTCTCGATGAGAATACGAACTCAATCGCTGTGATCATGAAACACGTTGCTGGGAACCTCATCTCGCGCTGGACGGACTTCTTGACTACAGACGGAGAAAAGCACACTCGCAACCGAGATTCGGAATTCGTTGACACATTCACCAATCGAAAAGAAGTACTTGAATACTGGGAACGAGGTTGGTCGTGTCTATTTTCGGAACTCGAAAGCCTATCTGGAGAGGACTACGGAAAGAAGGTCGAAATTCGAGGTGAACCGCATCCTGTTCCGCTGGCGATGGCACGTTCGTTAGGGCATACTTGCTATCACATCGGCCAGATCGTTCAGCTTGCTCGACACCATGCCGGTAATGATTGGAAAACCTTAACTATTCCACGAGGGAATTCAGAGCAATTCAATCATGACAACTGGGGAGCATCAGGCCGTTCACATTCATGAGTCCGCTCGGCGTTGGCTAAAAATTTGGTCGCTCGCCAAGTACAATAGCGAATATATAAGGGATTGGATATCCACGCGAAAGACTCTGGTGAGCCGGATGCATACCGTTTTTCCATCTCCTGTGAATATTGCGAATCCTTCCCTTGCTAGCCTCCCACTTTGGATGGATAGCACGTTCTCGAATTGGTTGGACGTGTAGGCTACTGGCCCGAAGTGGCACGCAGCCAGCCAAAGTACCATCGAAAGTCGCCGTAACAGAAGAGCCAAAAAGCTAAAATGATTGACATTGAATTAGAGAGTTGATAGGGTGAGTAGCCATTGGCGCGACAGGTACATGTTGACCAAGCTCGCTTGACCTCTTACTTCTCATCTGCAAAAAACTATTTATTCTTCTACGGAGCCTACCAAAATGGCGATGGTAAAACTGATACGTTGGATGCGAGATAAACGTGCGGCTAGTCTTACGATGAATAGCAAGTCAAACCGCAAGCGAGCCAAGCAATATTCACTGTTCGTGGAAAGGTTGGAAGACCGCAGACTGTTCGCCGTCAGTATTCTAAACAATAATGGGAATGGTTTATCGGGATTGAGTTTCAATCAGAGCGGCGGATATGTGCCGCCTGATACAACGGGCGCTGCTGGACCGATGGCTTACGTGGAAACTGTCAATCAAGCGTTGGCGCTCTATCCATCGAAAGGAACTGCTGCAGGCGTAATCACCGACAGTTTGTCCCATTTCTTGTTTTCGACTGGCGGCTTGTCGCGAGCCGATTCTGGTTCTGGACTTTCCGATCCCATCGTGACTTATGATGAAAAAATCGGCCGATTCATCGTAGGCGATCAGGACGTGAATTTTTCAACGCATGTGAGCGCCTTTGATCTGGCGGTATCGAAGAACGATCATCCGACCACGCTTTCGACCGGGGACTGGACCTTCTACAAGATCACCACCACGCAGGCCAACGAAGACGCGGATTACCCCGGCAATTTTGGTTACAACGCGGATGCGCTCGTATTCACCCTGAACATGTTCCCCGTCGGACGCACAACGGGGGACTACCATACTCAAGTTGTTTCCGTGAATGGCGCCGATTTGCAGAACGCGGTCGCGTCGGCTTCGCTGCACGTCTATGCGAATAACGTTGCTGATTTCAGCCTTCGCCCTACGACAATGCACGATTCCGTTTTCGGCGACCCGATGTGGCTGGTCACCGACCACGGGGATGGTCTGTCGATCGATGTTTACAAAATGACTAACGTACTCAGTACGGCCGCGACCTTCGGTAAAACCAATCTGCCGGTTACGTCGTACTCGCAAGCTGTGGCTCCGCTGAACCCAAACGGCACTGCGATCACCACGAACATCGACTCGCGAATCATGAAAGCGGCCGAAGCCAATAACACGATTGTTGCGACGCACACCGTGGCCGCCTCTTCGACCCAAGACGTGGCTCAATGGTACGCGATCGACGTCAGCAGCGGGACGCCGAAGCTTGCTCAACAAGGCCGCGTCAGCGCGGGAAACAACACCTACGTTACTTATCCGGGCATCGACATTAACGCCTCGGGCGACATCGGAATGAGCTTCATCCGGTCCGGTAACGACACCACCACCGATTACATGTCGATGTGGGTCGCTGGGCGGGTCTCGAGCGATGCCACTGGCACAATGGAAACGCCGGTCAAGGTTCCCAACGCGAGCGGTTTGGCGAACTACACCGACTTCGCCAGTACCCACCGGGCTGGGGACCTGAGCGGCATCAATGTTGATCCGGTCGATGGCAGCTTCTGGGCCGCCAACGAATTTGCCAACACCGATGCCAACGCCAACTGGGGGACCGGTATTGCCAATTTTAGACCTAGCGTTCCGGTCAACCCTGCCGATCTGGTAGTGACCAACAGCGGACCCTCTTCCGTCACGGCAGGTACGACCGCCACCTACACCATCACGGTCCAAAATGATGGTCCGACAACCGCCAGTAATTTCGTACTGAAAGACACGCTGCCCACTGGTTCTACTTTCGTCTCGATCGCACAGACGGCGGGGCCGGATACGTTCGGGAGTCCGACGGTTTCGGGCGGGACGGTCACCCTATCGGTCCCCTCCATCGCCATCTTACTCTCGGGTACTACTCCGGACACTTTCACTCTGGTCGTTTCCACGCCGACAACTCTGACTGCAGGTTCGGCCTTCAACAACACCGCTTCCGTAAGCAGTGACAACACGACCACCGATCCCAACACGGCCAACAACACGGCAAC
>JANLRK010000645.1:0-1671 GCA_031361585.1 Pirellula sp. | reverse complement strand
TGAATTTGGGACGATGAGTTTAATGTCGACCAGTGGCTTTGGACAAGTCCAACCGACGTTTTTCGCGCAAATTCCTCGCCGCTCCATTCGTTCGCGTATTCGCTCGGAAAAAATTGCTGCTTTTTCGACAAATCCAATTATCGTTGGACGAGGTTTTTGGGTTATGGCGACTGTCGCGTTTGGTCGATCCGGCAATAAAGTGATCCAACCCCAAAGCTCGTCCCGTTTCATCCAAACAATTCCAATTGCCATCATTGTGACTTGTTGTTGCAGTCGAAACGATGTCATGCGTCCCGATCCAAAAAATTCGGACCGGCACGCCTTTTACGTTTTTTCCAGTGGAAATAGGAACGATTACCAAACAGAATGCCCTTGGCCCAGGGTTTGCAACATGATTTGTTACTAACCGCTAACACTTGGGTATAAATCCAACGTGGATCAGACAGGCTAATCGTGCAGCAGGAAAATCACGTTGCTGGATATATCGCCAGCCACTGCTTCCGAACACAATAGAGTGCTAGCTAAGGTTCTCTCCAAATAAAAACCAAGGTAACAGAGGAAGTCATGCAGATTCTCAAGGTAAATAAACTCCGAGGTCCGAACATCTGGGCAAACTTCCCGGTGCTCGAAGCTTGGGTCGACCTAGAAGAACTCAAAGATACTTCTTCGGAAATGATTCCGGGGTTTAACGAACGGCTCATGGCATGGTTGCCAACAATGGTAGAACATCGCTGCAGCGTGGGTGAACGCGGTGGTTTTTTTGTTCGGCTGCGTCGGGGAACTTACATGGCGCACATTTTGGAACATGTTTCTCTTGAGCTTCAATCGCTTGCTGGAACGCCCGTTGGCTACGGTCGTGCTCGAGAAACCAACACTGATGGCATCTACAAAGTTGCAATCGCTTTTAAAGAAGAGAAGCTCGGACTGGCTTGTATTGCGAAAGCTTTCGAGCTCATTCTTGCAGCAGTCCATGACACGCCGTTCGATGTGGCAGCCGAGGTCGAGAAGTTAAAGGAGTATGGCTATGACGTGTGCCTTGGTCCGAGCACCAAAGCAATTGTCGAAGCAGCCAGAGCCCGCGGCATTCCATGGCGGCGGCTTAACGATGGTAGTCTCGTACAGCTTGGGCAAGGTCATTTGCAACGACGGATTTGCACGGCCGAAGCCGATAGCACCAGCGCGATTGCTGAGTCGATCGCTCAAGACAAAGACCTAACTCGCATGTTGCTCAAGACGATTGGTGTGCCAACGCCTGAGGGACGTCCTGTCGAAAGCGCTGAAGATGCGTGGGAAGCTGCGGAGGATATCGGACTGCCGGTGGTTGTTAAGCCACAGTACGGAAATCATGGCCGTGGTGTAGCAACGAACCTCCAAGATCGCCAACAAGTCGAAGCGGCTTACGCTGCGGCTCGAGAAGAAGGAAGTTCGATTATTTGCGAACGCCATGCTCCAGGCGACGACTACCGTGTTCTTGTCATCGGTGGCAAAATGGTGGCAGCTGCTCGACGCGAGCCAGCACACGTTATCGGTGACGGGCAATCGACGGTGCAACAGCTGATTGATGTCGTCAACCAAGACCCTCGTCGAAGCGATGGCCACAGTACCTCGCTCAGCAAGATCAAAATCGATGCGGTCGCACTCGGGGTTTTGCTCGAGCAAGGCCTAACTCCG
>JANLRK010000635.1:0-1409 GCA_031361585.1 Pirellula sp. | reverse complement strand
GGAGCTGACATTGTTCGCATCGCGGTCGATAGCGACAAAGACGCAGAAGCATTGGCGGAGATCCGCAAGCAGACGTCCGCCAACTTGTCCGTCGACTTGCAAGAAAACTATCGTCTCGTTGAAAAGGTTGCGCCCCACGTCGACAAAGTACGGTACAACCCTGGGCATCTCTACCACCATGAAAAGCAGCGTCCATGGCAAGACAAGGTGAAATTCCTAGCCGACATTGCCGCCGCAAACAACTGTGCCTTGCGCGTCGGAGTCAACTGCGGCAGCGTCGATCCTGGTCAAAAAGAACGGTTCGATCATTCAGACTCGATCGGTCCAATGTTGGCGTCGGCATTTGAACATTGCGAGTTGCTCGATAGTCTTGGCTTTGCTCGTTTCGTGGTTTCCCTTAAGGACAGCGATCCAACCAAAGTTGTCGAGGTGAACAAGCGATTTTCGGAACAGCGACCGGATGTGCCATTGCACTTGGGTGTTACCGAAGCTGGACTTCCACCAGACGGCATTATCAAAACTCGCATCGCCTTTGAGCAGCTAATCGGTCGAGGAATCGGCGATACGATTCGCGTTAGTTTGACCGTACCCAACTCCAAAAAATCGTTAGAGATCGAATCGGGACGACAAATCATCGACGATATTCGCAATGGCAGATTGCGATCGGTCGTGGCATTGGATCCATCGAAGCTCAATATCATTTCGTGCCCGAGTTGCTCGCGAGTTGAAAACGAAGCGTTCGTCGAGTTGGCTCAGGATGTAAAGGAGATGACCGCTTACGCCAAGGACTATGCTATCACCATCGCTGTCATGGGATGTCGCGTGAATGGCCCAGGAGAAACCGACGACGCTGATCTTGGACTATGGTGTGGACCTGCCAAGGTGAATCTCAAGCGGGGTGGCGAAGCTGTCGGTGCGTATACTTACGATGAGATACTCCCGAAGCTTCGGCTGGAATTGGATCGATTGATCGAAACGAAAAAGCTAGCTGGCTGTTGATACACCAACAACGATAGAAAAACATGGACGAGGGTAGACAGAGCGTTGCAAATGCACCGACTTGGGTAGTCAAAGTTGGATCCAGATCACTAACGGATGATGCAGGCAGGCTTGATCGAGTTCAGGTAGCGAATCTGGCGAGGCAGTTGCTCGAATTGGTCAACATGGGCAAGCGAGTGGTATTGGTTTCTAGCGGGGCCGTTGCCAGCGGCGTCGGCAAACTTGGGCTGCCCGGAAGACCAACAGATTTGGCAACGCTTCAGGCCGTCGCAGCCATCGGGCAGACTCACTTGATCCAAGTCTACGAGCAGACGTTTTCGGAACACGGTCGGCATGCCGCCCAGATATTGTTGACGGCTTCGGAACTGGATGATCGCGTTGCTTATCTCAACGTTCGCAACACACTGCGT
>JANLRK010000296.1:0-6474 GCA_031361585.1 Pirellula sp. | reverse complement strand
AGAGAGTTCCCCTGCCAACCAAAGTGGCAACTAGCACTGGAAGCTTCTCTATTTGTCCCGATTTACGTAGGATTCCGATGTCCACAGGCATGTGCTGGCCAACTTCTGTTAACCAGTATGTCGCGATCATGCAAAATCCGTCCTCTCAACGACAGCACCCCTCTGTGGAAATGATCCAGTCGATCCTGGTTGAAGGTGAAAGGCTTGTAGAATTCGACGCTTCGAAAGCTCGTATTTGGCCAGTCGTCGCTTGCCAGTAGGATTCCAATGTCCACAGGAATGGGTCTTCCTGCTTTCGGTTAACCAGTCTGTCGGATTCCCGCCAGAATCCTTCCTCGCACCGACAGCACCCCTGTGGAGATGAATCCGACCGATTCTGCAGCCTCAGACCGATTCCCATTCCACAGTTGGGAACAGTTGGGAACGATGAATCCCTCTCAAGTCGAGTTTCGAGAACCATCAATCAGGTATTTAACAAATGCGAGCAGGCCGGAAAAGCGGAACTGGGAATCAATGTAGTTTTGAATAACGTAGAAAGCGAAATAGTAGAATCGACAGAATGCCCAAATCGTCACACAAAGTAGCAGCGTATTGATGACACCTGGCGCTCGAAGCAATAAAACCGTCGCCGCAAGGCAGCCGAGGAAAACAAAGAGCAGTCCTTTGGCAATGATAACCTTCGGATTTTTAAGGTCGCTCATCAGATCATCTCGTTTAGGTCAGGTCACTCTGGCCACGTAATGTTACTTGCTACGTCCAAAAATCGTCAATGAAGCATAGCTGCTCAAGTTAAGCCGATGCGGCAGGCATTGAAAACGCTACTCGATCCCATGTCCACATCGTTTACCCATGGATCCAAAGTTCACAGGCATGAGTCTTCTCGCATCTGTTAACCAGACTGTCGCTTTCCCGCCATTTATAGCCGAAAACCACCACTCCCCCAATGTGGACATGAATCTAGCCAAATTAGTCGGTTCTGACCGATTCGCAGTCCACAGTTGGCCAGGTTTCATCGCATGAGATTCGTCACTTCTCAACGTTTTCCCACGTCTACACGTTGTCACTGTTCATCCCTCTGTCGCCGTTCAAGATAGGGTTGCTTTCGAAGCCTGATCGTATTTCCGTGAACTGTGGAGAAGCTAGTTAACAGCTTTGTGCGATATTTGAATCTGTCTGCTTTCGATGGATCTAGAGGTCTTCACTAGACATCGCATGCGACTGTGCTCTGACCAACGAATCGCCGGGTCTAAGACTACTTTGATGTTAACTAGGCGAACAGTTTGCTTATTGGTTGAAAGTCCACATAGTCTGTGCCGGATGCTGATTCTACGAAGTGAAACGCCCGACCGGATGGGGTTTCCTCGACTTTGTTGGTCCAGTCGATACCCATCGCAGAATAGATAGTACAAACAACGTCCTCCATGTAGATCGGTCTACCTGGAGACCAGCCGAAATCGGTGATTGTACCGCCGACAGCGTCTGTCTGACCGATGATGCCGCCACGCGTGATTCCTCCCCCAACAAACATACCGCTATGCGCGTGTATGTAGTGTTCGCGACCAGCACGTGTTGCGCTGATGTCACCAGGTGTTCTCCCAAATTCACTCATGCAGACAATGAGCGTTTCATCCAAGAGCGACTTCGAACCATCCCGGCTTCCAGGCAAGGCTTCCAAGTCTAGAACGAGCGAAGTAAACGCCTTGTCCAACTCAGCCATCAGCACAGGGTGATTACGAGTCCCATGCTTGTAGATATCGCTATGGTGATCCCAGCCTCCGTGACTAGTGAGGACAAATCGAGTTCCGGCATCGGCTCGCATCAAGTTCCTTGCAAGTGCCAGCGATGTTCCAATCGACGATTGGCCATATCGCGTCTTATCCTCTTCGGTGAGTGAAAAAATTTCTGGAACGCGAGGATCATTCATTATATTCCACGCCCCACGATAGTATTGGTTGTAATCGTAGAAACTGCGATCAACTCCGGGCTGACTTTCCCTCAGCCCTTGATCCAACGATTGAAGCCGACTCCAGCGCCGTTGCATCGTTTGTGCCATGTCCTTTGGAGGCGCCAGGTCGGGTGGCCCTTTGTCGAACGAAAGATTCAGCGGACCAAATTCAGCGGAAAGAAAGCCATTGTCGATCAGCCCTGCTTGATTCCCAGCCATATTCATGGAGATGTATGCCGGAAGTGAATCGGTCGCTCGGCGTTCATAAGCCAATTCATGACAAATCACTGCACCTACAGCCGGCACTTCCTTTGAGAGCGCCGGGTTAAGCGGATGGCCCGTTTGAAGGTAATACTGAGCGCGTCCGTGAACGGCGTCCCAAGCGGCCATCGATCGTACGACACTAACCTTATCCAAAATCTTCGCAAGATTTGGAAATACGCCCATCGGTAACATCAATCCGTTACCGCACTTTTGAATATCAAAGTAGTCCGGGGTCCACGGTCCCTGTTTAGCGTCGAGCGAATCCAACTGGCTCATGCCGCCCTCAAGATTGATGAAGATCACTTGACGGGCAGTCTTGTGCGGCGTTCGATCCTCGCTTGCCTTGATGCGTGTGTTGGCCATCCAGGGCAACGTTCCACCGACGAGGCTCAACCCACCTAGTCGAAGCAGTTCACGACGCTGAAGATAGAAGGGAGATCTTTTATTGTGAAAAGGTGTCACGATCGAAAACCTATAAGGAACTATGGTGAATGGCGGATTGAAAAGTACAAATTTAGCTTGAGACGCTAGCCGATCGCGATGAAGTTTTCGGCAAGAGCCCTAGGCGGCTCAAGAGGTTCAAGGGTACTCAGTAGTTGAATAAAAAGTCGAGCTTGTTTAGAAGGCTCCATTGAAGATCCTCAATACCGACTTTGCGATCTTCAGCGATCCACGATTGAGCGATGCTGCGTTCTTGATTTGTCGGCTTACGCGAAAGCGACCTCAAATACATGACTTCCAAAATCTGTTCATCGGTAAGTGTTGAATCGAACATCGTTTTTGCGAAACTTTCGCGAGAGACCGTCACGCGACTTGTAACGAACTTGCTATTCATCATCATCATCGCTTGGAGAATCGAGCCATGCTTGACAGGGTTCGCCCATTCGCGATTCGATTGCCCAAACGTTCTTAGCAGTTGTTTTGCGTCTCCGTCGCCAATGTTTTCGGGCGAAGCCGCTTGTGTCCAATAGCGAATGGCTTGTTGCGTTGTTCCATAAAGCATGTGCTTTCGAGGGTAGTCCGCATACACTCCAGTAGCTTCGACAATGGCGTCATGAAGTTCTTCGGCGCTCAAAATGCGAACAAAGTGCCGGGCGAAATACGGGGTGTAGGAAGCTTGCCACTCGCAGTCATAATGCGATGAGAGTTGATATGCTGACGATTGAGTCATGGCTCTCATCAACGATCGGAGATTAAAGCCGTTGTCTGTAAAATAGTTGCCGAGGTCTTCGAGAAGTTGTGGGTTAGTGGGTTGAATAGTCCAAGGGGAAGGTGGCGGTTTGGCAGGGTCCTGTCTTGCTAAATCAAAGCCATCAACAGGTTCGACAATTCCCATTCCAAAGAACTCCTTCCAAAACAGATTGGCAGTAGCTTTTGCAAATTGAGGATGTGATGTGAGAAGCTTCGCGAATTGTGAGCGTAAAGGACGATCTTGATCTGCAGTTTTACCAGACAGCATGAACGTCGGTTGGACAGATTCACCGTCTCGATGCAATCGGACCGAGCTGGCCGACTTGCAATCGTAACCTTTACCGTCCTCCGAAATTGTAAATCGATCTTGAAACGGGACGATGCGAACACGTGTCTTTCCGAAGAAAGCCGCCATGGCCCAAAGGTCTTCGCGTTTCTTTGTCGAAAGTCCCAAATCAACTTTCTCCAAAAACCCCGCTCCTCCGTGGCATGAAATGCATTGGAAGTTGATACCTAGGAATAACTTCGAAGATTGAACGACAATTTCGTCAGAGGTATCCTCGTGACGATCGGAATACATCGTGTCGCCCGGAATATGCAATCGAGCTAAGTACCCCGAGGGTGCAGCGTCGGGCATCCAAACCGAGCCAGATGCAGTTGCCGTCAACAGCTCCGTTACCATTTGATTGTATGGTTTGTCTTCTCGAAGCGACTGTCGAATCCACTTGTCGAAGTTCTCTGTCGCAGGATTGCCGATCCGATTGGCGCAATTGCGAAACAGATCGCCATACCAGTAGGCCCATTTATCAACCCACGCATCAGAATCCAGCAAGCGATCAATCTCCCGATCTCGCTTGTTCGTAGCATTGTCGCTGACAAACATTGCTATCTGATCTGGTGTCGGTATTCTTCCAGTCAGATCGAGGTGTACGCGACGTAAAAAAGTGTAGTCACCCGTCAACACGGCATGGGGGATTTTGTCCCGATGCATGACCGCAAACAAATGCTTATCGATAAAGTTCCGGCATGCGATGTCTTGGTTCGCGATTTCGTCAGGTTTTGAGCTTGCTGGCTTTGGCAGTTTTGCGACAACTGCACCAGTTTGATCGCTGACTTCTAAATCGGGTCGAGCTCGCGAAACTTTATCAGGCGTGTGCTCGGCATCTTTTGGAAGCTGAGGAATAAGCTTGTTCGAAGATGCATTTTCTTGGGCGAAAGCAGAAAGCGACAAGCAAAAAAAGAAGACGAACATGTTACATCCGATTTGAAGGGGGTTCATTTCGAGTCTTCCTTTTCCACTTTGCGATCTTTCGACGACTAAGGCACATTGATAGAAAATGTTCGTAGGGGCAACGTCTCGATCTTACCATCGTTCTTGAGGAGCCGAATGGATCGATTTCCTCGATCACAAAAATACAAGCCGCCATCGGGAGCGAGAGCCATCTTTGCTGGTACAGAAAGTGTTGTGGCTACTGCACTCAGGTCAGAATTGTCAAGCACCTTGCCCAAAGTCTTGGGCTGGCCTGAACCAATGGCCTGGCTCACACTGCTAGGGTGACCGGTGCCAGCGACTGACAGTACGACGCCGTGTACCACACAGCGGATGCGATGGTTGCCGCTATCGGAAAAATAGAGAACATTGGGTGAGGCAACTACCAAATCGAATGGCGAAAAGATCTTGGCTTTGTTGGCTCGTTCACCGTCACCTGCGAACCCGGCACCTGCATCGTCTGATCCTTTCCCTACTCCGCAAATGGTTTCGATCTTTCCATTGGGCGAGACGCGTCGAATTCGGCTATTGCCCAAATCGCTGATGAAGAAGCCTTGTTCGTCGCGGTCGAATGCAACCGCGGTTGGTAGGCTCAATTGAGCTGACGTAGCGGGTCCTTCATCGCCCGAGAGTCCGCCTGTCGAACCAGCCACCGTTGTAACAATGCCGTCGATTCCGACTCGCCGAATGACATGATTGTAAGTGTCCGCAATGAGCATATTTCCCAAACGATCGGCCGCGATACCTTGCGGGTTATTCAACGCACACTGAATAGCAGATCCTCTATCGCCGCTCATCTCCGATGCCCCATTGCCTGCAATGGTCGTGATGATAAGTGTTCGCAGATCCACCTTACGAATACGATGGTTGTTTGAGTCCGCAATCAAAACTGCGTTGTTAACAACATCCAGTTTGAGATCATTGGGGGCATTGAACGACGCCTCTGACACGAGTTGTCCGTCACCGGAATATCTTGCTTGGCCTGTTCCACCCCAGAACGTCAAACGACCTGATGAATCTAGTTGGAATATGCGATGAGATTCGATATCCGAAATCAACAAAGTGCCGTCCAACAAGCGCACAATTCCATTCGGTGCCAATAGCGACGGAGTGCCACCTCCAATTGCGCAACGGTATAGCGTCATTGTAACAATCAAGGCAAGCTTTAGGCATCGCGACAGTTGTACTATTGGCATTTCCTCTCCACGCAAAACGGTTTTGGACGTCAACCAAACTATAATAATACTCTACACGGAAACGACGCGAGCGGAACGAACGTGGTCGTATGTCGCTGAGAAATGAGCTGCGAGGGCGGCTCGAAAAAAAAGGTTTTCCAAGAGTGGGATAAACTCGACGATGAGACAGGCAAAAGGAGGGCGGATTCTCGAGTCCAGTCCATCCATTGCTTCCGCATCGTGATGACTCCCCCACCCAAGCAACAGGAATCAGCACCCTCAAAGTAAAACAGGCAACGAAAGCTCACCAGCTTCAATGTGCAAAGGTGGGTGCTTAGCAATGTCTGTTAACCAGTGTCGCGATCGACTAGAATCCGCCCTCAGCACCCCTCTGTGGACATGGAGCTAGCTGAATTCGCAGTCCAAAACCGCTTCGCCGTCCACAGTTTTGAACGATGAATCCGTCCTAATTCAACGCCGACCAACGATTTCCAAGGTCCACACATTGTCCCTGTTAATCCCTCTGTCGCCGTTCGAGATAGGGTTGCTTTCGAAGCCCGATCGTATTTCCGCGAACTGTGGAGAGTCTGGTTAACAACTTTGTGCGATTTGAGAAGATTGCCGGATTG
>JANLRK010000624.1:0-4763 GCA_031361585.1 Pirellula sp. | reverse complement strand
TTCGCCGCGTGATTGTTCCGGGGACATGTACTGCGGAGTGCCAGCAAGATGACCGCTGGCCGTGATACTGGCGTCGTCTAAGGCTCGAGCCAATCCAAAATCGGTGATCAATACTCGCTGCCAACGTGCCTCAAGCAGAATATTTGCCGGCTTGATATCGCGATGGACTAGCGCATGTGAGTGCGCGGCTTCAAGCCCCTCAGCAATCTGCAACGCAATTCGCAGCGATTCCTCCAGCGATAGCGGTCCGTCTTTATCGAGTTTGTCTTGAAGCGAACCACCCGATACATACCCCATGACGATGTACGGTTGCGAATGATCATCGGCCACATCATGAATCGGCACGACATTTGGATGCGAAATACTTGCAACGGTCTGAGCTTCTCTCGCAAATCGAACCCTTGCAGCGCCACTCGATGCCAGATGCGGATGCAAGACCTTGATCGCGACGACTCGCGATAGGCGTTTGTCCCATGCCTTGAGCACCGTCCCCATTCCACCGTAGCCGATGACTTCACGAATGGTATAGTCGCCCAGCTCTCCCAACGCTCCTGCCTCCGGCGATGGCTTCAGTCCTGAGATCACGACCAGAGGAGAGGTTTTAGCGTCATCGCGACACTTTGTTTCGTTGACTTGCGAGAATGAAAAGTCTGCGCTGCATTTATCTTTCGCATGGAAGATACCGGATTCGGATTCGATCAATCGCAATGTCGACGACGACCCCTTCCACCAGGAGGCGTCCGCGCAAAGCGATTCGAATTTCTCTCGACAGCTTTCGCAAACCTCTAGGTGCGAAGTCAACTCGTGTGACTCCATCGCCGGCAGATCATTCTCGACCAGGCGATTCCAGTTTCTTCTTTCATTCGAGCAAATTTTTGCGACCATTTCCGTTATTCCTCAGCACATCCGCGAGACTCAACTTCTCGCCTTAGAGTTGCCATAATGCGCCCTCGCGACACATACAATGCACCCGCTGTCATCCCCAAATCCTTGGCTACGCTTTCAACATTTTCGCCGTCGACTACCGTCCTCCAGAACGCACTAAACGTTGCAGCGGAAACTCTCGATGCTACACGCAGAGCAGCCCATTGCAGTACTTGACGCCGATACTCGCGATCCCACTGCTCTTGAAGCATCTGCTTGGTAGAGTTTCGATCCGTCAGCATTCCGATATCGCGAAGCGACTCAGTTCCTTGAGGGATTGTTTTTCGGGCTAAGTAGTTGATGGCCGAATTGCGTGCAATTTTGGCGAGCCAACCACGAAATGCGAAAGCATGGGCACGCGGCTCGTATTTCTCGATCCCTCGATAAATGGCTATCCAAATCTCTTGGACGACATCCTGTCGGTCACTGGTCGGTAGGCCAGCAGAAACCACCATGCGTGTCAAAACAGGCTGATAGATTTCATGAAACTCTGCCCAAGCTGTCTCGTCTTGACCGTTCTGAAGCCGCTTGAGCAGGCTCAGTCGTGTTTCAGGAAAATCCGTCATGGGTCGATCTCAAGCTAAAATGCTGGGTTTTTGTGAGACTTCTCGCTGAACGCCACAACATTCACGTCAATCCGTTCTTTTCGTAGCGGAACCTGTCAAAGGTTTCGAGGGAGGTGTTGCCTACTTCGGTAACCAACGAAATGCTTGACGCATTCCGCTACAACCGCTGCGCCGAGGTGGCGTTCGCCGGAAAGTGTCGTTTTTGTCGCTCAAACCTAATAACACATTATGGTCGAGCAATCTAACAGGAAAAAAGAGAATTCGGCAAAGTTATCAAGTCGTTCCCCGGTGCCCGCTCAGCTAAAGAGTGCAAACGCCCCGTCGCTGAGACTACCGAATAATCTGATTTGCTTTTAGTAATTCCAAAACCGCGCTCACGCACTCTTCGACGCTTAGATCGCCCGTGTCCAACACTAGGTCGGGATTTTCCGGCGGTTCATAGATCGCTGATACGCCTGGGAAATTTGCGAGCTTACCCGCTTCGGCTGCGGCGTAGTGACCTTTAGTATCCCGTTTTCTACAAATGCTTTCGCTCGCCGTGCAATGGATTGTGATGAAGCGATCTTTGCCGATGACATCTGCAACCCGTTCACGAACCAATTGACTAGGAGCCACAAAGGCTCCTAAGCAGATCAAGCCGTTGTCGTTGATGAGCTTTGCCACATGTGCCGATCGACGCAGGTTTTCGCTGCGATCCTCGACGGTATAGCCAAGGTCGACGTTCACACCGCGACGCATCAGTTCACCATCCAATACTGCAACCGCGCGACCGTCATCGAACAAAGCGCGTTCCACAGCGCGGGCAATAGTGCTCTTGCCTGTTCCAGTGAGTCCCGTAAACAGGACCGTAGCGGCCTTCTGTCCAAATCGAGCAGCTCGCTCTACTTCCGTGACATCCGATACACTTCGTCTTCCGGTTTCCGTTTGTTCGTCGGTGATTTCCCAAGCGGCCGAAGTTTGCTTGGCAGAGTCACGATCTGAGATCATGCCGGCACCAACCGTCGTATTGCTCATTCGATCAATAATAATGAACGCGCCCGTGCCTCGATTGCGTCGATAGGCATCAAAGTAAATCGGCTGACTCAAAGTAACCGCACAACGACCGATCTCATTCAACTGCAGATCGGGGGCTGGAGTACGGTGAAGCGTATTCACATCCACCCGGTATTTGAGCGAGTCGACTTGGCCGGTCACGGTTTGTGTCGTGTGTTTGAACAAGTATGTTTTTCCTGGCACCATGGCGTCAGAACTCATCCATACGATCGTTGCGTCGAACGAATTGCTGATCTTGGGCACATTTCCGGGACGGACAATCATATCGCCGCGCGAGCAATCCACCTCGTCTTCGAGTACTAGCGTGACCGACTGCGAACAAAACGCTTCTTTAAGATCGCCATCCTGAGTAACAATGCGTTCGACTTTACTTGTGCGTTTTGAGGGGAGGACCATGATCTGATCTCCTTGACGAATAATGCCGGACGCGACCGTCCCGCAAAAGCCTCGAAAGTCAAGATTGGGTCGATTGACAATCTGAACTGGCAATCGGAAGTCTTCGAGATTGCGATCTGAGCCAATGTATACTGACTCAAGGAAGTTCATCAACGTGCTGCCGCGGTACCACGGCATGTTGACGCTCGGGTCCACTACGTTTTCGCCATGCAGGGCTGCGATTGGAATGAAATGCAAATCGGGCAAATCCAACCGAGAAACAAAGTCTCGATAGTCGCTGCATATTTCGTCATAGCGCTCTTGGCTATGCCCCACTAAGTCCATCTTGTTGATGGTCACGACCACGTGTCGGATTCCCAGCAATGACACGATAAAGCTATGTCGTTTTGTCTGTGTCAGTACGCCATAGCGAGCATCGATAAGGATAATGGCCAAGTCTGCGGTCGACGCGCCTGTGGCCATATTGCGAGTATATTGCTCGTGACCAGGTGTGTCAGCGATAATAAACTTGCGTTTTGCAGTCGAGAAGTAGCGATACGCAACGTCGATTGTGATTCCTTGTTCGCGTTCGGCCTTGAGGCCATCCGTTACCAAGGCTGGGTCAAAACCGCCGCCGGTCGTTCCATGTACCTTGCTTTCTTTTTCAAGCTGAGCCAATTGATCTTCGTAGATCATCTTGCTATCGAATAGCAATCGGCCGATGAGCGTACTCTTCCCATCATCGACGCTTCCGCAAGTAATGAATCGCAACAGCTCCTTGCGTTCATGTTGATCCAAGTAGGCCAAAATATTTTCGGCAATCAAATCGCTTTGGTGAGACATAACTTAGAAGTATCCCTGCGTCTTTTTGAGTTCCATACCGGCACCACCGCCATCTTGGTCGATGACCCGTCCCTGGCGTTCCGAAGTCTTGGTCAAAAGCATCTCCTGAATAATCTCTGGCAGCGTCGTCGCAGTAGATTCAACCGCTCCCGTTAGGGGGTAACAGCCAAGGGTGCGAAAGCGTACCATTTTGTGTTCAACAACTTCGCCAGGCCTGAGCTGCAATCGTTCGTCGTTGAGGTGAATCAATGTTCCGTTGCGACGCACGACAGGCAACATTTTGGCAAAGTACAAGTCCGGAATTGGAATCTTGTCTAAATAGATGTATTGCCATACGTCCAACTCCGTCCAATTCGAGAGCGGAAACACGCGAATACTTTCGTTTGGATTGACACGCGAGTTGTAGAGATTCCACAGCTCGGGCCTTTGGTTTTTCGGATCCCAACGATGGAATTTATCGCGGAAAGAAAAGACTCTTTCCTTGGCTCGCGACTTTTCTTCGTCGCGGCGAGCCCCTCCAAACGCAGCATCGAATCCATGCAGATTGAGGGCCTTCTTGAGCGAATCGGTCTTCATGACCTCCGTGTGCTTCTCGCTATTCTCACCGGGGTCGATGCCTAGCTTGAGCCCTTCGTGATTGATGTGCACAATCAATTCTATGCCCAACTGATTCTTAACATAGTTGTCGCGAAACTGAATCATCTCCTTGAATTTCCAAGTCGTATCGACGTGCAGGAACGGAAACGGCGGCTTCGCAGGATAAAACGCTTTGAGCGCGAGGTGGGACATAACCGCCGAGTCTTTGCCTACGGAGTAGAGCATCACCGGCTTTTTGAATTCAGCAGCCACCTCGCGAATAATGTGGATGCTCTCGGCTTCCAATTGCTTGAGGTGGGTTAGGTTGTATGAGTTCATTCGGTCCTCAGTTCGTTTCCCTGAGCATTAGAATTCCTTGCTCGAAAATCACGGTTGAATAAACAATAAAGTAGTAACCATCCCAAA
>JANLRK010000609.1:0-18372 GCA_031361585.1 Pirellula sp. | reverse complement strand
CATATCGTCCAACAGCTTGATGGTTGGACGGCGGCCAAGGCGATGGTAGCAGTCGCTAATAACAGCCGCCAAGTCGCTGCCTTTGAAAGCGATATTGTAGAAGTCCATTCCCTGTGGAAGAATCGAATTAAACAAAATTCTGCCGTACGTGGTTTGGATCACGGCACCGTACTTGGTACTCGGATCCTCGGACTTAAGCCGACGATCCTTCGGCAATCGAACTTTGATCTTGGCATGCATGGCGATAATGCCTTGCTGATGCGCATAGTCCGCTTCCATCATGGTTGCAAAGACCATTCCCTCGCCCTGCTGATCAGGCAGTTCTACGGAAATGTAATTGCAACCCATCACAGTGTCCTGCGATGGACTCATGATCGGCTTGCCGTTGCTAGGTGCGAAGATATTGTGGGTGCTCATCATCAACGTGTGAGCCTCTACTTGAGCCTCAATCGAGAGTGGCAAGTGAACAGCCATCTGGTCCCCGTCGAAGTCTGCGTTGAAGCCCTTGCAAACGAGTGGGTGCAGGTGAATTGCATTGCCTTCCACTAGGATCGGCTCGAAAGCTTGGATACCCATTCGGTGAAGAGTCGGTGCCCGATTGAGGAGTACAGGGTGATTTCGGATTACTTGTTCGAGAATATCCCAAACCTCTTCGTCCTTGCGCTCCAGCATCTTCTTCGCCGACTTGATCGTATCGGCGTGACCGAGCTCTTTCAGTTTGCGAATGATGAACGGCTGGTACAATTCCAAAGCGATTTTCTTTGGCAAACCACACTGGTGCAGACGCAACCGAGGCCCAACCACGATAACGCTTCGCGCCGAGTAGTCCACTCGCTTGCCAAGGAGGTTTTCGCGGAATCGCCCTTGCTTGCCTTTGATCATATCGGTCAGAGACTTGAGCGGTCGGTTGCTGCTGCCGAGCACGGGTCGCTTGCAACGGCCGTTGTCGAACAACGCGTCGACCGACTGTTGTAGCATCCGCTTTTCATTGCGGATGATGACTTCTGGTGCATTCAAGTCGACCAGTTTGCGCAGTCGATTGTTGCGATTGATGATACGCCGATAGAGGTCGTTCAAGTCGGAAGTCGCGAAATTCCCGCTGTCCAGCAATACCAATGGCCGCAGGTCTGGCGGAATAACAGGTATAACATCCAGGACCATCCACTCGGGTCTGTTTTCGCTATCACGAATCGACTCAACCAACTTGAGGCGATTGATCAAATCCTTTTTGCGTTGCTTGCTGCTCGTTTCAGCGAGCTCGACTCGCAAAACTTCAGACAGCTTAACAAGGTCAAGCGATTGGAGCAGTTTTCGAACGGCTTCCGCCCCCATGTCCGCTTCGAAGGCTTCACCGTATTGAGCGCGAGCGGCCCGGTATTCTTCTTCGGTAAGCAGCTGTTGATTTTCAAGTTCGGTTGTACCAGCGTTGGTGACAACGTAATCTTGGAAGTAGATGACCTTTTCCAGACTCGTAGTCTTCATCTCGAGCAAATTACCCAATCGGCTCGGCATGGCCTTGAAAAACCAAATGTGAGCGACGGGGGCTGCCAACTCAATGTGACCCATGCGTTTGCGTCGAACGCGCGAATGCGTAACTTTCACACCGCACCTATCGCAGATCATGCCTTTGTACTTCATTCCGCGATACTTACCGCAAGCGCACTCCCAGTCCTTTTCAGGGCCAAAAATGCGTTCGCAGAAGAGTCCGTCCTTTTCGGGGCGGTAAGTACGGTAGTTGATTGTCTCAGGTTTCTTGACTTCACCAAACGACCAAGAACGAATGTCCTGTGGTCTGGCTAAGGAAATCTTGACGGATGTGTAATCGTTTACGCGATCGTATGTGGCTTCGGCATTGGCCATTACGAAAAACTCCTGTTCTCAACGACTCGGCATTTGACTCGGAAGCAAGCCAAACAATGGAATCGTCTAAAGTGATAGGTGAGGGTGGAGAATGCTTATTAGTTTTGCGAAACCCATGTGAGTCCCGCATTGTTTTTAATTGAGTTTGAAACTGTCTAAAGGCGTCGCTTTTCGAGCCGCATGTTAAGTGCAAGGCCTCGAATCTCGTTGGTCAAAACGTCGAAGCTGGCTGGGGTGCCCGCTTCCAATGTGTTCTCACCTTTAACCATGGACTCGTAGATCTTGGTTCGCCCCTCGACGTCATCGCTTTTGACGGTGAGCAATTCTTGGAGGATGTAAGCGGCACCGTATGCTTCGAGAGCCCACACTTCCATTTCGCCGAATCGCTGTCCGCCGAATCTCGCCTTGCCACCGAGCGGTTGCTGAGTGATAAGTGAGTAAGGTCCTGTGCTTCGAGCATGCACCTTGTCGTCAACGAGGTGATGCAACTTGAGCATGTAGATGTAACCAACAGTAGTCTCTTGATTCATTTGCTCGCCGGTTCGACCGTCGAACAGTCGGATCTTGCCGTGGCGTGGCAGCCCAGCCTCTTCGAGGGCTTCGTTGATGTCCGTTTCCGTCGCACCATCGAAGACCGGGGTGAGAGCTTGGAAGCCCGACTTGGCCCCAGCCCAACCCAAGTGCGTCTCTAGAATCTGACCGACGTTCATACGACTTGGAACACCGAGCGGATTCAACATGATCTGCAATGGGGTTCCATCTGGCAGGAATGGCATATCTTCGACTGGCAAGACTTTGGAGATGACCCCCTTGTTGCCGTGTCGACCTGCCATCTTGTCCCCGACGCTGATGACGCGCTTCGTCGCGATATAAACCTTGACCATTTGAAGCACGCCACTTCGCAATTCATCGCCGCGCTTCATGCTGTTGAGCTGACGATCACGAATATCGAGGGCTTCTTCTACACCTGGCCAAAGGTTCTTGTAAACCTTCTTGACTTCAGCGTGCAGACCACCGTCGAGACGATTGATCAAACGGGACAAATTAAACGTTTGGGCTTTCTCCGCGATGTACTTTGGATCTTGGCCACCTGTCAACGGAGTGCCATCATCGTCGGTCAGTTTGCCACCGATCGCTTTTTCAAGCTCTTCCGCAAAGGATGCGAACGAGGTTGCTATCTCTTTGTTGCCCTCCGTTTCCACTCGCTTGAGTTCTTTTTCGAATTCCTTTCGCTCCTCTTCCGACAGACTCATCCGTCGAGAGAACTTCTGGGTATCGATCACGATGCCTTCCACTCCGGAACTAACTTCGAGCGAATCATTCTTTACGTCTTCGCCAGCGCGACCAAAGATGGCGTGAAGCAACTTTTCCTCGGGCGTTAGCTCGGTCTTGCTTTTTGGCGAAACCTTGCCCACAAGAATATCGCCTGGAGCAACATACGTGCCGATTTGCACAATGCCGCTTTCGTCCAGATTGCGAAGTGCTTTTTCACTAACGTTGGGAATATCGCGTGTGAACTCTTCGCGCCCTAGTTTGGTTTCGCGAATTTCGACGTCGAATTCTTCGATGTGAATCGATGTGTAAACGTCCTGCTTTACCAGCTCCTCGCTGATGATAATTGCATCTTCGTAGTTGTAACCATCAAACGACATGAAGCCGACGAGTACGTTTCGCCCTAGTGCGAGTTCGCCCAAGTGGGTCGACGCACCGTCTGCAATAATCTGACCCTTCTCAACTTTGTCACCGATTTGGATGATTGGTCGTTGATTGAGGCAAGTACGTTCGTTTAGTCCCTGGTATTTCTTCAGATGGTACATGTCATTGCCGACTTCGATCTTCATCGAATCAACGTAAGTCACTTTACCGGCCTTGCGAGCGCGGACGACCATCGAACTGTTCGCTGCAACTTCGCGTTCGAGTCCCGTACCAACGATAGCAGGTTCAGCCACCAACAACGGAACGGCTTGACGCTGCATGTTGGAGCCCATGAGGGCGCGATTGGCGTCGTCGTGCTCTAAAAACGGAATCAATCCAGCGGAAACGCCGATCATTTGACTCGGTGCAATGTCCATGTAGTGAACCGTTTCGGGTGTCACGATTTCGAAGTCGCTTCGGTGACGAGCGATCAGGCTTGGACCGGCAACAAGAGCCCCATCCTTCACCGCCAAGTCGGCAGGTCCGATATAAGCATCCGATTCTTCGTCTGCTCGCAACCATACCACTTCTTCGGTAACTTTACCTTCCACGACTTTGCGATACGGAGTCACCAGAAAGCCGTATTCATCAACGCCCGCGTAGATAGAAAGCGAGCTAATTAATCCAATATTGGTTCCTTCAGGCGTCTCGATCGGACAAATTCGACCGTAGTGCGAAATGTGAACGTCGCGAACCTCGAAGCCTGCGCGTTTTCGATTCAAACCGCCTGGCCCCAGCGCCGACAGACGTCGTTCATGTGTCAATTGCGAAAGCGGATTCGTTTGATCCACCACTTGCGACAACTCGCCTCGACCAAAGAAGTATTCGATGGCCGCACTGATACTCTTGGGATTAACCAATGAACGTGGCGTCATGTCCTCGACCTCCTTAAGGCTCATGCGCTCTTGAACGGTTCGACGGAGCTTCAAAAAGCCCTTTCGAAGTTCTTCGCATGCCAACTCATCAATGGTTCGCAAACGACGATTGCCCAAGTGGTCGATGTCATCAAAGCGAGCGTCTGTTTCACTGTCGAACAGGTCGATCAAGTATCGAATCGACGCAACCAAGTCTTCAGGCCGCAAAGCCATTTCATCCTCCGGAACCTCCAGAGCCAGCTTACGGTTGACTCGAAATCGACCGACTCGGCCTAAGCGATAACGGTTGATATCGAAAAACTTCTCGTGGAAAAGAGTTCTCGCCTTTTCCAATGCAGGCGGATTGCCTGGACGAAGCCTTTGATAAATTCTCAACAACGCTTCTTCGTGCGAATTGGTGTTGTCTTCGGCGATCGAATTGATGATGTACGGCACTTTAGGCGCCTCCATCACTTGCACACTCTTCACACCGCATGTGCAGATGGTCTCGGCTATCGCCTTGCTGAATTTTTGCCCAGCTTCGATGATGATCTCACCAGCTCGCTCATGGTCCGACGGATAAACTACGTCGTCGCCTGCAATCTTGTTTTCGAGTTTGGCTACGCTGCCTCCCCCAGAAACCTTCTCCGGCTTGATATCGTAAAACGCATTTAGCAAGTCCTGCTCCGTGCTCAGCTTCGGCGACATCGCCCGAAGCAGTGTCATCACCGAAAACTTACCTGACTGGTCGATGCGGACAGACAACGAGTCCTTTTTAGTAACGTTGATCTCAATCCAGCTACCTCGCTCCGGGATCACTCGAGCAGAAGGGAGCTTTCGATCCGATGTGCCTTCCGATTCCTCTACGAAGTCAACACCAGGAGAACGGTGCAATTGACTCACCACAACTCGCTCGGCACCGTTGATGATGAACTCGCCGCCACCAAGCATGATCGGAACGTCGCCCAAATACACTTCTTCTTCTAACGGCTGATCCCGCTTGAGACGAAACCACACCTTCAGCGGCTTGCCATATGTCAACCGAAGCTGCCGGCACTCCTCAGGCGTATAGCGAGGCTTACCAAGCTCGTATCGAAGGTACTCCAGAGCGACGGTTTTGTCGTAACTCTCAACAGGAAAAATTTCGCGAAAGACAGACTCAAGCCCTTGGTTTTTCCGTTTCTCCGCAGGGATGTCCTCTTGCAAAAATGCCTCGTAAGACGATGTTTGCAAAGTGGTCAAATTCGGAATAGGAAACTGACTACGTCCCGAACCGAAAATGCGGATGGTACTGGTCTGTAGTCGTCGCTTGGAGGATGTTGCCATGGAGACTAGCTAATTCTCAAAGTGGATCTGAAAGGAAATGGAAGATAATTCGAAGCGTCGGGTCGGAAAGCTGGTCGAAAAGACTCAACAGACATCGTCACGACTGCTCGCACCGTCCGGCAGAGACATTTGTTCCGGACGATAGAAGTGACGCGTTTCGCAAAACCGAGACAAAGATTTAACAGACGAGCCATGCGACCAATTACGGTCCGCCTCAGGACATGTAAAATTCGGGAACGATGGAGATTGAATCTGAACAACAAAGTATCCGTCCAATGCTCTCCCCCCAAATAAACGCTCAAACAAGTAAAGATGCGGGATCTACTGTCTGAATCTGATGTGCCAAATGTACCAACGCTCAACTAAAGAGTTTACCGATCTGGCCCATATCGCATAGACCAACCTACGTCGATTTTGAATATTTTGAAAAGAAATACCGCCAATGGCACTCGGCTAGCTCTACTCTCAATTCTTTCGAACTGGCTCTGAAGTTGAAAAACTTATATTAACGCAAGGAGCCTTGGTTTCGTTGCACTTTCAGGCATCAAATAGCTTTTCCCTTTGATTTCCTTTGTTTTTTCTGGTGCATAGGGCGCTCGGTGGTGTTGAAGTGTTAGGAATCCAACGATTCCCTTGAATGGCGGCTTCGTCCGCCAAGGTCCTTCTCCAGAGGAATTAAGTCGATCTTATGGCAGACTTCAACGAAATTTCCGTGAATCCATTAATCTCTTGGCTGACGAAAGCTATCGAAACTAATTCCTCCGACTTGCATTTAGCCTGTGGCTACCCGCCGGTTCTTCGTCTGAACGGAAAACTAATTCCAATCGCCGATGAAGCAATTTTGACATCCATTCGGATCGAGGGAGTATTGGAATCGATCTGCAGCCACACGCAAAAGGTCTCTTTTGAACGAGAATTGAATTTGGATTACGCGGTCGAGATTGAGATCCAAAATCGACCAAATCGTTTTCGGGTCAATCTCTTTCGGTCCTATGGGGCAGTGGGCGCATGCATTAGGGTAATTCCGAATTCCATTCCCGATTTTTCCTGGGCCTCGTTTCCGAAGGAGTTGGCGCAACGCCTCAGTTCGTTTTCGAATGGATTGGTTTTGTTCACAGGTGTAACGGGTTCTGGCAAGAGCACAAGCTTGGCGATGATCGTGGAACTGTTAAATAAAACCAGCGGACTACGAATCCTGACCATCGAAGATCCGATCGAATATTGCTTTCGACGGTATTCGAATTCTGTCGTCACGCAGAGAGAAGTCGGGCGAGATGTTTCGTCTTTTGCAGATGGGCTTCGGTTTGGACTTAGACAAGATCCCGACGTGATTCTAGTGGGTGAGATTCGGGATATTGATACAGCTCGAATGGCGCTCAGCGCTGCGGAGACGGGGCATCTAGTATTTTCCACCCTTCATACTCGAGACGCAAAAGGGGCAATTTCTAGGTACGCCGATTTTTTTCCTCAACAGGTGCAAAATGAGGTTCGTTCGCAACTTGCGTCTGGAGTTCGAGCCGTCATATGTCAGCGACTGCTACCGAGCGTGGTGGAAGGGGAGAAACAAGAACTGGCGTTGGAGATCATGCTGAATACGTCAGCAGTTGGAGCGGCGATTCGCCTTGGAAAACTGGAAAGCATCGACAACTCAATTGTAACAGGTCGTTCCGAGGGAATGGTCACCATGGATGAATCTATCAGAAGACTACTGTCAAACGATAGGATTAGCAGAGCGACAGCGGAATGCTATATCTCCGATCGCGCGCTTCTCATCGGACAGTAAGATGCCAACGAACGCAACGGCCTGCGGTCGAAAACCACGTCGGCTCGGACATTGGTGAGTCAGTGGTGTCGTATCAAATTGTTGGGACAAGTGCGATTGGCGTGCGTCAATCTTATGACAAGTCGATTGCCCTATTTGAGGACTTCCTACGGTTGATCTGTGCCGACTTACTAACGCTTCTATGGAATCAACACGCTGCCGCGCTGCAGTTGATGGCTCGTGCGCGGTGTGCTACGCCGGAGGACTGTGTTCAGGAAGCGTTTGTACGTTTGGCAAAACAAGACAAACTCCCGGATGACCCGATGGCTTGGCTGGTTCGTGTGACGCGCAACGAAGCGATCTCAAGGTGGCGATCCGAATCGATTCGCAAGGCTCATGAGTCCAGATTCGCGACGGAGAGGCCGAGCTGGTTCGCCACGAATACCGAGACAGAAGATCGACCGGGCAACAATGAACTACAGATGGCGTTGAGCCAGCTAGAGCCAGATTGCCGCGAAATTGTGATCGCGCACATTTGGGGCAAATTGACCTTTCGACAAATTGCCGATTCGTTCGAACTTTCGAATTCCTCTGCCCACCGCCAATACGTTTTGGGAATTGCAAAAATGAAAGAATGGCTGAGTGCACGAACATGAATGAAAATAACCATGACGACGAGGACTCCTTCGCAAGTCTGCTGCGATCTGCCGAGCCGATGCCGGCGGCGAACGTTGCTGAGACTTTTTATCGCGCGGGCTGGGAAGCTGCCTGCGAATCGCGGGTTTGCCAAGTATCGGTTATGCCCGCGAAAAAGGGCGGCTACCCTTTTTCGAAAGGACTTGTATCAGGTCTGGCCGCGAGTCTCGTTGCTGTGATGTTAGCCCAATCCTTTGGGTTCAAACAATATTGGCCAACGGTCACAATGAATTCACCTAGTGGCGACACGGGAACCGATGTCCGTCCGTTCGCTCCCGATCAGACAAACGAGACTCAGAACAAGTTGACACCGGCAACTCACAACGAAGGCTTACCGTTATTCGTCCTTCGCAATATGCAGCCAGGAATGACTAGATTGACCACTGCGCAGGCGAGCCTGAGTTGGCTCAACGGAATGGACCTCGATGGAACTGACTCGAGGGTATCGAGAGAGGCTATACGATACTCGCAGCCATCTCCAACGGTACCTCCCGAAATCGAAGTTGAGAACGAAAACGTGCCAGAGACTATTCCATTGAAGACACCTCGTGGACTGAAGTTGCAGGAAGAGGTTCTACGACTTTTCCAAAAAGTCTAGCCTCCGAAAAAGATGGCCTAGGCTTCCCGCCTGTGGCCATAAACTCACAGGCTGGAAGCCTAAGCCACCCGAATTGCAAATTCCAATGAAGAGAACAGACATGAATAAAAACTGGATTGCCGCTGGTATCCTCGGCATCGTGTTGGGGAATTGTTGCGATGCATATGCGCAAGAGACGCTGGGCTCTGGGATGAGTCTAGATGACCTCCTGGGTGGAGCTAAAAAACGAAACGCGCTAGTCGAGTCCGCGCGCATTAAGACGATCGTGGTGAGTCCAGCGACGGCCCTGACACCGCTTCTCAAATACCGTTTGTGGCCAAGCACGACAGAATTGAAGCCCGGTTCCGCTTACGTCAACATGTCGCGAGCGATCGGAATGTTTCAGTCGGTGCCCGAGAAGAACCTTCGAGAATGGAGAGTCTTTCAAATCGCCAACGAAGAAAAAGAATGGAAGGCAATTGGAGTTGCGGAACATCTTAAGCCCTTCGAATCGATTCTCCAAGAGCTTGAGATCATGGCCCTGCGAGAGGACTTCACTTGGGACCAACGGATCCGAGATCTCCGTGGTCGCGCCCTTTTTGAACACGACCTTTCCGAGGTTGATAAGGCTCGCGAGTTGCAAAAGATAATACGCTGGCGAAGCGTCGAACGAGTCAAGCGGAATGATTTTAAGGGTGCGGTTCAAACTTGGAAAAGTGGTTTTCGGTTAGCCAGACTCGTAGGCTCTGGAGAGTTGCTTGTACAATCGATGGTTGCGACAGGCATGGAACGAACGATTCAAGAAGGAATATTGGATGCCATCCAAGAGCCAGGATGTCCTAATCTGTATTGGGCCTTGGCGACCGTTCCTCATTCGCAAGAGAACTTGCAGAGATCGATGCAGTTGGAACACGCAAATCTCGAACGGATGTTTCCGATCTTTGACGACACCCAAGCTTGGATTGACGACCGGAAGTATTGGCAAGCGCGATGGCGAGACTCACTCCAACTGATTGCTAGTTTTACTAGAGCTGGTGACGCCTTGGGCATAACGTCCGTTTCAACTGCTTTGGGACTCCAGTGCGCCGCGGTCAATAAGGAGTGTCGCAAAGAGCTACTCGACGCCGGACTCGATCCGAAACAGGTTGCAGCCATGAGCGTGGAACAAATCGTTGCGATTAAGACTCAACGAGAGATACGCGAAGTATGCGATCAATTTCAAGCCTCGGCCCTGTTGCCATCACACTATGAGTTAGCGATGACAATGAACAATCCAATTCGGATGATGCAAACACTTCAGTCCCGCGGTCAACTGCTATCAACTCTCATATTGTCGCATTTGATTCCGGGGACGGAACAGTTGAAAATAATGGACTACTCTGTCACTGCGAATCACCTCCGGCTGATGACGATTGAAGCACTGCGAATGTATGCGGCCGAGAACATGGGCGAACTTCCAGAGTCGCTCGAAGACCTCAAACCGGTTCCGGCCCTTTGCGACCCATTCACCAACCGATTGATTCAGTATGAAAAGACCTTGGAGAACGGAGTCGCAACGGTGACACTGGAACTTGCATTGCCAAAATTCTGGAATCAGGATCGCAAGTTAAAAGTGCAGATTCGCAAATAGACGATTGGGTTTTTGAGAACGACAATACACTCAGAGGGATGAATTGAAATGAAGCTTTACCAGATTGCCATTGCATGGTTTTGTGTTTTTGCTGTTCAAGCCAATGCACAAATCATCGAGGCTCGCAAAGCCATGGAGCCGTATCTCGACTCGGAAATCATCGTTGTCGTCCACGCCGATATTCAATCGTTGGATATCACCAATGCCGCCAAGGCAATCGGGACGCCCCCGGAAGGCATTATGTTTTTTCAATCGACTGTCGATATGCTCAGAGCGGCCGGAATTTCGAGTGTTGCACTCGCCGGTGGGGCTGGCGGACTGGTTGGCGACACGACGCAATTGGCTGCACTGGTTCGATGTAACGAGCCTGCCAAAGCTTTAGCGGCTATCAAAACAGTTCCGGGCTTGCAGAATGTGGTTTCCGAGGTCACTTTGGGCGGTTGCTTCGTTGGACTAAACCAGCAAGCGATCGATTGGCTCAAGATTGAGAACGGGGAACCAATAAGCGGTCTGGTCCATGCCGAGAAACTTTGCAATGGGAAACAGGGAGTTGCGATTGCCATTCCGCCAGATTTGTCGGCAATATTGAACTCCATCGTGGGCCAATCGCAACCTCTCACGGAAGCTCTCGCAGATCTTAACTGGATCGCAGGATGGGGCGATCTAACGACTGTCGATTTCAATTTGGTAGCCGACTATTCTTCGGTCGATGCTGCTACAAAAGCAAATAGGAGCATCAAAGACGCGGCAATTGCCAGTCTCAAGATCGCAATGCCGATCAGTCAGAATTCTGCGCAACTACGGCTCGAGCTGAAATCGGATTCCGCTTTCGTTTCAGAGCTCTCGAAACTTTCGAATGCGAATGTGTCCTCAATGCAGAGCAGCAATAACATGAAACAGTTGTCTTTGGCATTGCACAACTTCTACGATGAACATCGATGCCTGCCCCCGCAGGCGCTAATGAGTAAAGATGGCAAGCCGCTGTTGAGTTGGCGAGTACTGCTGCTGCCGTATCTGGAAGGAGGGGAACTTTACAAAAAGTTTCGCCTTGATGAAGCCTGGGATAGCCCAAACAATTTACCCCTTGCGAATCAAATGCCAGCCCTGTTTAGGACCGTTGGATGGGATTCGCCTGGCGGCAACCAGACACGCTATCTGGCGCCGCTGGCCACCAATTCGGCTATGGGGATGCGCGGGGCACCTGTGACATTTGCTCAAGTCACCGACGGCACGAGCAACACGATTTGGCTAGTAGAAACGGCGCCAGGCAAGTCGGCAATATGGACCAAACCTGAAGACCTCAAGATCGACCCCAAGAAACCGCTAAACGACATAGCCGTCGAAGGGAGCGATCGATTTCTGGCTGCGAGGTTAGATGGTTCGGTCAATGTGGTGGCAACTCGAATTTCTGCCGAGGTGGCCAATGCACTGTTTTCGATTAACGGCGGTGAATTTCATGCTGACCCTCGACCGTGAGCCCGCATGCAGCGCCTGAATCTCGTGTCAAACTGTGTCAAACTGCGATCGGAGCTGAGATGTGCGGATGTGGTTCATAGTTTAGCAGCTCAAAATCTCCGAACTCGTAGTCGAGGATGCTGTTGCGAGTGTTTTTGATTACGAGTTTCGGAGCCGCGCGGGGCGCGCGTTCAAGTTGCGTACGGGCTTGATCCAAATGGTTGTCGTAAAGATGCACATCACCCAAGGTGTGCACGAAGTCACCGAGCTCAAGTCCAGTTGTTTTGGCCATCATGGCGGTCAACAATGCGTACGAAGCGATATTGAAGGGAACTCCCAAAAAGAGATCCGCGCTGCGCTGGTAAAGCTGGCAACTCAGTCGGCCATTTGCGACATAGAATTGAAAAAGCAAATGGCACGGAGGCAAGGCCATTTGAGCGACGTCGGCCACATTCCAAGCGCTGACAATCAGTCGTCTCGAATCAGGCGTTTCGCGGATCTGCTGTTCTACTTGCTTGATTTGGTCGATGATTCGGCCGTCTGGGCATTGCCATGATCGCCACTGCTTGCCATAGACAGGGCCGAGCTCGCCGTGTTCATCGGCCCATTCGTCCCAAATCGATACGCGATTGTCTTTCAGATATTGAATGTTGGTTTCACCTCTCAGGAACCAAAGCAATTCGTAGATAATGCTTCGCAAGTGCAGTTTCTTGGTGGTGATCAAAGGAAATCCCTCGGACAATCGGAATCGCATTTGAGCGCCGAAAAGGCTGCGCGTGCCGGTTCCCGTTCGGTCGCTTTTGATGTCTCCCTCGCTTAGCACGCGTTGCATGAGATCCAGGTAGGGTTGTTCCATCGACAGCATCTTGTTTTGTTCTCTTTTTTGGGAGTCAGCAACCTTGCGACGCGAATGCTTGAGATTCGTTTCAGTGGAGTGACACGCGCGCTATTTTCGAGTTTGTAGTGTCCAGTGACGATCGCTGGTCATAGCAACACAATTGGCGGGCAAACCTACAGCCAATGCCAATTCGCGAATCTCCGACAAGTTTAGCGCCGCATGTAGACTTTGGCGTAGCATCTGCTGCGAACTTTTGCTTTCGTTACCGGCATAGGTTGAAACAAGTAAATCGAGTTGCTCTTGGCTGTCCGGACGGCACAAGTCACGGATGAACAACAATCCGATAGGTCTGAGTACGCGAATGGCCTCCGGCAAAAACGAGGCATGTGTGGGTAGATGATGCACCAGCGAATTTGAGATTACGGTATCAAAAAAGCTGCTCTCGAAAATCAACTTCTTTGCATCACCGAAGTGGAGCTGGACACGATGGGTCAAGTTGTTAACTTCGAGTTGATATCGAGCCAATTCCAGCATGGCAGTGGACGCATCCGATGCCATAACGCGAACCTCGTCGTCCCGTTGGCAAAGTTCAATTGGAATAAGTGCCGTCCCTGTTCCAAGATCCAAACAGTCGATACCCAATGGACCGGACGATAGTAGATCCGTTACAAAGTTGCGATTGACCGCCTCGTGATCCATGTCGTTGTACTCGACGGCTTCGCTGCGGTCATCCATGACTTCCGTTTCAAGAACTCGTTCTAACATTAGTAAACTCGCCAGTTCAACACAACTTGTAATGAGGTGCTGTAGTGTAACGCATGGCGAATATTGTAGTCAGATGCTCCTACGAAACTTTTTTCGAAGCGACTCAACAGTGGCAATTGTGAGGGCCAAGTTTGCGATCACGATCAACACGAAGTCGCGATGTCGAACAGATGGTTGAGAGGATTCATGGCGTCTTTCGTTGGGCGGATTGGGTCAGTGCCGATTGGCATCGCCTACCAACTTACCCGATTCTCAGTCTAGACACGTGATTTATCGGGATTCAATACGCGTAACCATGATTGCGATGTCGGGATGGTCCAATCAATATGTCTGGCACCTTGAATGTGACCTTCTTTCGAAGGAAAGAAGCCCTTCAGGTGCAATAGTAGCCCGATTTCTACTTCGAAATGGTGGTTTTACTCAGAAAGGGTTAGGTTAGACTAAGAATTAAGAATTCTGACTAGGATTCAATGATTTTAAAACGCGGCGGAACGGGAACGATGCGAAATGGCAATCTCTGATCAACCAACAGTTTACGACGAGCTTCTAGACCTTTTTGTTGGAACTGCAAATGCGGATCGTTTGCAGAGTTTTCGGCTTTCATCCGATCAGCAGTCGCGACTTGACATCCTGTTGAAAAAAAATCGCGATGGAGAGTTGTCAACTGTTGATCTCGCGGAGCTCGATGAATTCGAACGCCTTGAACACTTTGGTCGTATGATTAAGGCACATTTGCGCCGAAAGAATCGCCGGTGAGTCTGCGACCGTCGGCTGAACTGCGCCGACAAGTGGTTGTTCGTTCGGGTAATCGATGCGAGTACTGCCTGATTCACCAGGACGATTCTATTGCCACCCATCAGATCGATCATGTGATCGCTGAAAAGCATGGGGGTGCGACTTCGTTTGATAATCTTGCATTGTCCTGTGTGTTTTGCAACCGTCGAAAGGGTAGCGACCTTAGTTCGATCGATCCTCAGTCCGAAGCAACCACCAGCCTATTCAATCCGCGGACTCAAGTGTGGCTGAACCATTTTGAGATTGATCAACATCGTATTGTTGGCATCACTCCAGAAGGCAGAACTACAGTTCACTTTCTGCAGTTCAATTCCGATCCACGGATTGCTGAACGCCGTGAGCTAAGAGGTTGCAATAGGTTTCCACCCTTGGATCTATCGATGTTCTAGCTTTTAGGCAGATTGCGTACACGATCTATTTCCTGTTGATTGAGACCCGGTCGCAACGAGGAATCATACGGCAGTCTCTGATCGTAATACGCTGGTTCGTACGCATCGCGAAAAGCGGCCGCTAGATCGAGCTGAATCTCGTTATCTTCTGGCAAGAGCGGAACGGGAATCGGGGGCAAGACCAAATGCCAATTCCAGCCAATGACCTGACATGCAGGGCGTCGTTCCCATCGACCAATGTAGGCGAAGTAATCTCCAGGAGGAATGTTGCCTTTAATAGGTAGTCGTTCTCCACCACGTAACAGATCCAATTCGATCAAATTGCATGAGGTCGTAAGCAGCTCTTCACGTTTGCGTTCGTATGCGTCGATTCCATCTTTGCCCGCCGCTTTGTTGATGGGCGAAAGCAATTCCATGATCGTTACCACCTTGCCGCTGGCTCGATGCGTCAAGACCAAGCGACGCTGCGTTAAGGGATCAAAGTCCGGATAGGCTGCCTCGAGTGTAGTGGCCGATTGAGGAAACGCTAGGGTTTGAACCGTCCCCGATTCTGAGTTCCAGCTCGTACTTACGACAACATCTGGCTTGACCCTATGCAAAGGAAGGTCGTCGTGTTCTAACACGAGATACTCCTCAAGTCGAACGTCGTATCGAGGAATAACTGCGGGAAGCAATTGGTTTCGAATGGCGGTTAGGAACGCAGGTGTGAAGTCACTCCAGTACGGAGGCACTTCAAGAAACGGATCCATTCCTGGGAAAGGGCAAGGCATTTGTACGGCTCCAAAGGTCTTACTGCGAGTGAACTTCCTTGCCATATTAGCTCAACAGTGTTGTGAAAGCGAGCAACCTTAGCCGGGTGAATGCACTGCCAATCTAGCGCAGCGCAAGCCGTCCGGAGAGTCAAGTCAGCATGCCGTCGGCTTTACGCCGAGGGTTCTGATCTGCTCTGTCACCCCTTCAGGCAACGCTGTGAAGTATTTTTGTGCAGTCGTTCGATTTGAAATCGTCGGGGTTTGAGGGGTGTGTGGAGATAACGGCCAAATTGATGTTGACGCAAACGCCGATTCTTTCAATCCCGATCTCGTATACACCGCGTAAAACGCGGGAAGGGAAGAAGTTGACAATGAGTTATGGCTTTACCGCGATGAAGGCACTTTGGCACGATCGAAATTGGAAGCCGACGTTCGATCTCAAGCTGTGAAACGAATACTCGAAAGTGGGATAGGCTTCCAACCGGTTTTAACAACAGGAATCGGCGGGTGAGTCGCTCGCACCGCGTCGACGCGGTCCAGGAATTTCCTTGCCCGTAAATGAGATGCGATTGTTCGCATCCACGAACACCACCTTCGGATCCGGGACTCGAATTTCAGAATTGACTTCAAGGACAAAGCCAAAGGTGGCAACGATGATCACATCCCCTGGTCTAACGAGGTGAGCTGCCGCTCCATTGATGCATACGTCACTGGAACCCTGCTCGCCAAGTATTGCGTAGGTTTCCAGTCTAGTTCCCCTCGTTACATTCCATACTTGTACGGCTTCAAAGGGCGCGATACCAGCTGCGATCAGCAAATCCGGTGGGAGCGTGAGCGAACCTTCATAGTGAAGATCCGCTTGAGTGACCGTTGCGCGGTGGATTTTAGATCTAAGGAATTTTCGGTACATGTTCAGATTGTGCCGAAAAACAACTACAATTGCTAGCCGAAACCAGCGAGCCTGAGGCACCTGATGATGGCTAGCCAAAAAGCCCGAACGATCCACCGGTCAAGCCGTTGGGATTCAGAAATACCGAAGGCTCGTCCTGCTGGATTATTTTTCGGCAACGACAATTACTTCTTGGCGGCTTTTTTTACGGCTGACTTTGCAGCAACTGGCTTCGCTGCAGCTTTGGTAGCTACAGGTTTTGCAATTGCGGCCTTCTTTGCCGTTTTTGGAGCAGACGCTTTCGGTGCAGCTGTTTTTGGTGCAGCTACTTTTAATGCAGAAGCCTTAGGTGCTGCTGCTTTGCCCACCTTTTTGGCTTCTTCGGGCTTCTTAGTTGCTGGAGCTACTTTCTTGGTTACGTTCTTCTGGACTGCCTTCTCGGTTACCGGAGTTGCCTTGGATTCCTTCTTAGAAGCCTTGCCTCCAAAAATACCGCTCCAGCCATCTGAATACTTTTCGTTTGTTCCAACACGCGTAATTGTCACTGAATCACCTTTTAACCAAAACTGAAAACATCTTAAACAAAACTGAAAACAACTGCCAAAGTACAGATTCGAAGCAGCGGCACAAAACGCCGCGCGCTCCAATTTGCTTTTACCAAGTTAGCGGAACCATGATTGTCTGGTCAATACGTTTTCAACATTCAAGAAACGTTCGAGATCGATTTGATTCGAGTTTCTTCCGTATCGATCTCGCGTTCAAGTTTTTGAACCAAGGTCTCCTCGATGATGGATTGGCGAGCAAGCAAATGCAATCGTTGACGCTGCGCTGACAGTACGCCGGTGAAGGCCTTGTGACAAACTTGGGATTGGCTTTCCAACGGAGACTCATCTTCCAAATCCAACCTCATCAACCAACTGTCCGGTTGAGCTCGAAAATGGGATCGTAGGTATTCGATCTCGTTCGCAGCAACTCCTTTTTCCCTCCGATCGTCCAGATACAAGTTCGCAGCGGCCAATAGCGCGAGGCGTGCATCCATCTCCTGTTGAGATGCTGAGGGTCCGCCACCCGACAATTTGAGCCATTGAACTAACCATGGCAAGGAAAGTCCTTGAACTACTAAAGTCCCAAGAATGACGACAAACACAACGAAGAGAATCAAATTTCTAAACGGAAAGCCGGCCGGCAACGCCATGGCGGCGGCCAACGAAACCACGCCTCGCATTCCTGACCATCCTATCAATAGCAAATGGGCAGTGGGCGGAGCGGGTTCTCGTTTTCGAAGCTTGGCAGACAAGAATCTCGGAATCCAAGCGGCCGGAAAAACCCAAATCAATCGAACCGCGATCGTAACCATAAGAATCAGAATGGCGCCCGCACTATTCCAGAGCAACTGCTCCTCAGTCGCGAGGATCGAGACGACGTCGCGCATTTGAAGTCCTATAAAAATGAAGGTCAAGCCTGTCAAAACAAATACGACGCATTCCCAAACCGCTGTTGCATGCAAGCGTGTGGCTGCCGAAAACAAATTCGATGCCTTTTGTCGAACCATGAGTCCAGCACAAACGACGGCTAAGACGCCAGACCAATGCATCGCCTCGCAGGCCAAGTAGGCTGCAAAGGGAGTCAACAGTGTCACCACCGTTTCGATCAAAGGTTCGTCCAATCGTTTATGAATTGCGATCACCGCTTTGCCAACAATGCAACCCACCGCCACTCCACCTGCGGCCGCGATCACGAATTGAGAGACCGCATTTGAAACAGAAAAGTGCTCACCCGCTGCGACCGCCAAGGCGACACGATATGCGACTAATCCCGACGCATCGTTCAGAAGACTTTCTCCTTCGAGAATGACCACGATGCGACGCGGGACTCTCAGTCGCTGAGTTACCGCGCTAGCCGCGATGGCGTCCGGCGGCGAGATGATTGCTCCCAAAGCAAAGGCGGCAGCCCAGGGCAAACCCGGGAAAATCACATGTGCCATCCATCCAACCACAAGTGTTGTGACTAGCACCAAACCAATCGCGAGCAAGGCAATCGGACGGAGGTTTTTTCGAAAGTCATGGAACGGTGTTTGCCAGGCGGCAGC
>JANLRK010000563.1:0-4104 GCA_031361585.1 Pirellula sp. | reverse complement strand
ACTGGATGCCAATCTATTTGATCGCTTATTCTGTGTACCGATTCACAAGCGAATTCTCGCGTCCCGAAGAACGGGTTTCGATCGGATTGACTTTCTACCAATGGAGTTCGATTGCGATCGTTTTCTCATTCGCAGTGCTTTAGTCGCTCGCGCGGTTCGCCAGCAAAGAGAGCCCCTCTGCGTAATCAAGGTGGCCTCCGCACGGCCTGCTGAGCATTTAACCAACGAGAACCAGGCGGCCGTGAAAGCAAAACAGACATTCCGTGCGTCTTGATTACCTCAAGACGAACACTAGGCTCTGAAGCCTTTGCCAGTTCGAGCAGTTTAAGTGTAATGGCTACATCGCCGCAGCCTCCCAACGCACGCACGACTCGCAAACGAACCATTGGGTTTTGGTGATGAATCGAATTGACCAATGTTGTAGGATCCAATATTTTCAACATTACGGTAATACTTGGACTATGTGCAGCTATCCGACCATTCAACATCACTGGGAATACCTTCCGTCTTGAATATCCGGTATTGGCAGTCGTCACACTGATGTGTGTCGCCGTTGTTCAGGACGGCTATGTCGGACGTATCGATGCCTTATTGTTTCTTGCAGCTTATGTCGCATTCACCGCCTACCTCGTGCGCCTTGTTCGGCATATGATCCTTGGGCTAAGTGGATTAGTGACACCGTTGCCAGTTCAGCCAGCACTGGTGGCTTCCGATTGCTGGTGGATGTTAGCTACGATGCTCACCCTTGTTACCGATTATGCTGAAAGGCTTCAAGGTTGTTCGCTGGGAAGGTTTTCTCCTTTTGGGCACATATGCCGTTTATATTTGGCTGCTATTGTCAGCTTCGCCGTTGTAGTCAAAATCGACCTATGACAGTTCGTCTCGATTGGATGGCTTGATGATCATCGTGTTCGCCAATGCCGAAAAGAAGCGAAAGAAATCGCGGTAAGTGTGGATATATCAGTGGTAGCCTAACTTTGAGAAAGCATCCGTGCAATTCGACGAATGGCTAGGTTATTCAATCGCAAAACGGTACTACGGGGATCAATGATCGTATAGACAATTTACCATGAGTTCAATCAATGTTGTTGAAATTTTTCGCGGAGTGTGACGACCTGCAGTTCTAGTCTTTTGATTTCTCGGATCGTGCTATATTTTTCCATTTCCAGCCACGCCCAGATTTTCATGATCGAAACAGACAACAATCCAACCATGAATGCGACCGACCAAGCGATCAATTCCTTGACCTCGACGGCCCAATAGAACCGGAAGGACGCGTAACTAGACAGGCCTATGACTGCCAAACTGCATACGACCATGATCGAGTTGATCCAACGGTTGCGGCCGCGAAAAATCTGCATCGCCTGAGCAAACAAGGACTGCTCATCGAATTCCAATTCGAACTCCGGGGGAAAATCCGTTTTCAGAGCGGCGTGAATTTTTGAGTCGAGATCATCTCTATTTGTCATTGTTTGACCCTTCTAGATCGATTAGTTGTTGTTTTAGTTTTTGACGCAGGTGAAATAGCTTGGACTTGGTCGCTGAATCGGTGAAACCGGTGATCGATGCGATTTCGCGAATCGACAGATTGTTTTCGTAGTACAGCGTCAACAATGCGCGGTCGTTTGGAGTTAGAGCGTCGATTAATTTTTTAAGGTCATTCAATTCACTTGGCGGCTCAATATTGCCAACTGCCGTGCTCGCAGCTGACGATCGCCCAAAGACCTCTAGCTCGTTTCGATTGCGGACAACGGTTCGCAGGCTATCCATAGATTTGTTATGTACGATTCGAAATACCCAGGCGCGAAAAGACGCTGGATCCTTAAGCCGTCCGATTCCACGCATGACACTGACCCAGGCATCTTGAACAATGTCCCGCGAGATGTCTGAGTCCGCGACCAAACGAAAAGCATGTGCAAGGAGTTCGTGCTGAAACACATTGGCCAAACTGCCTATCGCTTTTGGGTCGCCAGCTTGCGCTTGGATTACCAGCAATTCGACAAGGACTTCTCGTTGGTTTCGGCTCATTCAATTTCCATGCGTATTTTCGCTTTACATGTAAGTCGCGGGGCGCGGCACTTGGTTGCACAAATTAATGAAAAACAGAAAAATAATGGGTAAGCAGCATCCGTGGCGCTCCAGGGCGGACCACGTATTTGGTGTATTCGTTTGGTCCAAGTACGCAACCGATGGTTTAGTGCGCGTTGAAAAGGGGCAATCGCATGATGGCCGCGACCCGACAATAGCTCTGGTTATCTAACGTGGCCCAAAATTGGCGAATTGCGCGTCAAAGAAATGGTCGCGTGGTTGGTCGCCGAAGCGAAGCGAAGGGAAAGGAAGGGAAGGCGACACGCTGCAAATATTGTGGCCAAAACGAGAAAACGCTACGAGTCACATGGGTGATTACGAATATCCTTCGCCAATTTCAAAATCAGTTTCTCGATCTGTTCCGCGGTTCGAGGCCTGCCAACTCTTTTTCGGCGCGCCGACCTTTTTGCGGATGCCTCTCGAATCCATCTCCGAGTGTTTCCTGGATGAACGATGGTCGCCCGTTCTTTCAATGCCGATCCGAGGTTCTTGGCGAATCGGACCAAGCGATTCCTTTCACGTTGAGTTACGTGGACGTCGGAAAATGTTGGTGGGCGATGAATTGAGACGGATTCATTTTCTAAAACTGTGGGCGGTGAAGCGGTCTGAGACGACGGATTTCGCTAGCTCCAGGTCCACAGAGGGTTAATGTCGCTATGTGGCCAGTTTCTGCGAGATTGCGACAAACTGGTTAACAGAAGTTGGCCAGCACATACCTGTGGACGGAGGCGACTGGCGGCGTAGCCCTAAGTTCAATTTCGGATAACGAATCGGTTAGGCCTGCCAATAACTTTTACGGCCTTCAATTTGATGTTGCCGATTCCACTTTCAAATTGGGCAGATTTAGTGCGATTCGAAAACCGACATTGTAAATGCTGTCTGATTCTTTAGTACCGGCCCTAGACGCTGACCGGCAATATTCTGCGCTACGGCAAAAACAGCCACCCCTGTACACTCGTCCCCAACCACTGCCGTAACCTTTCGGATCGGTCACTGCATAATCCGGGTATTCTCCGTGCAGATCCTGGCACCACTCCGAGACATTTCCATGCATATCAAACAAGCCCCATCTGTTTGGCTTCTTCGTGCCCACAGGGTGCGGGCTTGAGCGAAGTCCTTCGTCGACCCAAGCGTGGTTTCCTAACTCTTCTGGTGTCTCGCCGAAGCAAAATGATGTCGTGCTGGTAGCGCGGCATGCGTACTCCCATTCCGCTTCCGTCGGCAATCGATATTCCCGGCTCGCCTTTTTTTCGTCAGGCAGTAGAGACAGTTTTTTGCAAAATAGAATCGCGTCTTTCCAGCTAACATCAGAAACTGGGAGTTGGTTTCCTCGAAATTGGCTCGGACTCCATCCAATGACTTTTTCAAACTGCTCACTTGTTACTTCGTAGATACAAAGATAGTAGGATTTGCTGATCGTTACTTCGTGAGGTATCTCGTTATCTTGCCGTCCTGCTTCTTCCACCGGAGAGCCCATCGTAAACGACCCCGCATGTATCAGTACCAGCTTCATCCCAATGCTATTGGTAATCTCCTTTAGCTGCTGAGCGTTGGCAGGAGAGCCGAACAATAGAAGGAAGGTCAAAACTAAAGCTCGCATTTCATGTGCTCCCTCACTCGCGTGTTGCCGATTCCGGTTGCTTCACTGGCGGAGTCAGGGCAATACGGAATCCGTAACTAGCCATGCGAGTCGACGGATTGCGCCCGCTACGATGCGCCGACCGGCAGACGTCAGCATAGAAGGTCCAACTGCCCCCGCGGTACACCCGAATATAGCCCTCATTCGGACCCTTTGGATCGGTCGCCGCATCGGCTGGATAGTTCCCAGCGTAATCCTGGCAAAACTCCCAGACATTACCATGCATGTCGTACAGGCCCCATCGATTTGGCTTCTTCTCGCCCACTGGATGACTCTTGCCAGCAGAATTTTTACTAAACCATGCGTAATCCATAAGCGGCTTAACTTTGTCTCCACAACTATAGACCGAAATGCTTCCGGCGCGACATGAGTATTCC
>JANLRK010000555.1:0-2594 GCA_031361585.1 Pirellula sp. | reverse complement strand
TCGGATGCCTTGATGAAGAAAGGGGACTCGCTCGAAGCTATCAAGGTCCTAGAGACGCAAGTCGCGTTAAAGCCAAATTCAAATGACACGTTGCAGTTGCTAGGTCAAGCAAGACTCGCGAATCGGGATTACGCCGCAGCTAGTGAAGCTTTTCAAAAATCCCTCGACATTGCACCCGACAATCATTTGTCGCAACAAGGGCTGGGAGCCGCTTTAGTCCGACTCGGAAAACGCGAAGAGGCAAAGAAATGGCTAACGAGTCAGAAATCAGCTCGCAGCACTAGCAACGTAGAATCGAGCGTTGCGCAGGCTGCCGAGCGCGCGGACATCGCCGCGCGACTCAACTATGTAGCACATGTCTACCTCAAGCATGAGCGCCCCGAATCGGCGATGCAGGTCCTTCGATGCGCTGCGGAAAACGAACCAAAAGATGAGGACTCAAGAAGGCTCATGGTAAAACTATTGCAGCAACTCCAGAAACCAAAGGAGGCAATCGAGATTGCCAGGCAACTGGTGCAAATTTCGCCGAACAATTTGGGGTACCGAATGACGATCGGCACCATCAGTCAGCGTCAAAAGGATTGGGCAACCGCACAGGAGAGTTTTGAATACGTAGTACAGGCTATGCCGAGTCGACCAGAGGGATACGCAGCCCTAGTTGAGTTAAGCATCGTTTCGGGCAAGAACAAAGAAAGGGCAGTGGATCTCGCGAAAACGGTTACGGAACTGAGGGGCACAGCCGCAGACTTCGCAACCTACGGACAAACTCTGGTGATGAACGGCAAACGTGCGGAGGCCATTTCAGCGATGAGAATAGCTTCTTTGAAAGACCCTGAGAATCCGAATTTCAAAAACATCTTGGATGAACTAATGAAGTCGCAGGAGTCTCGATGAGCTGTTTTCGGGTTGTGATCTTCAGTTTGTTTTTTGCATCGTTGGAAGCGTCCTATTCGGTTGCAACCGCCCAAACAAAGATGACTCAGGCCTCGAAGCCGGGCGAAATACGCTTCGACGACATTACCTTGGAGACTGGGATCGATTTCTTGCACACCGACGGCGGTTCTGGCAAACATTTTATCATCGAAACCATTTGTTCGGGACTTGCTATTTTTGATTTCGACGGCGATGGCTTGATGGATATTTATTTGCTTAATGGTGCATACCATGAGGGCAAGAGGCCCGGAGAGGTCCCGATAAACAGACTCTATCGAAACCTTGGTAATTGGCGATTTGTCGACGTAACTGAATCGGCTGGCGTTGGGGACGCAAACCACAGTCTCGGCGTCGCCGTTGGGGACTATGACAACGACGGTGATCCAGACTTGGTCGTCAGCAACTACGGTCCAAAGGTATTTTATCGAAACAATGGCGATGGCACGTTTGCCTCGCTCCCAGATGCGCCGGGGACAAAGGAATTCCGGGTCGGAGCCGGTCTTTCGTTTCTCGATGTGGACTCCGATGGAAATTTAGATCTCTATATGGCAAATTACATCAAATTTGCGTACGACAAAGACGTCAGTCGACTTATCTTTGGGATTCCAGCTGCTCCGGGACCAAAGGACTATGAGCCCGACAACCATCAATTGTTTCGCAGCAACGGAGATGGATCCTTTACCGACATTTCAACGGAGTCCGGAATTGGACTGCAGCCTGGCGCCGGTATGGGGATGGTGTCCTTTGACTTTGACCGGGACGGCGATACCGACGTGTTCGTTTGCAACGATTCGGCGGAAAACTTTTTGTGGGAAAATGATGGGAAAGGGAAGTTCACCGAGATCGCGTTGCTTGCGGGCGTGGCATACGATTACGCCGGCCTACGTCAAGCGAGCATGGGGGTTGACTGCGCTGACATTGACCACGATGGTTGGTTGGATCTGGTTTCTACGAATTTCCAGGATGAGATACCCAATGTCTATCGCAATGCAGAAGGCAAATTCTTTGACGACTTAGGTGTTTCGTATGGATTGGGAGTTGCGACACGAAGCGTGACATGGGGGGTCGGTCTTTCCGATTTCGATAACGACTCGTATGTCGATCTGTTTTTAGCTAGCGGCCACTTGATCGATACGGTTGAGTTGCTTGACAACTCGGTACAGTTTGCGACCCGCAACTTTTTGCTACGAAATATTGATGGCAAGAGGTTTTCTGATGTATCGTCAACTGCGGGCGAGGGATTACTAATCGAAAAAGCAAGCCGAGGGTTGGGGTGTGAAGACCTCGATCAAGATGGCGATTTGGATGTGGTCATTTTAAATCTGAACTCGACCCCAACCATACTTCGAAACGAGACTGTTCGTGCGAACAACCACTGGATCGAGTTAAGGCTAGTTGGGATTTCTAGTAATCGAGACGCGGTCGGGACGCGTGTCATTGTTCACACAAAGATCGGCGAGCAAATCCAAGAGGTTATTCGCGGTCGCGGGTATCAAAGCCACTACAGTAACGATTTGCATTTTGGTTTAGGCATTGCCGACGCAGTTGATTTTGTGGAGGTGCGCTGGCATGGAGGTTCCAAAGAGGTGTTTAATGGCATCGCAATTGACCAAAAGACCACTTTGATCCAGGGGACTGCCTCGCAGAGATGAGGCGAGCGG
>JANLRK010000552.1:0-2891 GCA_031361585.1 Pirellula sp. | reverse complement strand
TGGATAAGCGGAAAGTATTTGCCGAAGGATTGAATTTAATTAGCGGGATGGAAGTCGGCTTCGGTGGAGTTTGGGTAGGTGCAGCGCCGCATCTACTTTTTATTCCCGATGCCAATGGAGACGATGTTGCAGATGCTTCGCCACAAATTTTGCTGGATGGATGGGGATATCAAGACACACACGAAACGTTAAACACATTCATTTGGGGGCCGGACGGTTGGCTCTATGGCTGCCATGGAGTGTTTACGCATTCGCGTGTTGGCAAGCCTGGAACGGCGGACAAAGATCGCCAAGGGGTCAACGCAGCCATCTGGCGATACCATCCAACACGTCATGTCTTCGAAGTATTCGCGCATGGTACGAGCAACCCATGGGGAGTCGACTTCAATGACCGCGGACAGGCCTTTCTTACTTCATGTGTTATCCCGCACTTGTATCATATCATTCAAGGTGCACGCTACGAACGACAAGGGGGCGTGCACTTCAATCCATATACCTACGACGATATCAAGACCATCGCCGATCATCGTCATTATATCGGCGCAACACCGCACAGCGGGAACGGAAAATCCGATGAAGCGGGTGGTGGGCACGCGCATGCTGGTGCGATGATCTATATCGGCGGTGCGTGGCCAGAAATCTACCGCGATCGCATCTTCATGAACAATATCCATGGTCAACGTTTGAACGTCGACATTCTCAAGCAAAAAGGATCTGGATATGTAGGCAGTCACTCGCCAGACTTTTTGTTGACAGGTGACAAGGCTTCCCAGATCCTCAACCTGCGATATGGGCCCGACGGGCAAGCGTGGATGATCGACTGGTATGATATGCAAGCGTGTCACTTGACCGACCCAGGCAAACACGATCGCAGCAACGGACGAATTTATAAGATCACCTACGGCGACGTGAAGAAGTCGAGCGTTTCGCTTGGAACTGCACCTGATATCGAATTGGTGAAGCACACATTGAATCGGAATGATTGGTATGTTCGGCACAGCCGCCGGGTTCTGCAGGAGCGTTCAGCAGCCGGGAAAGTTAGCGATGAAGCGGTTGCTCTATTGAAAAAAATGGTCAAAGAAGAAGTCGATGAAACGAGGCGACTGCGGGCGGCCTGGGTACTTGCGGCTATGGAAAAGTTTGACGCAGCAACCTGTGGAGGAATGTTGGCAGACAAGAATGAATACGTACGAGGTTGGGGGATCCAGTTAGGTCTTGATTCCAAGTTGGCGGCGAGTGCGGTTAGCCCTCGCAAGTTAGCTAACATGGCTGCTTCCGAAAAATCGCAGGTCACGCGACTCTACCTAGCCTCGGCAGCCCAGCGTACTCCCGTGGACCAACGTTGGGAACTGGTGCAGAGCTTGCTCGGCAACGCAGCGGACGCAACGGATCACAATCTGCCATTGATGATTTGGTACGCAGCTGAACCACTGGCAGAACAAGACGCAGAACGAGCGCTAGCGGTCGGTTTATCGGCAACCGCGACCATTCCATTGGTTCGGAACAATATGTTGCGCCGAATCGGTGCCGTCAACAGCGAGCAATCGCTGGCAACGCTAGTCAGAGGACTTGGCAAGGCCAATAGTGAAGACGTGCAGTCAGCGTTCCTAGAGGCCATTCGCATGTCTTTGGCAGGTAGAAGAAAGGTGGATCCACCTACGGAGTGGGATACCGTCTACTTGAAACTTTCGAAAGGTTCTGCGACGATTCAAAGCCTTTCCCAAGCGTTGGGTGTTACGTTTGGCAACGAGGCAGCCCTAGCTGCAGTTCGCAAGGTTGTCGAGTCCAGCGGTGCGTCGAACGAAGCCAGAACAGCTGGTATATCTACTCTGCTAGGAGCTAAAGATCCCAAGCTAGCACCGGTGCTTCAATCTCTATTGACGGACAAAGGGTTACGGGCCACCGCGATCGCTGGGTTGGCTCAATACGCCGACCCCAGTACGAGCGTCGCGATACTTTCGATCTACAAGGACTTGCCTCAAAACGAAAAACGCGCGGCGCTTACGACCCTTTCGTCGCGAAGCGAGTATGCGATACCGATGCTTGACGCGATCGACTCAAAGAAGATTGCCGCTAGCGATCTCAGCGCCGATTTGGTACGCCAACTAGAGTATCTCAAGAACGAAAAAGTAAAGTCGCTTTTGGAAAAGAATTGGGGCACTGTTCGCGAATCGCCAGCAGAGAAGATGAAGCTGGTCGAAGAATACAAAGCCTTGGTTCAATCGGCCAAAGAACCTAAGCCTGATTTGCCGCTTGGCAGGGCTGTATTTGCGAAGACTTGTCAGCAATGCCATGTGCTTTTCGCTACTGGCGGCAACATTGGTCCTGAACTTACGGGCTCGAATCGAGCCAACTTGGATTATCTCTTAAGCAATATCGTGGACCCAAGTTCCGTCATGGCGAAGGAGTACCAGCCGACGATCCTCAATTGCGGTGGACGAATCGTGACTGGCATTGTGAAAGCGGAAGACACCAAGTCGGTGACGCTTCAAAAGGTCGACGCAATCGAAGTGGTGCCGCTCGATGAGATCGAAGATCGCAAAATCAGTGACAAATCGATGATGCCTGAAGATCAGCTAAAGCTCTTCAGCAAGCATGAGATTCGGTCGCTAATCGCCTATTTGGGTAGCGATCGCCAAATACCGATCTTAGCCACTGTCGCAAATGCACCTGAGTTCTTCAATAGCAAGAATTTGTCGTATTGGCGAGGCAACGAAAAGCTCTGGACTGTCGAAGGAAGTGAGATTGTTGGAAAAACGTCCGGTCTGGCAAAGAATGAATTCCTAGTGAGTGATTTTTCGGTGGAAGACTTTCATTTGAAGCTCGAAGTAAAATTGGCGGATAACGCGGGGAACAGCGGTATCCAGTTTCGAAGCCAACAAACCGACGAG
>JANLRK010000547.1:0-6804 GCA_031361585.1 Pirellula sp. | reverse complement strand
TGTAGCGTCAGCCAATTCAACTGCGTTAGACGGTTGGCTTTTCAAGTTCCAGAGTGGAGGAAAAAACATCCCCGTACAAACCAACAAAAGAGCGACAAAATGAATCCTCCAAAGGAGAACGATTCCCTTTGGATTTCGTTGGCCCAACTCAAATCGAATGCACCAGGCAACAGTCAAGATCAAACAGATTTTCAAACTGAAAATGAACAACTGAATTTCAAATGTAGGCATGGTTCATTCCTTTTCAACAGGTGTTTTACTTTTGGAAGCTTTGGTATCTTTCGATTGGGATTGATCTGCAATTTCTTTAAGCTCTTTTAACTGCTCGTCTGTGAGCTTCTCCGAGCGAACGAGCGACAGCAAAAGCTGTTTCTTTGAGCCGCCGCAGAAAGTGTCTACGAGTTCTTTCAGCATCGAGTGGAAAGCGCGATGCTGAAGCGTCTTGGCCTTGTAATAGTAGGCCTTGCCAACCTGTCGTCGTGTGATGTGCCCTTTTTCGACCAGAATGGTCAAATAGGATCGCATCGCAGCATTCTTGATTGGCTCAGGGAACTGCTCTTGAATCTCCGCCGGCTTCATCTCGCCGTGCTCCCAGAGCAATTGCATCACCTTGAGTTCTCCCGCCGTAAATTTCGCCATTTCAACCTCCATAGGACCTATGCACTTTAATATGCAGATGTTACTGCACAAAGTGGAGTCGCGTCAAGGGGGATGTGCAGTACATTCTACATGTTTTTTGCGTAGGTCACTCTTGCCGAGAGTGACATGTGTTTTGGCCAATGCAATCATTGGGGGGAGCCGAATGAGAATTCCCTGTCGCACCGGGCAGTTGCGACCTACCGTAGGTCACTCTTGCCGAGAGTGACGTTGCGACGCCATGCCGCGTAAAAATGTCTCACACGGCCCAGGGGGCCATGCTACGGTTGCGGATTACTCCAAACCAATCATTCGCGATCGGTATTCTTGCTCATCGATCGATCGCAGCAGAAACTGATACGTTAGTGCGTACTTTTGAATGCGTTTCGCGTCCTCGTCTCGGTATTCCGCCCGGTATGCGACGCGTCCGATTCGATAGTTGTCTTCTAGATCCGCAAGCTTCACTTGCGTAGCAACTGAGTCAGTGGCCAGTGCAACGATGTAGTCGCAGTACGTGCACGGTTCAACCCGTGTTAAGCGAACGATGGCTTGAATAGCGAGCTCGTTAATCCCGTGTTGACGCAAGGCGTCAACGCTGCCGGACACGTCTTCGATGTAGTCGTGTAAAACGGCGGCTTGTTTTGCAATGGGGTCACACACTGCTTCCATGACGCGTAGTAGGTGCAAAACATATGGATGGCCAGCTTTGTCGCGTTGGCCGTGATGGGAACTAACAGCCAGTGCAATCGCCCGTTCAAGTGCACTCCATGGATCGGTCTTCATGCGGGCTCCTTGCGATAAAAATGAAATCGATGGCGATTCTTGGAATCCGATTCGTGGATGGCTTTTTGGAGCGGTGGGAAAGCATAAGGCGTAAACGCATTGAGACCAGTCAGCTCTTCGAAACGGTATGGGGCCATGGCTGGAAGATCATTCCAGCCGAAGATAAATAGTCCGTTCGATCGCAGCGATTCGTGGATCGCCGAAAGCGTTCGATGTATCGCTGACAGTTCATTCAATCCGCAGCCGTAAACACCGTTGAAGATCACCACATCGAGTGAATCGGGTTGGAAGTGTTGACCGATATTCTCACAGGAGTCGATGATATGTTCTTTCGCTCCGTATTGAGCTTCGCCCGGACTTATTTCCATTGTGATAAAGTCGCGGTCACGGAATATGTTGGGATAATGGAGGGTGTACCAAGCGCATCCTACAAACAAAATCCGCTGATAGTCGGGGGTTCGCAACAACTCAGGAAAGATAACCTGTTCCAACAGTTTTCTATCCGCTCGCTTCTTGCGAACATCAATACCGAAACGAATCAAGTTGCGATGCAAGCCGATCCGAAGTTGTTTGAGCGAACTGTTACCCATTTGTCGTAGCCTTAAGTAAATGATTTTGGCGGAGCCACTCAACTGCATCCCGAACCGATTCATTTGCGGGTCGGGGGTTGTATCCTAGCTCTTCCATAGCCCGCTGGCTTGAATACCAATGGAATTGAGAGGCCATTCCAATTGCTGCGGAGTTGATATCTAACTCGGTCTTCATGAAGTGGCTGATCGAGTCCCCGATGGTGCTCGCCAGGAATTTGGCAGGCGCTCGCATATACGTGAACGGGCCTTTCTTACCCAACTCGCTACAGATTTGTCTCCAGAGTTGGAGGTACGTTACGTTTTCGCCGCCTAGGATATAGTGCCGACCAGAAACACCTCGGTCGATGGCGTTGAGAATGGCTTCTGCCACGTCCCGCGGGTCACAAACGGTGCAGCCACCCGAGGGCGCCAAAGGCGCAAAGCCCTGCAACGCTTGAATCATTCTGCCGCTACTAGGTTTCCAATCCCAAGGGCCCAGCATGAAGCCCGGATGCACGATCACAACATTTTGGCCAGCTGCGGCCGCATCCATGGCTAATCGTTCGGCCATCCTTTTGGTTACGACATAGGTACAAGGAATTTGTCCATCTCCTGGAGTGTCCTCGTCTGCGATCGCTTCTTTGGCCCCTACGGATAAAGTATTTACGGTAGAGACGTGAATAGACTTAATACCGCGTTGGCCAGCCTCCTCTAGCAAGAATTGGGTCCCGTCGCGATTCACTTGCATCCCAATATCGAGGAATTTCCAACCGATATGAATGTTGGCTGCGCAATGAATAACAACATCGAAGTGGTTTTCAAAAACTTTGCCGAGCTTCACTCGATCGGTAAGATCAAGCTGAAAGACTTCAATATCTAAACCTTCAAAAGCGGGGTTTTTGCTATCCGACCTGCAAATGCCAGATATTGTCATTCCGCGATTTTGCGCTAATCGCGCAAGGTTATTACCTAATAATCCGTTTGCACCTGTGATCAAAACTTTCAATCGCGTGACTCCTCAGTTCGGAAAGGTTGCGTATCGTAACCAACCGGGGGGAGGGCTGCTAGTTCGAGTGTCATGGTTTATAATCTCGGTCCGCTCATTCCAAGGTCAATCTATCGAAAATCCCTGATGCCGATTATCACGACTCGCAATTTATTCAAACAGTTTGGTACGGGCGATGTCGCCGTCGAAGTACTGCGGGGGGTAAATCTGACAATTGAAAGCGGTGAGTTTGTCGCGGTGATGGGGCCATCTGGTTCAGGCAAGAGTACGCTCATGAGTATCATCGGTGGAATTGAACCGCCGACAAGTGGCCAAGTAATACTCGACGGAGTGGATATAGCCAATTTGAATGACGACCAGCGAACGATCATGCGGCGGCGCAAAATCGGTTTTGTGTTTCAAGCGTTCAATCTTATCCCGACTTTGACTGCGATTGAAAACGTGGCGCTTCCCTTGGAGCTTGACGGTATCGACCGTAAAACAGCCAAAGCGAGCGCGGCAGAAGCTCTTGAGCGAGTGGAACTGCTCCACCGCGCGGACCACATCCCAGCCAAGCTCTCCGGTGGCGAACAACAGCGAGTCGCAGTCGCTCGTGCAATAGCTATCAAGCCAGCCATCTTGCTCGCCGACGAGCCAACCGGGAACCTTGATTCGCGTCAAAGCGGTCGCGTGACTCAGTTGCTTCGGAATCTAGCCTCGGAGTCGAAACAGACCATCGTCATGGTAACTCATGATGCAAACGTTGCTCGTTCCGCGTTTCGATTGTTGATGTTTCGAGACGGAAACATTGAACGGGACATTCCACAGGACGAGTTTGCGGCCAATTCACAGGCGTTCAATGTTGGATCGGGACAGTTCCCAAAGGCGGTCCTGCCAATTGCATCCGATTCAGCGATTCTCTCGGAGGGGAATCGCTAATGCCGTTGGCAAGACTTTCTATTCGGGAAATCCGAAGCCGGCCAGCGCGTAGTTTGCTGACACTGCTGAGCATCGTCATTGGCGTCTCCGCGATGGTTGCAACGTACCTTGCGTCGGATTCGGCTCAGCTTGCTCAGATTGCGATGGTTCGCGCGGTCACCGGAAATGCGTCGCTCGAAATCGAAGCCGTCGGTGGTGCCTCGTTTGATGGCAAACCGCTCGAGCCTGTCGCAAGGCTAAAGGGTGTAAAGATTGCTTCGCCCATTTTGCGTCGCTATAGCAATATGACAGTAAAGAAACCGCTTGGAAACGCTTTGCCAGATGCGGTTGACAGTCGCGAGCCGACCTCCAAACGATATCGTGTTCAACTCCTGGGTGTCGTTCCGGAATTGGACAGACAAGTGCGAAACTACACTTTGGTAGCCGGCAAAGACCTGGAGTCTGACTCCACCGATTCGGCATCTATTCTCATGGACGCACATTTTGCGGAATCGGCCAAGGTGTCCGTCGGTAGCTCCGTCGATTTTCTCACCAAGAATTCGAAAAGTTGGATCCAATCCGCTGAAATCGTTGGCCTCGTGAAGCCAAACGATGCAAGTTCGGGAATTCAGTCTGGCTTGATTGTGGCCCAGCTTCGCACCGTCCAACGTTGGACCGAATCGGCTGGCAAACTGGATGCTGTCCAGATCGTGCTCGACAAGGATGTCAAAATCGAACAGATTGCCGAAGCGGTCGGCGCAATCCTTCCGACGGGACTACGCGTTCGCCAACCGACTATGCGCAGCCAAGTTGCCGACGAAAGTACCGTGGCTATGCAACAGGGACTTCGACTAGCCACAGCCTTCGCACTGATCATTTCTACCTTCATCATTTATAACACGTTTCAAATGAACGTGGGGGAGCGACGCCGGCAGTTAGGGATCTTGCGCTCTTTGGGAGCAACCCGCCGGCAGTTGCTTTGGATGATCGTTCGAGAAGGTCTTTGGCTCGGATTGATTGGAACGTTATTGGGCTGTTTTGTTGGCAATTTTGGCGCAGCCATTTTGCGAAGCTCAACGTCGAAGCTTCTTCAAATCGAAATCCCGCCCAGCCCTTGGTCGGTTTGGCCATACGCAATTGCAATCCTGTGTGGCTTAACCGTGGCACTCTTGGGGGCTTTCTTTCCAGCCATGAGAGCGTCCAGGCTATCACCATCGGAAGCTATGAAAGTAGTCGCCCAAGGTGAGTTTAGTACGTCGCGAGCTGCGTGGTTGTGGCTGGGTGGATCCCTGATGATTATTGGGTTAGCGATTCAAGCGTTAGCGGTGCTTCGCGTGATCAACTTGAGCCATGTCGTCTTTGGGACAATGGTCATGAAAATTGGCATTGTCTTTCTCCTTCCCGCTCTGATTGGCGATCTCACGGCCTGGGTAACGTGGACTCTTAGTCTTTTTTTGAAGACCGAGGGGATGCTTGCCCGTCGCCAAATTCTTCGGCACCGTGGTCGATCCTCGCTAACGATTGGAATCGTGTTCATCGCGATGGGAACAGGCTTGGGTATGGCGAGCACGATTCTAGACAATATTGGCAACGTAGAGGCTTGGTATTCTCGTTCTATCGTTGGCGATTTTTTCTTGCGAGCTGCGATGCCCGATATGAATAGTGGCCAATCTGCGGACATGCCCTATGGCCTAACGGAGAAAGTGCAGGCAATGCCAGGCGTAGCCTTGGTGGATACCCTTCGATTTGTTCGCGCTCGCAGCAATGAGAGCTCGGTCGTCGTGGTGGTCCGAAAATTCAATTCGCAAACGCAAGACTACTTCGACTTAACGGAGGGCACGGAGGCCGAAGTGATGAAAGGAGTTCGAAGCGGCAAGGTTGTCCTAGGTTCTGTACTATCGCAACGTTTGAATCTGCATATTGGCAACACGATTCCGCTAGAGACCAATGAAGGCTCGACGACGCTAGAAATTGCAGGCGTTACGAACGAGTACATTGCGGGCGGCCTGACTCTCTATCTCGAATCGGAATACGCTAAGAAACTGTTAAGTGTCGACGGCACCGATGTGATCGTGGTGAAAGCCAATCCCAACGACGCAAAACAAGTTGAGGCACAACTCCGGGCTCTGTGCGACGAGTCTGGCATGATGTTCCAATCGTATGTGGATTTGGTCAAAGTCATCCACGACACCCTTAACGGAGTTGTGGGTGGCCTTTGGGCGGTCCTTGCGCTCGGCTCCGTGATCGCCGCATTCGGGTTGATCAATACCTTGGCAATGAACATTTTGGAGCAGACGCGGGAGATCGGAATGCTGCGAGTCGTAGCCATGACTCGCTGGCAAATCCGAAGGATGATTTTGGCTCAAGCTTTGATCATGGGGATCATTGGAATTGTGCCCGGCGTCTTGACTGGCATTTGGATCCACTACGTTATCAACTTGACCACGATGCCTGTCACAGGACATGCGGTCCTGTTCAAAATCTATCCTTGGCTACTACTTGGGGCACCGATGATCGAGCTTCTAGTGGTCGTTTTTGCCTCGATGGTCCCCGCCGAACGGGCGGCGCGATTAAACGTTTCCAGTGCTTTGCAGTACGAGTGATTCAAGGCAAGCGGCCCCACGTTTTTTGCAAGCATCGGAAAACTGGAAGACCTCCGGCGGGCGTTTTGAATCGCCAGCATTCCCATGCATTGAACTTGACCCGTGTGAATTGTTTCCCTATCGTCCGGATTGAAAAACGGATCTCGCATCGGCGATGCATCTGGCGATCGCTCTTTCAAGTAATTCGAATGAAATAGAGTGTTTATTAGCTCGTAGATGGGTAGTTGGTTAATGTGCATAAGTAGGAAACTCCAGATTGCTTGTGCATTGATTTTGGTTGTGACATCCGGCCCAAATGGTGCGGCCCAAT
>JANLRK010000280.1:0-3136 GCA_031361585.1 Pirellula sp. | reverse complement strand
ATAAAAACGATTCCACAAAAAACCGGACTGGCAAATCGAAACATAAGTCATCTCCCATCGAAGTTGGGGCACTGAAAACCGACTGGTTCGTTCGTCTCAATGGCGGACTCACCAAGCCATATGGTCAATATAGACACAATGTCTGATTTGTCAAGAGTTGTACCGGGAGCCATTTTTTTAATGAATCAGCCCTCGGCAAGGGGCTTGTTGATTTAATACTTGTTCGCATGCGTTTCGTTTAACCGTTAGCCGTAGGCGTACGGGCAAGGGAACCGAGTACGCCTTCGGCTGAATGTTAAACGACTAAATCAACAAGCCCGCTAGTGTAGATCGGCTCTCCGAGCCGAGAAAAAACGGCACGGAGTGCCGTGCTACACTAAAAGAACGGCCCGCAAGCGTCCGGTTCGGCCCGACTTATGATCGACGCCAAGAATCAATAATTACTGTCTGGAATCCTCCGCCAGCCCAGTAGATTTTTGTCTGCCACTCGTCTTGGGACTCGGGGCGTAAGCGATTTTTTTGGATTCGCCGTTTGATAGGCTCATGAATGACTTTTTCGAGATTGTCTTGCCAGCAAAAGGCCTGTAAATTGCTCCAGTCTGTTTACGTTCGTTTTGCTGGAATTTACTGCGATTTTTATGACACAAACCGCTAATCGTCCAATTGTCGACCGATTATTGCTGGGCTATCTACTAGCTCTCACCATCTTCATAAGCGCTTTTTTGCTTTTCCAAGTGCAACCGTTGATCAGCAAGTTTATCTTGCCTTGGTTTGGTGGCAGCCCAGCGGTTTGGACAACTGCCATGCTGTTTTTCCAATGCACGCTGTTTTTGGGTTACGTTTACTCGCACTTGCTTTTCAGTCGGTTAAGCTTAGTCAAACAGGTGCGAGTTCACATCGTACTGCTCGCACTAGCGTCCGTCATGGCGATATTTGTCATTCCATTGGATTCGTTGAAGCCGAAGGGTACCGAAGATCCGACACTACGGATCCTGCTATTGCTAACCCTTTGTGTGGGTTTGCCGTATGCCGTACTGTCCACAACGGGTCCGCTCATTCAAGCATGGTTCTCACGCGCCTATCCAGGGCGCTCTCCCTATCGACTCTTCTCGCTATCGAACATGGGATCGTTGATTGCTTTAGGCTCCTTTCCCTTTGTCTTCGAACCGTTTATGGAATTGAAAACGATGGGTCGTTTTTGGATGATCGGCTTTTGGGTCTTTGCTGGGCTATGTGCTGCGTGTGGATTAAGCATGTTGCGAATAACGCAAAGTGAGTTGGGGTCGAGCGATTCGTCGACTGCTCACTCAGAGGGCAAGTTGCCATTGGTGTGGCAACGGTTTTCTTGGATCGGGCTATCAGGGCTTTCCTCTTTGATGTTCATTGCGACGACGAACCATGTTTGTCATGACATCGCAACGGTGCCATTCCTTTGGATTATTCCTTTGGCGTTATACCTGTTAACGTTTATTATTTGTTTCGATCATCCGCGTTGGTATGTGCGGGAACTCTGGTGTGGATTGTGCATTGTCGCCATCTTTACCTTGGTCTGTCTGAAACTGGATGTCGGGTTCGTGCCGAACCTAGTGCTTCATTTCGGAACGATGTTTTTGATCTGCATGGTCTGCCATGGCGAATTGGTAACGCTTCGACCAGAGAATCGCCGGTTCATTACAGAATACTATTTGTTGATCTCCGCTGGTGGCGCCCTGGGTGGCTTGTTTATCACCCTCGTTGCGACACGTTACTTTGATGAATACTATGAGTGGCCTCTCGGATTATTACTGAGTTTTGCGATAGCCGGAGGTGTCCTCGGCGCGATCGCCATTCGAAAGAAATGGCTTGGCGTTGCAAGCCAATGGGTCGTTGGGTTTGGGCTTGTTTTAGCGACGTGTTACGTCGGTTGGTGCCTGGATCCGTTTGATTGGCTACGCTCTGGAGAGGGGAGCGGAATCAAAAAGGTTACCCTGTTGCAAGCACGGAATTTTTATGGCACCGTCTCGGTTACCGATCGACAATACACTCAGCCGATTCCCGCCGAAGAAAACGATGGGATCGCGCGCGGCCTGGACTCTGGATACCGTAGTTTTTGGAGTGGAAATGTGCTCCACGGGCGGCAATGGACCGATCCTAAGAAACGCGAATTGCCTTTGACTTATTACGACAAAGAGAGTGGAGTTGGGCAAACGCTTCAATACTGTATTGAGCAGACCCATCGTGAAAAGTCGCTGAAGTTTGCGGTCGTTGGGCTTGGCTCGGGTGCACTGGCGGCCTATGCAAGACCGGCCCAAGGGACGCGCACGGCAGATGAATGCGTCATGTATGAGATCAATCCTTTGGTTGAGACGATCGCTCGGGAACACTTTTGGTATTTGCCCGACTACGAACAACGGCTCGGCAAACCGATCGAAGTGCGATTGGGCGACGCTCGATTGACGATGGAACGCGAAGCGCTGCAAGACTACGACGTGATCGTGCTGGACGCCTTCAGCGGCGATTCGGTTCCTGCGCACCTTTTGACCAGAGAGGCCTTCGAGATCTATCGCAAGCACTTGAAAAAGAATTCGGACGGATCGATTGCCGGTATGATATGCATTCATATTACCAACACCTACCTAAACCTGTATCCCGTGGTAAAGAACGCAGCAGAGCAGGTCTTGAAGTCAAAATACACAAGCGTATACAAGGTTAGCAAATCACAGGATTTGTTGATGCGAAGCCACTACTTCATGATTTCCAATGATCAAGAATTTCTAGACAGAACCCCAATGGTCCCTCCGTATGCGGTGGATTCTAAGGCCGTGGGTAACGAGCAGAGTCGGAAAGTCATCGACCAAGACTGGTCTGGAATTCCACTTTGGACAGATCACTACAGCACTATTTTCAACATCCTGTGGAGCGAGTAGGCAGTTACGAATGCATATCGACCTCACTACTCCAGCCCTACTTTTCTCTACTATTTCTTTGCTATTGCTTGCGTACACCAACCGTTTCCTGGGTTTAGCGAGCATCATTCGCAAACTGCACGCGGATCACACGGAAACTCCAAACCAGGTCTACGTAGAGCAAATCAGAAACCTTCGTAGGCGAATCTATTTGATTCGCGACATGCAGACATTGGGGGTGTGTAGCTTGC
>JANLRK010000476.1:0-5926 GCA_031361585.1 Pirellula sp. | reverse complement strand
GCCTGTGGCCATCCAGTCGCGGTTGGGATCTCGTGCCAACAGAATGCCCCCGCCTCCGAAGAACGGTTCCACATAATGTAGATGCGGTGGCATCAAGCCAATGATCCACTTCCGCAAATAATACTTCCCACCATGCCATTTGAGTGGTTGAGTCAAAACCGTCATATGCTATTTACCGAAAAGAGAAAACTGTTTGGATGTGCCTGCTAGCGCACACATGCGATTCGCGGCCTTGCCAAATTATCTATTGCGTAACCACTCCACGAAATCAGGGTCGTCCATTTTAACAACTGGACCTTCTTTGCGACGACGTTCGAATTTTGGATCCGTCGGGTCGAAGGTATCTTCTGGTTTGAAAACTCGTGGGTCGGAGGGAACGTATTTGTAGGGCGTAAAGTCAGGATTCGTCGTGAACATGTCCGATAAGTCGGTAGCCGTCGCATCGAACAGATTGTTGGGTCCTAAATCGAATAGCCCATAGATCGTTTTGATGATACTCATGATCGAGGTGTGTTCGTGAGAGACATTGGCACGCTTGGCCCAGGGGCTAATGCACAAAACGTAAGATCGATGCCGGTCGATGGAGTCGTTGTCTGCGCCGGAGTCGTCTTGGGTAACAAAGATCGCCATTTTTCGCCACTCAGGCTGTTTCGATAGGTAAGCAACGATTCTCCCTAATGCCAAATCATTGTCAGCCATGTAGCTAGCAACGAAGGGAAATCCATTCTTTGGTCTCGCCGCCGCCCCGTGATCGTTGCAAAGCGTAACGTTGATGAATTTAGGGATGCTAGCGGCGTGTTCGGTGCGATATCTTTCCAAGTCTTCGACAAACCAATCGACTCGAGCGATATCGGGTATGAAATTGTTGTAGGCCGGAAAGTTGAAATCGGTGTTGTCATACAACACCTTTGGCATCGGGAAGTTGACTTGAGTATATGCTCCTGATCGGTTCGTCGTCGGCCCTTCGTCATTGTCGGGAAACTCGAAGCCTTCGCCGTAGTTGCGAAAAGTAATTCCACCCCGCGAAAGATGCTCCCATAGCGATCCATTCTCCAAATAGTCTTCGGGAATCTGAGACCCATTCGAAGCGATTGAGACCATTCGGCCCTTTGCCGTCTCGCTCTTTTTGAAGGCCCATCCCGAGTAAAAGACTCGCGTTGTCCAATAGCTCGGATAGACGCCCACTAACCAACGGTGTCCATCTCCAGATCCCTGCGGCTCCATATAGAAATTATCCGAAATGCCAAACTGCTCAGCCAGGCGAACGTGATTTGGCATAATGGGTATTCGATCTTGCTTGCCCTTTTCTTTTAACCAACCATTCATCCCGAATTCAGCGTAATCTGGTTCACTCGTAGAACCCTTGAGTCCGCCGAAGATCCCATCAAATGTATGATTTTCTTTGGTGATGAAAACGACGTATTCGATCTCTTTGGGGAGTTGGATCGAGGGAGCTTTCGACGGAATCATGCCATTGTTGCGAAGAATCGTATCGAGCCCGGGCTTTAACGATGATAAATTCACTGCGCAAATCATTCCGGGCATGCTTTGCAAACCGAATCGTTCGTCGGTCTCTGAACGCACATGCTTAGGTCCGATTGGTCCGAGCCCAAGCCCCTTTTGAGTGGCAACATAGAGTGCGCTCTGATCGGGTGACAAACGACAGGCCGTTGGAAACCAGCCAGTCGGAATCCAATTCTTCACAGTTCCCGTTGAAATTTCAATTTCTGCAACTGCGTTCAATCCCGAAGCGCACACATACAACGTCTTGCTGTCCTCCGTCACGGCCATACCGGAAGGAATCACGCCTCGCAATGTCGCTAACGTTGGTTCCGGAGCAAGCTTGACGGTCCGAAGGACCTTTAAGGTAGTTGCGTCCAGATATTGGACCGTGTCATTGTTGGCGTTGGTAACAAAGAGAATATCTTTCGAAAGCAGCAGAGCATTGGGTGCGCTCCCGCCGACGGCTTTACCTCGGTCTGCCGGCGCGTGAATAAGAATTCCGGTCTTCACTTTGGCCGTGACAACCGGTTGCGATGGGTCTGTCACATTGAACATCCACACCGAGTTTGCATCCGGAACCAACGGATCACCCAAGCCTGGGACTTGTCGTCCCTCTCGAAACACACCCTCTTCCGCGTCTTTGGATGGGAAGCCGAACGCTGGAATGGTTAAGCCTCGTTTGTCCCCATCGCCAGTGGGAATAAGGGAATAGTCGAACACACCAATGTTGGCAACATAAAGCCGTTTGCCATCAGAGGACAACGCTAACGAAAGTGGTTCGCGTCCCGCTGGAATGTCGGCCACAACCGTCCCATTAAGAATGTCGAAGACTACAATTTTTTGCCTTGCGACGTCCGCACCGTAGACGTATTGTTCATCCGGCGACAAAGCGATGTCATTGATATAGGCTTCCTTGTCGGCGGTAATGGACATCAGAGGTTTTTGGTCGAGGACCTCTAGCCGTTGAGTGGCTGGTTTATCCCATTGGTTTGTTTCAAATATTTGTATTCCGTGACCAGCATCCCCGCTCGACGAAATGAGCTTGGACCCGTTCTTGGTGAAAACTCCGCAGAACGCCGCATTTCGCCAAGGGATGCGATAGGAATTTCGATTCGCATCTTGATTTTTGCTTGGATAGATCACCATGCCTGGATCGCAAAATCCAACAATCAGCTTGCCATCCGGACTTGGGACCACATTCCAAAGATCATCGCCGGTATACAATCGTTGGCCGACCGGCGTGAGCAACCGTCCGTTGGGAAGAATGGTGGTGCCACCAGGCATGATTTTGGCAAATTCGCTGCCCGAAGGGGACTCAAAGTTCGGGTTCTGAGCGACAACAGTACCAGTCAGGAAAACCATCAGCAACAAGCTTTGAATTCGGACCATGGTTCGCTGCAATCAAAGAAAACAAAGTAGGACTCAATGCGTAAAGGCGACAAACTTAGTCTACCAGAATTGCCGGCAGGAGAGGGCCGAGAAGTCACTCTACGTATCGTGCTAATTTCTCCGCCCGAGGGTGTAGACTTTGGCATTCAAGAGGGCAAGGGTAGCAAATACCAAACACTTCAGCGTCAGCGTTCAAAAGGGAAAGACCTTCATTTCGAGTTCAAGTTGAGAGTCAATAATAGTCGAGGTGATGGCGCACCGAATTTCATTGGACAGCTCACGCAAGGACCACGTGATGCTCGCTTTATCTATATTGATATTGGAAAGCGTGCAGGACAATCCGATAGTTGTTGGGAAAGAAGGATCAAAGTGCCGTTGAGCGGCCTTGCATGGGAAATGATTGATCGTGCTTTAGACGATCCCAATGTGATCCTACAAGCTCGGTTGCCAGGAACTGGGAAAGACGGAGGACCAAGCTGTGCTACGGTTCAACCCATTGATAGTTGGACTTGCTGAGTGCAATGCGCAGAGTGCAGAAATGAAAGAGTGCAGAAATGAAAGAGTGCAGAAATAAAAGAGTGCAGAAATAAAAGAGTGCAGAAATAAAACCGAGAAATTGAGAGGACTTATGGAGTCCCTCCTGTTGCAATGTCCCGTTCGAGGTCGTAGAGTCGAGAAATATTCTGAATGGAGTCTGCAAATCAAATGGAGCAGACAAAGACTTCGCGGTAGTAAGGCGAGCGGCAGAAATTGGTATACCGTAGCTTTGGCCATTGCCCGAGTTTCACACGGCCCAGGGGGCCATGCTACTGGTAAATTTCAGTCTGCCGTTCGCCTACAAGCGATTTGCAAATCTGCTTTCGTTTGTTAGATACAGTGACAAGGTTGCGAACTTCTATTAATGCTTCGTCGCAATTTTTCAACTGTCCATTGAAGCAGATCGCAATCCTCTTTTCATTGGAGAAGTTAAGACATGAACGAAATTGTACTTGGCCTCGGGCATCAAGCCAGTTTGTGGACGGTGGTTCAGCTTGCAGATCAACAGCTTCGTACTATTCATGGATCGCCCAAAAAAATGGTGGTGCGAGCCGGTAGTTTGACGGTGGAAGCCCATCGTCCGGAGTACGAGGGCCTATTTGATTCATTTCTATTTCGCGCAGATGGACTGGACGACAAAGAACGTAGCACGCTCAAGCAAACGGCTAGCGCCACTCATCCGCCATGCGAAATTACTGAAAACGGCTCTGCGATAGAGGTTCGATTTTCCGGAAATGGTGCAGACAATTTAGAAAATGTGCACAGCATTTGCGATCAACTTTCAACTGCCTTTGCATTGCCCGAGGTTTGGAGGGTTCACGGCGAAGAGTATCGAACCAAACCGATAAGCCAGGAGATATTGTTTCGAGCGTTGACTAGGTTTAAGGCTAGTGATATTCACCTCTATCCTGGTGCTCCACCCGTATTCCGCATAGACGGAAAACTTCGGCATTCCGACAATTTTGATCCGCTTTCGAGCGATCAGATTTTTGAAGCGGTTAAGGAGATGGCGTCATCGAAACATTTCGATGAGTTCCTCTCGGAAAAGCAATGCAGTTTTATTTACCACCAAGTCGGTTTGGGTTACGCGCGTGTTTCCGCGTTTATGAAGGCCGGCACGCCACATTGCACGATGAGGTTTCTGCCCGAGAAAATCCCTTCGTTTGAAGAGCTAATGATCCCGCGCGAGTCGATGCAAAAACTCGGAAAACTCCATTTTGGACTGATCCTTGTTACCGGAATGACCGGAAGTGGCAAATCGACAACCGTGGCATCACTTGTCGACTGGATAAACCAAAACAGTTCGGTACACATCTTGTGTATTGAGCAACCTGTTGAATTCGTTCACAAAAGCAAGAAATCGATAGTCTCGCAAAGGGACGTGGGTGAGGATGTTGGAACCTTTGCTACCGCAGTTCGAGGAGCACTGCGACATGATCCGGATGTCATCGTCATCGGTGAGATGCGTGACGCTGACACCATTCGTTCCGCAATCAACGCTGCCGCAACGGGGCATTTGGTCATCAGTACTTTGCACTCGGGTACGACATACGAAACGGTAAATCGCATTGTCAGTTTCTTCGATCCTATCGAGCGAGATTTGGTTAAGTTGCAGCTTCGGGATGCGCTCAAGTGCGTGATTTGCCAGAGGTTGTTGCCCAAACGAGGAGGTGGTCGCCAGGTCGGGCTTGAGTTTCTCTTCAATGATACCAACATGATTGCGAACGCCATTTTGCACGGTGACTCGTTGGGACTGAAAATTGGAATGCAACAGACAGCATCGTCGTCATTTATCTTTGAGCAATATCTGTATGATCTTTGCAAGGCGGACGTCATCAATAAGGAAACCGCTCAAACATTTGCGACCGAGCAATCGATACTCGATCAAATGCTTCTGGGTAGTTATTCTATTCCTTCGCCAGATGCGATGCTCAAACGCTGAACGTTATGTCGCGAAACTGCATTGTACGGAATACCCCAGGCTTGCCCTGTGGATCGTTCTGCTTCAAGGCTACAAAGCGAAGCGCGAACCCGTCGCTCCGTCCTGGTAGAATTCCATTTGCCGCTCGCCACAAAAGAAAGAATAAGATTGTTAACGAACGTAGAAATTGCGAATGCTTTTGAGGAAATGGCAGATCTGCTTGAACTGTCTGGCGAAAATGCATTTCGCATTCGTGCTTATCGCAACGGAGCCAAGGCCATCCGGGACCTCAGTGAGTCCGTGTCTGAAATGATTCACGCCGGTACCGACCTGACGACGATCGATGAAATCGGGTCGACTTTGGCTGAAAAAACTGCAGTGTTGGTACGAACTCGCAGCCTTCCTCAATTGGAGAAACTGCGCAAGGAAGTCCCACCGACACTTCGTGAGATCATGCAAGTGCCAGGGGTTGGTGCGAAGAAAGCCATGAAAATGTTTCAAGAGCTACAGGTCTCCGACTTGGCAAGTTTGCGGGCTGCTTGCGAAGCGGGACTAGTCGCTTCCCTGAAGGGTTTC
>JANLRK010000470.1:0-3982 GCA_031361585.1 Pirellula sp. | reverse complement strand
GCATTGCCTGGATTCCCCGCTCCAGCCCTCAATGAAGAGACACGCGTACTCAATCTACCTGAACGCGTCTTGTTAGGAAAAACTGTGTCTTTCGCTATCGACAACGAAGTCAAAGATCGAGTCCGGCTGGCGATCAATATCGTCGACCTGATGAGTACCTACATGGAGCTTCGGCGTCAAGGTCGAGGTTTCGTAGCGGTCTGTCCTTTCCACGACGATCGACGACCGAGCATGCAGATCAATCCTGACCGGCAGACATGGAAATGCTGGGTCTGCGATATCGGTGGCGACGTTTTCAGTTTTATCATGAAACGAGAGAACGTCTCGTTTCCCGAAGCTCTTCGAATGCTTGCCGAAAAAGCTGGCATCCAAATCGAGGAACCCAAAAATCGCAAGGGTCGCGGCTCCAACGACGACAAGAAATCGCTCTTCGAGGCCATGAAGTGGGCTGTCGGTGAGTTCCATCAATGCTTGCTTCAGGACCCAAATGCCCAACACGCCCGCAAGTACCTTTTGGATCGAGGGATTTCAGAAGAAAGTTTTTCCAAATTCCAACTTGGATATGCCCCTGAATCATGGTCGTGGTTGCTGGACCGCGGAGCTGCCAAATCCTGGAAGCCTGAGGAACTTGAAGCGGTCGGTTTGGTCGCTCGAGGTGAACGTGGTTCGCGTTACGATCGGTTTCGCGACCGCGCAATTTTCCCGATTTCCGATGTGCAATCGAGACCGATCGCAGTTGGCGGACGAATTCTTCCTGGCGCAGCATCCGATGCTGCCAAATACGTTAACTGCAACGAAACACGTCTATACCAAAAAAGCCATCAGCTGTACGGTCTCGATCTAGCTCGAGATTCCATCAGCAAGACCCGGCAAGCAGTCGTGATGGAGGGCTACACGGACGTCATTATGGCTGTCCAGCATGGCATTCATAATGCAGTCGCTTGCTGCGGAACCGCCCTAGGCGAGAGCCAAATCAAACTGCTTAAACGTTATTGCGATTCGGTGGTTTTGCTTCTGGATGGCGACGGTGCTGGGCAGAAGCGAGCAAGTGAAATTCTAGAGCTGTTCGTTACAGCCCAAATGGACCTTCGTATCTTAACCCTACCGGATGGCCTAGACCCTTGCGATTACCTGATCAAGCATAACGGCGAACAACTTAAGGTCCAAATAGCCGGAGCACCAGACGCTCTTGAGCACAAGCTGCGGCAAGTATGCCAGGGGTTCGATCCATTGCTCGACACGCACCGAGCCAATACCGCATTGGAAGACGTGCTTTCCACCATGTCCCATGTTTCGCACAGCTCTCTCCTATCGAACGAGGCCATGCGGTTGCGACAAGATCAACTCATCGCCAGACTTGCACGTCAGTTTGGTATCGAACAATCTGAAATTCGCCTGCGGCTAGAATCCATTCGCAAACAAACGGCAGTGCGAGAAAAGCAACGACAGGAGCTTCGTCGTTCACAGCCACCCTCCATCGCAAATAGTGTAAACCCCGCTGTCCAGACCACCGTTGGAGGTCCTCACTCGTTAGAACAAGTCGTTGCACCTGGGACTATTTCCTACAAATATCGCGAAATGACTCCGACGGAATGCGAGCTATTCGAAATCATGGCGACGCACCCAGAGTTGGCTCCGATGGCTATCGAACGGTTCCCTGTTGCCAACTTGAGCACAACAACCGCAAAAAAACTTTTTCAGCTAGTTTTGGACTTGGAACTTGAGGGACATGCGTTAGACTTTGATAGTTTGATGTCAGCAACGGAAGATGCTGGGCTGAAAAGTGTACTTGTGAGTATCGAGGAACACGCGGCACGCAAAACACCACTGTCGATGATGACGGCAGACGAACGATTGCACTCACTTTGCGAACGATTGAGTGGTCAAGACGACCGAGCTCAAAGACGCTCGCAAATCCAATCGCTCGAACGAAAACAACTAGATGAGGAATCGTCACTGAGCTTGCTTCAGGAGATCGTCCAGCAAGCTCGAGTACGACACGGTTTGTTTCCTCCCCAAGGGTAACAAAATGTTTAACCGGCTTAGCCGAGGAGACGGAAGTGGACAAAGCCATTTTAGTCGCCCACCGCTTAGCGGGTTAAACAGGATTGACAACGTCGAGGCACGCTCGGCTACAAAAAGCATTCATGTTGTTGACCCAAGCGACTGTTCATCGGATGAACCGTCAGTAACAACAGAGTACCACTGTCAAAAGGAGTTGATCTCGTGGAAACGCAATCTAATGATTTGGAACAATTGGTTTTGATCGGTCGCCAGCAAGGCTATCTAACCTACGATCAAGTCAATGAGTACCTGCCCGACGAAGCCAATACAGCTGAAAAGCTAGACCACCTCTTGATCGCTCTGGAACGCGCAGGAGTGAATATCGTCGATGAAACCGACGTGGAGATCGATGCTCGAAATAACCTCCAAATATTCAACGGTGAGGAGTCCATTTCGACGACTCCCACCGAAGTACCGAAGCTTACAAACGACCCGATTCGGTTGTACTTGAGTCAAATGTGCGAGATCCCTTTGCTTACCCGCGAGCAAGAAATCGCCTTGGCCAAAAAGATCGAAATCACGCGTCGAAAGTTTCGCCGTGCAGTTCTTGGCAATGATTTCGCCCTCAGACAAACCGTTGAGATTTTGCGTAAAGTCGCAGCCGGCATTTTGCCTTTCGATCGAACAATCAAGGTGTCGCTGACCGAGCGGTTAACTAAGGAGCAGGTCAGTGCCCGCATGCCGCACAACCTACAGACCCTCGACGCTCTGATCGAAGAGAATCGACGTGAGTTCCAACGCGTTGTTCGCAAGAGCACATCCGAAAACGAGAAGACGCGGACCCGTCAAAACTATCAACGACGACGTCTCAAGGCATTGGTGCTGGTCGAGGAGCTCTCTCTTCGTTCGCGGAGAGTCATCCCATTGATGAAGCAACTGGAGCAGTTTTCCCAACGCATGGACTACCTGCAAAATCGCATTTCGTACCTTCGCGAGACCATGTCCACCTCGGCCGAACTCAACCGTTGTGTTTCCGAGCTCAGGCACTTGATCATGACCACGCAAGAAAGCCCTCGCTCTTTGCAAGGCCGCGTCGAAGAGTTCAAGAGAAATTTCAAGGAGTACGAAGCGGTCAAACGCCAATTGTCGAGTGGGAATTTGCGACTCGTCGTTTCCATCGCCAAGAAGTACCGCAATCGTGGCTTGAGTTTCTTGGATCTTATTCAAGAAGGCAATACTGGACTGATGCGGGCGGTCGATAAATATGAATACCGACGCGGATTCAAATTTTCGACGTATGCCACTTGGTGGATTCGTCAAGCGATTACGCGAGCCATTGCAGACCAGGCTCGAACGATTCGAATACCGGTCCACATGATCGACGTACTGAGCAAGCTGCGGAACATTCAGAGGAAACTGACGCAAGATTTTAAACGCGAACCGAGCATGTACGAAATCGCAGAAGTCGCCGAGATGACTATCGAAGAAGTACAACGCGTGTTGGATATCGGTCGCAGCCCAATCAGCTTGGATCGACCGGTCGGCGAGGGTGAAGATAACGCATTCGGCGAGTTTATCGAGGATCCGTCTAGCGACAGCCCGGTTCGCAATGCCAGCAACGGAGTTTTACGCGACCGCATCGATTCGCTGTTGCAAACTTTGACGTACCGAGAAAGGGAGATTATCCGCCTACGCTACGGCTTGACGGATGGTTTTTCTTACACGCTCGAAGAAGTCGGACGCATTTTTAAAGTGACCCGCGAACGCGTTCGGCAAATCGAAGCAAAGGCGGTAGCCAAGCTTCAAAATCCAGTACGTGCTCGCATGCTCGAAGGCTTCCTGAAACAGGTTGCATAGCGAAATGTGCATTCGTTCCGGGGCCCTGCCGACTTGTTCCAGTGCAAAGCCTGGGAACCTGTAAACTAGCGCGTCTTAATGCAGAGTAGCTCGGCACACCGGGCCGAGAAAAACGGCACGG
>JANLRK010000261.1:0-9112 GCA_031361585.1 Pirellula sp. | reverse complement strand
GTTTTCTTCGAACGACTAGATAGAAACGGAGATGGTGAGTTGGAGAAAGACGATTTCGACTGGAGCCCTTCGAGCCCATTCATGCGAGAACAAGGCGTAGCGAATTCGATCTTTAGACAAATCGATAAAGGGCAAGACGGCAAAGTTTCAAGGGATGAACTATTGGCCTTCTTTGATAAGGCAAAGGGCACCAGCAGTGAACTCGGAATCGATGCGTTTCGACGCTCTCTTGGTTTGGGAAATAGTGGTGGTGGTTACTTTCCGGGGGACGCGCCGACACCCGAGCGGCTTCTTCGAGGCTTCTTTTCGAGCGAGTTAGGCTCGATGCAGGAAGGGCCAAAGGCTGGAGAGACAGCGCCCGATTTTGAACTGATTACCGAAGATGGCACGAAGACCATTCGTTTGTACGATTGGATTGGAAAAAAACCTGTCGTCCTCATCCTTGGCAATTTCACTTGCGGACCTTTTCGAAGAACCTATCCCGACTTCGATGAAATCGGCCAACGCTATAGAGACCAAGCCAACTTCTTTGGCATCTACGTCCGCGAGGCACATCCCGACGATGGTTGGATGATGCAGTCGAACACGAAAGTTGGAGTGCAGCTCAAACAGCCCAAGACGATCGAGGAAAGAACGGCCGTGGCGAAGACCTGCGCGACTGAATTGAAATACTCGATGCCGTTGTTGGTGGACACCATGGACGATCATGTTGGCAATCTATACAGCGGCATGCCGGCGAGAGCCTACGTTATCGATATCGAGGGCAAAGTAACTTATCAAGGTGGCCGCGGCCCGTTTGGATTTCGCCCAGCCGAGATGGAACAGTCGTTGATCATGACACTTATGAAGTTGCCAGCGCAAAGTCACTCTCGGCAAGAGTGACCTACTGTAGGTCGCAACTGCCGGGTGCGACTTGGAGATCTTGTAAACCCGATTTGCCGCGGGCGGGCTGGCAGTCTTTGTTCGGTTACCGCTCACGCGGTTTCCGCATGATCCAATTTCCAATATCGTCCAGATAGGTGTAGATTACTGGCACGGCTAGCAGGGTCAGCAATAGGGAAAGCGTTTGTCCACCCGATGCGAGTACGGCAATCGATCTTCGCTCTTCCGAGCCAGGACCATTTGCAATCAACAATGGAAGCAATCCCGCGACGAACGAAATCGTCGTCATCAGAATGGGCCGAAGGCGATCGCGGTTCGCCTGCAAGATTGCTTCTCGGCGTGGCATTCCCTTGCGTCGCAGTGCATTTGTGCAATCTATCTGTAGGATCGCCGCCTTCTTGACTACTCCGAATAATACCAACACTCCGAGGGCAGAGTAGACGTTCAGAGTCTCGTTTCCCATGTACAGACTGATCAGTCCAAACGGAACGGACAAGGGGAGCGTAAAGAGAATGGTGAAAGGGTGGGCCAAGTGCTCGAATTGCGCCGCGAGAACAAGGTACATGAAAACAAAGCTCAATAAAAAGGTCCAACGGAATTCGCTGAGTGTCTTCTCTAATTCTTTGCCACGCCCCAAAATTCGGGTTTCAAATCCTGGTGGTACACCTATCTCTGCGGCCACAGCTCGCAGCGCTTTAACCCGATCTGCTAACGCATATCCTGTCGAGATATTGGCTCGAATAGAAACCATGCGTTGGCGATCTAGCCGATCAATACGAGCGGGAGCGTCTCCGAAATCAAATCGCACGATGTTGTCGATCCGCGTTAACTTGGAAGAGTTGGACATCGACGCGGACTGGGTATCGATGGCGGAGACAAGTTTCCCAGCCGCTGGATTGGCTCGAACATAGAGTTGCGAGATGGCGTCTTTGTCTCGACGATCCAACCCGACTAAACGTAACTCCACATCGTACGCGTCATCGACCGTCGCGTCGCGATAGCGAGATACACGTTCATCACCACCGACAGAGATCCTCAACGTGTCGGCGATCTCTTGGACGGAAACGCCCATCGCAGCCGCTCTTTCGCGATCGATCGAAACCAACAACTCGGGTTTGTCTAAACGCAATGTGGTATCGACATCGACGATCCCTGGTAGCTCCATCGCTTTCTTCCGAATTTGCTCACTGAACTCAGAGAGCTTCTTTACATCCGGACCGGTAATCGAAAAATCGATGTCGACGTTAGCGCCTTGTCGCAACGAAGTGAGGTTTCTAATCGACACGCGAACATCCGGAACAGACTTGAGAAGCTTGCGAATTTCTGCCATCTTTTGTTGTTGGCTATAGTTTCCAGCAATCGCCTGCCGCGGCTTGCCTTGAATCAACGCCAAGAAGAAACGCTCAAGAGAAAAGGTGCGTTCCGATGCATCTTGCAATCGAACGAAGACGCTAGCGTTGTTGACACCACCAAAGCCGCGAGAGCCAACGCTGGCCAATGTCAACACCACGCCATCGACCGTCTTCAGCTTGTCCTCGACGACCTGCAGGGCGGCGTTCATTCCTAGGATGGATGTCCCTTCTTTGGCATTGACGCTTACTTCAAACTCGGACTCGTCCACGTTCGTCGGAATGTAGTCTTGCCGAACCCAGCCATACAAGGGGATATTTGCCAAGATAGTTCCGATGCACAAAAGCAACGTCAAGAATCGGTACCTCAATGCAACACGAAGCGAAGCCATATAGCTCACTTCAATCCAATGGTAGAAGCCCTTTTGGCGAGTTGTCTTTTGTGGATGTTTTGCCCCGTCCGATTGTTTCGGTTTTTTCAGGAGGAGGCTGCACATCATTGGGGTCAATGAAAAACTAATGATCATCGAAACCAGAATCGCAACCGTTGCAGTGACACCAAACTCGAAGAGCATCCGGCCCGTAACGCTTGAAAGGAAGGAAACAGGCAAGAAAACGATGACCAGCGAAACAGTCGTGGCCAGAACCGCCAATCCAATTTCTTTGGTTCCATCAATGGACGCTTGAAATGGTTCCATGCCTTGTTCTTCAATGCAGCGAAATACGTTTTCCAATACCACAATCGCATCGTCGATTACGACACCGACCATCAGCACTAGTGCCAGCATCGTGACATTGTTTAACGTAAAGCCAAAGGCCTTCATGAATGCAAAGGTTGCGATGATGGATGCGGGAATTGCGACTGACGCAATTAACGTGGATCGCCATGAACGCATGAACAACAACACGGTCAAGCAGGCCAGTATCGAGCCTGAGACGAGATGGTTCTCAATTTCGTGCAAGGCTGAAAGGATGTATCGCGATTGATCTTGAATAATGGCTACTCGAATATCGGTGGGAAGCAATTGTTCGCAGCGTTTCAGCCGTTCTTTTATGCCTGCGATCACGTTGACCGTATTCTCACCTGATTGCCTTTGCACGCTTAAAACGACCGTGGGTTTCCCGTCCAGACGAGCCATCGTGCGGACTTCCTTGGTTCCGTCGACGACGGTTCCGAGATCGCCGAGCCGGATGGACGATCCGCCAACCGTGTCGATCACCAAGTCATCAAAGTCTTTGGATTCCGCCACGCGTCCCAACGTTCGCATGGCTCGTTCTCGCAATCCCTCATCGACTCGACCGCCAGGGACTTCAGCATTTTGCCGGATCAGCGCATCTCTCACTTGAACAATCGAGAGTTGGTAGGCCGCCAGTCGCTTCGCATCAATGTTGACCTTGATCGCTCGTTCAGCAGCGCCAGAGATAGAGACTTGTCCAACACCGGGGCTCGATTCGATAACGCTCTTCACATATCGATCGGCCAGTAAGTACAGTTCACTGGGTGTTCTCTCTCCCGAGACAGCGATCGACATCACAGGCGAAGAGTCAATATCCGATTTCTGGACGATCGGCGGGTCGACGGTCCGTGGAAGTCGATTGGTAACCGCAGAAATCACGTCGCGCACATCTTGCACGGCTGCATCGATGTCGCGTGCCAACGAAAAAGTAATCAGAACGACTGAGCTTCCATCTGAGGAAATGCTTCTCAGTTCCTCAATCCCCGCCACGGTGGAAACTGCGTCCTCAATCACCTGCGATATTTCGGACTCGACTTCCTGGGAGGCTGCACCAGGGTAGCCGGTTCGAATGAAAACCGTCGGGAGGTCGGTTTTCGGAAAGCGATCGATTCCAAGCGATGGAAAAGCAACAACTCCAGCCACCACCATCGCCATCACCAGCATGAGGGCAAATACCGGTCGCTTTACGCATATTTCGGCGAGCCAATACAAAGAGCATACCTAAAGGTGGGAGAATGGAGGGCTAATTTGGCAGTCGAAAAACGATCTTGCCTTCTCCTATTGTACTTAACGGCTTGAAAGCTTCGATATGTGTTTCTCGCATTTTGACCCCGTCGACGTCAAAGCATGGCTTTTCGTCATACTTCAATAGTCGAATTCCACTGAGGCCCGTGTTGGATACGAGTCCCATGACATCATCTTTTGCCGGTACGAACTGAATCGAAGACCCTTTGCCTGTCAATTTGGGTGTGGAGTGTTTTTTGTCGCCGGACAAAATTCTAAGCAGCAGTCGTCCGTTTGGTTTCAATACGCGTTTAGCTTCCATCAAAAACGCTTTTTGCTCAAGCTCCGATAGAGGAACGTTGAGCGATCCTCGCAGGACTACAGCGTCCATCGAATCATCGCATGCATCAATTTGAATTGGGACAGGCGTACCGAGCCGATGTTCCCATATTTTTTCCTCGTCGGGCAGCGTACTACCGGTCATGACTTCCACGCTTTGGCCAGCTCCGCGATGGTCCAACTCATCGTCATCGAGCGTATAAAACTCCCAAAGGGTTAGGTCCGGATCTTGAACCCAAAACTTGGTTTGCGTGGCGTAGCAACATTCGACTCCTTCCTCGCGTTGTGACTTGATACCTCGCTTCTCAAGCCGTTCTTGAAGTGCAACTAGTTGCCGCGCATCGATCATTCGAACGCCAAGATGATTGAGCGTGCCTCCGCCTGCTCGGCCGTTTGGTTCCAGTGACAGCACCAAGGGTGGATCGTTGGGTTCGAACTTGGCGTAGTCCCCCCGTTGCTTGGCCGGCTCCATGTCAAATAAGATTTTATAAAAATCGATAGAACGCGCCAAGTTGTTTACGTTCAACGAAATGTGGAAACGAACTCGTGAGACCGGAGCAATGGGTAACATAAATAGCCTTCTATTCCCTTTAAGAGTCTGCTTGTTCAGCAAAAGGACTCGGTGTTGGAGTTAGGAACGCAATAACCGACATAGCCGCGAGCGTTCCCGCAAATACAAAGAATATCGTAGTGTAGGAGTGCGTCATTCGCTTGCTCAGCGAAAACACAAGTGGACCAGCTGCCGAGGCGAATACGGTCATCATCTGAGCGACGCCTTGAATTTGACCGAGCTCACCGCGCCCATAAATCTTGCCCCAAGCAGCAAAAAATAACAAGGCTACCGCGCCCGATGCAATGCCTAGCATAGTCCCGTAGGCATACGCATGCCACGCCTGGGTCGCAAAAGGCAGTCCGGCAAGCGAGATTGAACTAAGAAGGAGGCAAATACCTAGTAGATGCGGCAATTGAACATAATTGACTAGCCAACCAAAAAACAACTTCGAAGCCAAAGCGACAATCGTCGTGTAGGACAATATCTTGAAGTAGAGTGTTGAATCAAATCCCCGTTCTCGAAATATATCTTGGTTGAACAATGCCGTGCCCGCATAGATCATCCCCCATACGGAAATCGTAACACTAAACAACCAAAACGCAGGAGTTTGCAAAGCTTGCCAAAGCGTAAAACCATGAACTGGACACTGCCTTGTTTCGCAATCGTTGCTCTGTTCCGGCATACTGGTAATCGCCCGCGTAGGCAAGCACCATGCGGTCAGTGCCAAGAAAACGAGTGTTATACCAACCATCGCCCAAACGCTGCGCCATTCCATTTCGGCTCTGTTCAAGGACCATCCTACAAATCCTATTAAAACCAAATGCATCGGCATACCTAACATCGCGTAGAAGGCCATCGCGAGCCCCAACCTCGAAGGCACGTGAGAGTTGGAGACAATGGTGATGCTAACAACGGATAGTGCGGCCTGCCCCAAGCCACGCGTCAGCAACAATCCCACGAACAACATCCATAAAGAAGTCGATCGACTTAAGAGCAGAACTGCGAGCCCGAGCAAAATCAAGTTACCGAACAGAACCCATCTTTGGCCGACTCGATCAAGTAGCCATCCCACCGGAAAGCAAAAGGCGGCACCCATGACAGTTGCCCAAAAGCCAAGGCTTGCAAACAGGACTCGTCCGTCATCCGTGTTGAGACCAAAATCCTTGAGTAGAGGTTCCGCCACCATTCCCAACCCATGTGTTCGACCGGGGTAGGTCGCTGCCATGGCAATCGCGCCGACAACGATGGAGACCCAGGCAAACTGCTTTGCCCAAGAAAATAGCTTCCGGCCTGCAAATGACTTGGATTCCAAATAGTTGTTAAAGGTGGTTGTGGAATCCGACATGATGTTATGTGCGATGCAGACCCAGGCTACTGAAAGATCAATTGAGAACGACGTTCGAAAGGATAACGTGATCGAATCCAATCGTGAAATTCGACGTAGTGCCGATCGAATTGATCGCCACCATCTGAGAAGGAGTTGTAACTCATAAAGTAGCCTCTCCTCCAATTCTTTGACCTATTCGATTCAGAAAAGTGAGGAGTAAAACACGAAAAAAACGCCATGTCCCCCGGTTCTAAAACGAGCGTTACCGGTTGGACTCCCATTTGGTCGTGATTCAAAGAATGATGTTGGCCATCCCTGGGGGACATATATCCCTTGCCCTGTAGCCGAGGGTACACCGCCGTCGCTCCACTCGTCAAATCGAACGCATCTATGGCGACGAGGACCGTCAAGAAGCTCTCAGGAAAGCCTGGCCATCCAATCCAGTCTTGATGCAACGAAGCACCCGCTGCACCGGGTGGTTTGTAAATCAGTTTGTCTTTGAACAGACAGGCGCGCTCCCCATAAATCGTATGCAGTCGATCTAGGATGCGCAGATCCGCGGTCATCGACTCGGCTACCGACGACAAATCGGAAATCGGATCCAAAACCTCAAGAACCGGCTCGTTCGTTTCGACGTGATTCTTGAACCGAACTCTCAAATTGTCTGCATGAATGATCTCTTGCCGTTGTTGCAGAATGCGTGTTGCATCATCGCCCAATAGAGTAACCTCAGCGGACGAAAACACCGATCGAACAACGAGGTAACCTTCGTTCCGATAGAACGCGATTTGTTCGTCGGACAATCGATCGGTAATACCTTGTGTTTTAAAAGTCATCGCTATTGACAACCTCTCCGTCACTGCGAGTCGCGATCGCTCTCCAGACCTGTAGTTGAACCGAATTCGAGATAAAATGGACGCTGCCATCGCACTTCCAAACGTTGACTCCGCCGGTGTGTCGACTTCTAGCGGTAGAAAGACCATGCCCAGTACTACGTATCAGCGGATCGCTACCATTGAAGTTCGCCACGCAATCAGGATTGATCGGGTCGTTCGGAAGATAGTAGTGATTGTAGCTGGTGCATCGAGGCTCTCCAGCGACCCACGTGTACATACGGCGTTGACTGAAGTTCGTACGGAGCGTCGAACCGCAATTGGCATCGTTGGTTTCGGCACCAGGATTTACGTACATCGTCATCGGTTTCAGTTCAGCTCGAGACGAAATCGTTTTGCTTTCGTCCCCATCGCCGAGCACCCGTTCCGACGCGCCGACAGTATTGCTCGTTCCGTCTTTAATATCTGTAATCTTGACCTTTGATTGAGCGTAAAATACCCCGTCTGCATCGTAGGGTGAGCCGAGCCAATTGGTTCTTCCTCGCGTTGTACCAGTGCCTAAACAAAAGGCATAGTTTGTCGGACCGAACTCACCGGTGATTGCATAGGAGTCACGGCAAACTGAGCGGCCTTGGTCGCTGGGACAAATGAAAATCGGTACAATTGCTCGAACCGCGTCAGGAGCCTGAATGCCATATGGGGAGGTCAACTGATACATCGTCAAATTCAAATCGATGGAATTGTAAACTGCTGTTTGCTCCAAATAGGGGGTTAAATTAGCGAGGGTTCCCCAAAGATCGAAGTACTGCGGCGCACCGCCAATCGATTTTCCACGAAAAGCGGGTGGCAATACCCGTAATGCGGATTCGTGATTGTGAGCCGCTAACCCCAACTGCCTTAGGTGGTTTTGACATTGCATTCGTCTCGCGGCTTCGCGAGCCGCTTGAACGGCCGGTAGCAAAAGCCCAACCAGAATTCCTATGATGGCGATCACCACCAGGAGTTCAACCAAAGTAAATCCTGCGTTGATACGCTTCGCCTTCAACGGAATAAATTGTCTATATTCAGAGGACATTGCTCGCTCCTAAATCAGTAAGACATTCAAATGAATGTCATAGTGTCTCGATCAGAATGCGGTCTGTCAATTACCGGAGGAAGAACAGAATTCCGAATTTGAAGAAGTTTTTGACAATGCATTTAGCGCAAATGGTCGTTTCGACTCCAAAGTAGACGATGCAAAGAAAGTCAAACGGTATACTTTCGACTGCGGCAGACTCGTCGACATGTAGGTTTAGACTCAACAATCTTGTTATCGAATTGACCAAGACAGATCCAACTATGAAACAAAACCGAGAGGATGCCGAACTCTGCGCGGGATACTTAAAGGCGCTTGGAGACCCCAACCGTTTGCAAATTATCAAGGCTCTGCAATCGAGTCCGTTTACGGTGACGGATCTGTCGCTGTTGCTCGACTCCGAAATGGCTAATGTTTCCCACCACTTAAGAGTCTTGTTTCACGCTGGATTGGTCACCACAACACGCGACGGGAAATTCATCTACTACCAGATTAATCGCGAAGTCATACGAAACAAGTCGGTCGCAGAGGCGCTCGATTTTGGATGCTGCCGTCTCGATATGAGATCCGCCCGCTAGTCACCTAGTTCTTTGCCGTCGACAATGAATAGCTCACGAAACCGTCTTTAGTCTCCAGAGCCGTCAACATATCATTGGACTTATTCATTGACAGCAGCGCATTGGTTATCGCTTCGCGTTTCGATTCGGGCACGGCAGCGTGAATGAACGCGCTGACAAAAAAGACTTCGTCGCTCTTGCCAACGATCTTCAAGTCCCCTTTCTTAACGGAACCA
>JANLRK010000368.1:0-12769 GCA_031361585.1 Pirellula sp. | reverse complement strand
TCCAAGCCAAAACCTAACGCTGCAAGAAAACAGTTCGGGCTCATTTGTCGATTTCGCATCGTTAAATGCAGGCACGACTACGTTGTCCGGCACTGGTCTTGGGGCCAACTTCGTTCGGTCCATCAATTCAGGTTCATCGGTAACTTTTCGGCTAGTTGGCTGGAACGGTGCTGCGGGAAGTTCGATTGGACTAGACAGCCGTTTGGCAGCTACCGCTGGTTTGAATGCTGCTTCCAGCTTCAGACTCGATGGGAATATCGTTGCTGTGCCTGAGCCTTCCTCGCTTTTGCTCGCCAGTTTGATTGCAACTCCTGCACTCGTATGGTACCGACGACGAACAAGGAAAGTGGCCGCAACGATCTAGGTAACTCGCAATCGTAGCTATCCAAAACAAGGCTTCCAATTCAAAGGAGGTCTTTTTTCGTTTACTAGTTTTCGATTGTGGAATCCGACATCAGGCTCGCGATTATTATATCCAGTTTAGTCGTCCCAAGTTTTTTTAAAGTCGCAATGTTCTTGTCGTAGATTGCCGACGCGTCTGGGTACGTATCAACTGCTCGTGTGACACTTTCTTCTCGCAGCAAATGCAGTGTCGGGAACGGGGAACGATTGCTGTAGTTCGTTACATCGTTGCGCAACGTACCAGCAAATTGGTATTGCGGATGGAAGCTCGCTATCTGGATGACTCCATGCAGTTCCAACTTTACAACTGCCAAGTCGCAGTCCGCCAAGAAATCGTTGTATTCGTCAAAGTCGTTGAGTACGTCAGGATGAATCAGCAGCGTCGACTCAATCATTTCCGGGTCCGCAGAAGCTAACAGAATCAATTCACGTTTCAAGTCGCACAGAAGGGCCACGGGCAGGCTAGCCTCGCTAACGAAGTAACGAATCTGTCTCTTCACGTGCACTGCTTTCGCAAAGGGGCAGAGGTTTAGACCTATGACAACCCTCTCAAGCCATGCTGTGGTCGCCGCGATAAAAAAATTCTCGGAGTGATTCATTCAATGTCAGCAGTCCTATTTCGAAATAGATGAATTGGACATTAAAGTTTTTGCCTACCGCTTAATGCATCGGCTAGAATTTCTTTGTTGGTGAATTCGAGCACGCTACCGCTAGTGACTCCGCGAGCTAATCGCGTTAGTTCGATAGGAAATTCTTCCAGTTGGTTCGAGATAAAGAGGGCTGTTCCATCCCCTTCGACATTTGGATTGGTTGCCATGATCGCTTCGGAGAAGTTTCCGTTGCGAACACGTTCCACCAGCGCGTCGATGGTCAGTTGATCGGGCCCAATTCCCTCTAACGGAGCGATGCGTCCCAGCAACACGTGATACAGTCCTCGGAACACCCCAGATTGTTCCAGCGCGATTAGGTCTCGGGGCTGTTCAACAATGCAAAGAAGCGACGAATCGCGACGGGAGTCCATGCAAATTCCACACAGGTCCCCCTCAGCCAAATTGTAACAGACGGAACAGTATCGGACGTTTTCCCGGACTCGGCGGATAGCATCTGACAGGGCGAATGCCTCGGTCTCATGCACTCGCAGCAGATGGTAGGCAAGTCGTTCTGCTGTCTTGCGACCAATACCAGGCAAACGGCCTAGCTGATCGATCAATTCAGTTACTGATTGTGATATCTCGCTCATGTGGCCAATAGTTCTCCTTGGTATCTTTCGAGGCTGTTGATAACATATCACAAGCGGTTTTGAACGCTAAGTTGATTTCACCCTGTCACAACGCTTTTCCTCGGTTGCTATGTCCGTACTGTTGCAGATTAGAAACGCCTCCAAACATTATGGCGACCAGATTTTGATGGAAGATGCGGAATGCACCATCCTGAGCGATACCAAGGTCGGGTTTGTCGGCCGGAATGGAGCAGGTAAATCCACCTTGCTTCGGTGCATCCTTGGAGACGAAGAGCTTGACACGGGTCAGATCATCAAGCACCCAAAACTCAATATTGGATACCTTCGGCAACACGATCCGTTTTTGCCAGGCGAAACGTCCCTGGAATTCATGATGCGGGATAGCGGTCAACCCGACTGGAAATGCGGCGAGGTCGGCGGACAATTTGAGCTCAAAGGGAAGTATTTAGACGGTCCCGTCGGCGAGCTGTCCGGTGGATGGCAAACCCGCGTCAAGTTGGCTGCCTTGCTGCTACACGAGCCAAACCTGCTGCTACTGGATGAGCCTACCAATTTCCTTGACTTGCGCACCCAGATCCTTTTAGAGCACTTCCTACGTGATTTCCACGAAGCCTGCTTGATCGTTTCACACGACCGGGCGTTTTTGACCGCGACCTGTGATGTAACCCTCGATCTTTCGATGGGCAAGCTGACCATGTATCCTGGCAAGATCGATGACTTCCTCGTCTATCAGCAGGAACTTGCCGAACACGACCAGCGCGTGAATTCCGCTAACGAGGCCAAGCGAAAGCAGCTGCAGGAGTTCATTGACAAGAACCGAGCCCGAGCTAGCACTGCAACGCGAGCCAAGTCGAAGGAAAAGATGCTTGGCCGCATCGAGTTCAAGGAGGTTCAAGGCGAACAGGCGCGGGCCACGATTCGAGCCCCTTTGGTTGACCCCCGCAAGGGACCTGCCGTTCGATGCAAGGACCTTACCATCGGCTATGGTGACCACGCCATCGCCAAAGGTATCGACTTGGAAATCGAGCATGGTTCGCGAGCCGCAATTGTGGGTGACAATGGCCAAGGTAAGACCACGCTTCTGCGAACGCTAGTTCAGTCGTTGCCCGCATTGAACGGGGATGTCAAATGGGGCTTTGGTTGCGAGATCGGTACTTATGCACAACACGTTTATAGTAGCTTACCTGAACGTAAGACGGTGCTCGAATACTTAGAATACGAGGCGATCCCTGGAACCAAGAACCAAACCATTCTTGACGTCGCGGGTGCCATGTTGTTTCGAGGCAGTGCGGTCAAGAAAAAAATACCGGTCCTAAGTGGTGGTGAGCGAGCTCGGCTTTGTATGGCCGCATTGTTACTCGGCAAGTTCAATATCATGGTCTTGGACGAACCGGGGAATCACCTGGATGTCGAAACCGTCGAGGCCTTGGCCAACGCGCTCATCGAATACAAAGGGACAGTCATCTTCACCTCCCACGATCGGCATTTCATGAAGCGGGTTGCGTCCAGCATTGTCGAAGTCAAAGACGGAACCGTAGTCAACTACCGTGGGGACTACGACTCGTATCTATACATGGTTAATAAGGAAATCGACAACGTTGAAAGCGAACGAAAGGGAACGAGCCCGAAAGCCAGCGACAAGCCGACCACAACCGCCAAATCCAAGGCGATTCCACCAAAGGATCGTGGCCACCTGTCGCTCGCATCACCCAATCGCAAGGCTGGCAATGCCAGCAAGAACATCATCGAAGATGATCGATCGGTAAAGCGTGAGGTCGGGCAGCTTGAAAAAACAATCGCGAGACTCGATGCGCAGAAACGGTCATTGAACGACGAACTCATGCAATCCACCGAAGCGATTGCGGCGATGAAGTTGCATGAAGAGCTAACGAAAGTAACCACCGAATTGGAAACCGCCGAAATGCGGTGGGCGGAATTGCAAGAACAACTGGAAACACTCGAATAGGAAATCGTGGCCGACGCAGCTTGCGTCGGCGCGCCCTGCGTCGCCCCAGATGCTGGCAGCATCCGCCACGCCCCAGATGCTGGCAGCATCCTCCACGCCCCAGATGCTGGCAGTATGCGCTACGCCCCAGATGCTGGCAGCATCCGCCACGAAGCTTACTCGCTACAAAACCGATTCCAATGCGGAGAAATGATGTCGAGAGCTTGCCGATGAAGATGCCCGTTGCTTGCGCAAATACTGCTGCTTTGATGGAGTTGCAACTTTGAACCGTTGCAGTCGGTTGCCATACCACCGGCTTCCGTGAGGAACAGCTGTCCCGCAGCATAGTCCCACGGATGCAGTTTGTATTCAAAGAACAGACCGTATTGGCCGCAGCCTACATTGCATAGATCCAGTGCGGCAGCTCCGAAGCGACGCATTCCGTGAATATTGTTTCGAAAGAAGTCGCCTAGGGTATCCAGCGTTGCCTGCATCATTCGGCCCCGATCGTAATAGAATCCGCACGTGATCATAGCTGCGTCGATACGGTCGACTCCGTCGACTTGCTGCCTAATTCCGTTATGCCAGGCTCCTTGCCCGTGAACCGCAACATACCAGTCTTCGCGAAGCGGGTTGCAAACGATTCCTAACTCTGGTTCGCCATTGCGGTAGTACCCCACGGAAACCGCAAAATGGGGAATGCCGTGCATGAAATTGCTCGTGCCATCGAGTGGGTCAATGATCCATAGATCCTTTGCGTCGGCGCGATCCGAATGAGACTCCTCCGAAATGATCGCATGGTTCGGGTAGTGTTCGCGTATCGTATCGACGATGACTTGTTCTGAGCCAAGATCCGCGTCCGTAACGAAATTCGAAAGACCCTTGGTTTCGACGCCGAGCGTGGTTTGAAAACGTTCGCGAAGGACCTTCGCTCCAAGAACAACGGACTTCATTGCCGTTTCGAGCATAGGATGATGGACCGGAGAAGTCCGAAGATTTACTTCTTGTTGGTTCAAATGACCACCTAAATCCATTCTGGGTGTACTTGCGCGGATCAGCTATTATACGCGATTTGTCTTGCGATCAAAGATACTATGGATGAGGTGTTCGTACATTTCGACCATCGTTTCCAGAGAACCATGCGATCGTACATGTTCGCGACCGTTGCTGCCCATCATTTCCGCAGTCGATTTATTCCACAATAGGAAATTGATACGATCGGCAACGGCATCGACGTCGCCAGGTTCCACGCTAAATCCATTCCATTGATCGTGAACGGATTCCGTGACGGAGCCAACGCGCGTGCTGACAACAGGAACGCCACACGACAACGCTTCCAAGATGGATACAGGACTTGCTTCGTTGTGGCTAGTCAAAGCAAAAACGTCCATGGCGGCCAGCAATCTTGGTGTATCGGATCTCGTACCTAGCAAGGACACTTTATTCTCGATGCCCAAGGCTGCAATCGCATTTTCTATTTTCGGTCTCTCCGGTCCATCGCCGATAATGACAAAGTGCGCTCTCGGAAACTTTGCCAGCACTTTGCCGGCGGCATTCACAAAGAGCGTGTGATTCTTTTCCGACCTCAATGCCGCGACAATTCCAATGATTGGAGTACATGCAGCGAGTCCAAGTTCCTGGCGGACCTCCAGCCTGAATTCGCTGTTCGGTTGAAATCGGTTCGTGTCGACGCCGTTGGGAATGACTACCACCTTGCTAGCCGGAAATTTCTCGAATTCGGTTAGGAATTGACCGTGCGGTTTTGCAACTGCGATGAACGCGTCTGTGATTGGACTTAGCCACCGATTCAACTTACCGACTCCGTCTGGCCATCCCGTTGAATGTAACGCGCTACAAATGACCGGAACCGATGCAAGTCGTGCGGCAAGCCGCCCCCAGAACATTTTGTCGCCCGCTCCAACGCTTATCATCGCGTCGAATTTTTCTTTGCGCATATGACTCACCAAGCGTGGCAAGACCCGCAGATCGTATTTGCTCTGTAGCCAATGCTCGGTGACGGCAAATTCATCTGCGATCTCTTCGCCCAGTGGACCTTTTCCCTTCAAGCAAGCGACGGACGGGACAATATGCGAAGGACGAAATCTTCTTAACAGATTTACCAAGAGTGTTTCCGCACCGCCGACTGGCATGCTCGTGATTATGAAAAGCGCCTTGAGCGGTCTTTGCGGATCGGGAACAAGTTCACCGCGTTGAATCGAGTTGCGCAATTCGACTTTCGCATCGATTGCATTGGCTTGCGTGCAATTGGTCATCGAAGCTGCTTTCGGCGGTATTATGGACAAAGAGTTGTGGAAGTGATATTAAGTTATGCTAGCCCGCGGTGTGAACTGGGATTTCTGAACTCGTACTCGATCGGGCTCTTGGCTCGGATTTTTCGTGGATCGAAGGTCAGCCAGTTTTTCATAGCAGCCATTCCCGGATCGCCATGAATACGTTGCAAATGATTGGCATCCTGTCCCGGAAGATTCATTCCGCCGGCGGCGCTTAAAAAGCACTTAAAGCCCGACTCAAAAACGACATCAATGGCTTCTTGTGAAATGTTCTGCTTTAAGCCAATTGGAAAGGCAAAGTAATCGACAGGTTGTCCAGTCCAATCTTGAAGCCGCTTTCGAACGTCCGTTATTTCCATTCGAAGTTCTAGACGACTAAGGGGTCGGCCAAAATCGACGTGCGTATGGGAATGAGCGCCGATCTGGATTCCTTGGTTCGCCATCCTTACTATTTCTTCAACCGTATTGGGTCTTAGAGGGACTCCACAAGCAACGTCGTGTGGGAACGGTTCGCCCGATTCGACAAAATGAGTCGAAACGAAGTAAGTGCACGGAATTTTTCGCTCGACCAAGGCTGGAATGGCGTACTCGCAATTATCGCCGTACCCATCGTCAAAGGTAACGGCCACCATTGGCTTATCGCGTGATCCAAGCAACTGCGTTTCCCGAATATCATCCAGCGATGCTGGGGATGCGTTCTTTGATATCCAGTTCAATTGTCGTTCGAAGTTCCATTTTGGGATCGACCACCCGTTCATCGATTGCTTGGTGACACGGTGGTAGAAGAGGACGGCAGCCGGAAACCTATTCTGATTCACGAACGAAACGGACAATCTGGCGCGCATTAGCCCAGTTGCCCATCGATAGAGCGATAATCCAATTTCTCGTTGAAAAGTTGTCATGAGAAAATCGTTGAGATGCAGATTTGACGTTGCCTTCAAGAATGGTTGCTCCTAATTTTGCCCGGGTCTTTTGTGTTGGCGAAATTTGAATGCGTAAACTGTGTGGCACGCATCGTTTCCGACGACTATAGCGAATGTTCCGGAAAAACGGCCTGTCAGGCATCATCAATGGACCCCGACTCGTTGCATTGTGCATTCGTCAAGGATTTCAGTATTCGCGAAGAGCCTGTGACGATGATTTCTTTTGGGCCAAGGCGAGCAGAACAATCACCAGATTCGTCGCTCGGGAACACGCACTCCTTGATTTCACCCTTCCGTCGAAAAGGGCATGCTTGTGATTTTGGTATTCGTGTTAATGGCGATGGCTGCGATGGTTTGGACGATCGCGTTGGTACGCTATCACGACATCATGACCGGCACCGCAATTTTCTTGGTCGCGACTAGCGTCTTCCCCTCCGAATTCATTTCGGCAAAGATCGGAGGCCTATCATTAACGATTGACCGCGTTTGGCTATGCGCATTGGCTGGCCAGTTTTTATACGATGCTTGGAATCGGCGAGCTCGAATTCGGAACTTGACCGCGTCGGACCTCTGTCTATTTATGTTTCTCGCATGGCTCATCGTCCGAACGGTAACAACGCCTATCGGTCATGAGCTCGTGGGCCAACCATCTACCATAATGCATTTGCTCAACGGTTACCTGATTCCGGCGTTCCTGTTTGTGTTGATTCGGCATTCCAACTTAGGTCCAAGAACTCTTTGGCCAGCTGTCACCGTTATCCTACTTTTTGGTGTTTACTTGAGTCTGACAGCCGTGTTGGAAATGACCAAGCAGTGGTCTTTGGTCTTTCCTCAGTTTATCGCCGACCCAAAATTGGGAATTCATTTCGGTCGTGCGCGAGGTCCAATGCTGCAATCGGTGCGTCTCGGAGTGTGCCTGAATCTATGCCTGGCAATACTCTGGACCTTTCCCGTATGGATCTACTCGCGAGAGCGCTGGGCATGGTTGATCGCGATCGGTTTAACCCCTCTCTTCATTCTTGCGATCATGTTGACCTATACAAGAAGCGTCTGGATGGGCACAGGGGCCATCGTCCTCATTCTGCTTTCGACCATGCTGCAGGGTAAGACTAGAACGATGACTCTGGTTACTCTTTTCTTGGCTGCGATTGTGGGTGGACTCGTGGTTGGACCGAGTCTGGTCGCGTTCAAACGGGAATACTCTGAAGCCGAAACTCTAGAAAGCACTAAGATGCGAGGAGCGTTCGCTTATGTCTCCATGCAAATGTTCAAAGACTCGCCGATCACTGGATTTGGTTTCAACCAATTCCAAGTCTCCAATCGACCGTATCTCGATGATCGTACTACGAATATTCGACTAGAGTCGATTCGCGGCTATGTTCACCACAATTCCTATCTCAGCCTTCTCGTCGATTTGGGTTTGGTTGGCGCAACCCTCTACCTGATTGCTGCGATCTGTTTGATTCGGAATTGTTGGGTTGTATGGTTGCATCCGACAGCATCACCGTATTCTCGAAGCGGTGCCGTACTAAGCTTTTGCGTCATCGCAGTCCATGGAATTCAAATGGCTTTTCATGAAGTCTCGTTCTCATCGATTGAGAATACGATCCTGATGATGGCCTTAGGCATGAGCCAAGTCTTTCGGGACGAACTAGTGAGTCAATCGGAACGAAAGCTTGCTTTGATTCAAAGAGGTTCGGAGTCGGTAGTGCTGACCAACTGACCAGCCAACAATGCCCAGGGGGCCATGCTACTATTAACACGGCCCAGGGGGCCATGCTACTATTAACACGGCCCAGGGGGCCATGCTACTGTTGGTTCACGTCTCGTCGGGCGTCGTATCCGTTGGAGTCGCGGCGTCCTCGTTGGTCTCCGTCTTTTCACGCCACGACGGTTTGCGTTGGCGGGCTCTTGGATGATGGGAAGCCTGCATCTCAGGTATGGATTTTTCGTCAAGCGTTTTCGATAACGGGCGTGCAGGGGTTTGCACGATGGTCGCCTCAAGCTTTTGCTCGTCTAGTCGCAAAATTTCGTTGATCTCAAATTCGACCTCCTGGTTCTCCTCAAGGAATCGGCCCTGAAGGCCTCCTCGGAGCGCGGAGAAATGAAAGAATACATCGTCGCGAAAGTGGTCCGTTTTGATGAAACCAAATTTGCGATCCGGTATCAGCTTGATTATGTGTCCAACTCGCATCGACTAGCCTCTCCCCTCAGGACGCAATCGCCCCACACTACTTTGAAAGTACTTCTTTCGCCGCGCCACTACAGCGTCTCTGTGATGACTATCCGACAAGTCGTCCAAGTTCGACTGGCAAAAGCGACAGCCAATCTGTTCCAAGTGAAATTTGATGTAGTCGGCTTGGTCGTCCATCATAGCGCCCAGCAGATAGCTTCCAAGATCCTCACGACTTGGACAACTCAGTCGATGCCTTCGCCAAATATCTCCAACGGTATGCACACCGCTATCTCGCTGAGCGATGACTTGACCAAGCTTTTGACGCAAGGCCTCGTCGCTACGTAAGGCCGCTTCAATACGAGCCATCACGTCCGCGGGCAAGGATTCCTCGATGTAGGCCAAAAGAGTGGAGTCATTGATCATTTGCATTAGCCGTTTCTCAATGTACCGACCGCGAGTGTTACATTTTGCCCACCGAAACCAAAGCTATTATTTAACGCAACTCTGATCTTCGATGGCCTCGCAACATTGGCCACGTAGTCCAAGTCACAATCGGGATCGGATGTCTCTTGATTGATAGTAGGTGGCAAGACTCCATCACGAATCGCCATCAAACAAACGATCATTTCCGTCACGCCCGCGGCGGCGATCAGGTGCCCCATCATGCTTTTGGTGCTGGAAACTGGTGTCAGTCTTGCCCGTTCACCGAATACACCCTTGCAAGCCAACGTCTCCGTGCGATCATTGACCGTGGTACTCGTTCCATGTGCGTTGACATACCCGATTTCGTCCAGGTTCAATTTCGCATCAGCAATAGCATTTCGCATGCATCCAATAGCGCCCCTGCCCTCGGGATGGATGTCGGTGATTCGATAAGCGTCCGCAGTGCTACCGTACCCGAGCACTTCACCAAAAATCGGCGCGCCCCGTTTCTTCGCGTGTTCGTACTCCTCCAGAATGACAATGGCAGCTCCCTCGCCGAGCACAAAACCGTCACGGTCTTTGTCGAACGGGCGCGATGCCTTCGTGGGATCACTGTTCCTTTGCGAGAGGGTTGTAAGCAAACTGAAGCCGGTCAACCCGAATGGATGAATCATGCTGTGGGCTCCGCCGGCAATCATGGCGTCGGCATCGCCGCAACGTATCAATTCTGTTGCTTCGCCAACCGCTTGGCTGCTAGCCGCACACGCGGTCAAGCAATTGCTGTTCGGCCCCTGGGCGTCAAACAATGCGGCCAAATGGGCTGACGGCATGTTTGGCTCTTGTTCCAATTCTGCTTCGACATCCAATATCTCGCGACCACGCCGAAGGAAGGCGGAAAGATCAAAGGCACCGTGCTCTACCCCAGCCGCCATCATGCTGGTAAAGTTCGGGAAATCTTGATTTCCCTCACCGGCGCCCATGTAAACCCCGATCCTTGTTGGCGCTAAACCAGATTCGAGAATTCCAGACTGCGCAATCGCTTGCTTGGCAGCACCGATCGCAAAACGAGTGTGGCGTCCACGGTGTTTCCAGACGTCTGCATTCTCGCCTACTTGGGCAATACTCCAGTTCTTAACTTCGGCAGCAATCGTAGTCGGATAGCCGGTAGGGTCAAAGACCGTGATTTGGCCGATGCCGCTTTTGCTCTCTTGGAGTGCGGACCAAACCGTTTGGACATCATGCCCGAGCGGATTTATCATTCCTATTCCGGTTACGACCACACGGCGGCGCATCAACGCAATCACTCCCAAATTTGGTGTCTGCAAAAATCAAACCTATGGCGATTACGATGGCGCTTTTCTTAAGAGTCGCCAGCGATCAATCAAAGTCCCTTTGGCATGGAAAGAGCGACCGCGCGACTCAGAACAAACCCTTTCGCCGCTTGCCGTTCTGCTTCGAGCATGTGCTCGGGCGCTTGTATTCTATTCCCGTTTTGATCCACAGCAACATCGAACAACTTGAGTATACGCAGTGTTCTCAGCAAATCTTCTGGAGGAAACAAACCGGTGGCCCCAAATCGGTCGTCGAGAAAGGCAAAAGAAAGCTCTAACTCCGCTCGAACCTGACCGTTTACGGTAACCTTACCCTCAACAATTGCTCCGGTTGGTTTTTTGTCCTGAACGACCGCAGACAACAAAACTTGGTCGCCTGGAACGATCAATTCGTGAAAGACTGCTTTTGAGACTTTTGCTAATACCGTTTTGGTCAAAAAACCGCCAGCCTCGGAAACCAACAAACCGCCCGTTTGCGCCATTCCCTCAATGATGAGAGAATGGGGATAATGCGGATGGCCCGGCAAATAGTCGTCGATTGGCTCTTCGCCAAAAGAAACGTTCTTAATTGTAGTCGCGCGCGTATCTCGAACGAACTCAATAAAACGATCAATCCAAAACCAACGCATTTGTATTCTCAGACGCGCTAAGCGATCTTGGACTCGACGTAACGGCATAAGTCGCTGACCGTCAGCAAGTCGCCAAAGTCTTGCACGCGCGGATTCTTTTCAAACTTGCTCAGATCGGCCCATGGCATTCGCTTTTTCAATTCCGCGATCCCTGTGGCGGTCACTTTTCCATCTTGCACATAAGTGCTTTCTGTCAAGATATCCTTCGGAAAAAGGTCTTCGGTAGCTACTTTGATGCCGAAGCTTTTTTCGAGTTTGAATACGATATCGAGAAAGTCGATGGATTCAGCCCCCAGGTCACCAACCATGGTCGCATCCGGAGTAACTTCATCATCGTCGACACCCAAGGCGTCAATCAACGCGGTTTGGACCTTGGAAAAAACATCTTCGCTAACTTGCATTTTCGATTGTTCCTCGAACAAAGACTTTCGAAATTTCTTTGAAATGGTAAATAGTGGAAACGGACTGAGAGCTTTTTGGGGCTCTTTAGATAACGTTTCCGCCACAAATTGCCTAGCCCAACAGCCTTTTTTCTTTCGGTTTACGTCATTCGCAACTCCAATAGTTGACTCATTTCGTCCCACCAATCGGATTCGCTCCAGTCTAACTGACTCAGCGCGTTTTTGGACTGCTCAAACTGCTCTGGGACGGACAACGACTCGTCAACAAACAAGATCGGGACTCTTCCGATCCGAACCAGGCCGCCGCAGACTCCGCCTAGCCACTCGCATCGTACGGCGATCCCTTCGTTTGACGCTATTTCCAATAGTTTTTCCAGTCGATCGAGCGTTTGAAGCATGATTCCCCACATGGTATCCGGCTTGATTTTCCAGCCATGAATCGTGTACTCATACGGTCCGAGCGGTTGCGAAATACGTACTCGATAACCTCTCGGCACGGTAGCGTCTGACCCTTTCGAACGCCATATCAACTGAATGCAACTCATGCCGGAAAATATTTCCACCGACTTTTCCAAGATCCGCTCCGCCGGTTCCCAATTCTCCCCTCCAGAAGCTTTGCCGGCCGACAACACCGTTGCACAATTGCAGCTGCGATTGGCGCAAGTGGAGCGGCTTGCGGCCGTCGGAGAACTCACCAGCACGACAACGCACGAATTCAATAACCTGCTGATGACCATCCTGAATTACGCCAAAATGGGGCTCCGGAACAAAGACGAACCGAGTCGCGAAAAAGCTTTTACTCGCATCCTTGATGCCGCCAACCGCGGTGCGAAAATCACCAATACGGTCCTCGGTTTAGCCCGCAACCGCAGCGGTGACATGGAGCCGACCAACCTTGTTCCCTTGATCCAAGATACTCTCGTACTGCTCGAACGGGAAATGCAAAAGTACCGCGTCGCCGTCGAAACCCAGTTCGATGAAGTACCAAGAGTGATGGCAGCTGGCAAC
>JANLRK010000351.1:0-4595 GCA_031361585.1 Pirellula sp. | reverse complement strand
GAACAGGGGTCACATCATGCATTTCGACCATGACATTGCTGGGCTTGATATCGCGGTGGATTAAGCCTTTTTGGTGTGCATGCTGAACGGCTTGGCAGACGGTGATGAACAGTTGTAATCGATGTTTCGTATCGAGCTTGTGACTATCGCAGAACTCGGTGATAGGCGCTCCTTTGACTAGATCCATGACGAAATAGGGACGGCCCGCGTCGGTCGCACCAGCGTCGAGAACCTTGGCGATGTTGGGATGATTCATCATGGCCATGGCTTGTCGTTCGGCTTCGAAGCGGGCCACGACTTGATGTGTGTCCATGCCCGCCTTGATCACTTTCAAGGCCACGGTGCGACGAACGGGTTCTTTTTGTGTGGCCATGTAGACCACACCCATGCCACCATCGCCAATCTGCTCGATGAGTTTGTAGGGGCCGATGTAAGAGCCAAGCGTTTCGACGGTCGATTGCTCTAAAGCAGGGCGGATGGCTAGTTGAATTGGCGACGCTTCCAGAAAGTTCGCTTCTTCGAAATGCACCCGGAGCAATGCCGAGATTCGCTTGAAGGCCACGGAGTTGTTGCCACAAACTTGGTTCAGATAGACTTCTCGAGTGTCCGGCGACGCAAGTTGGCAAGCGACTTTGAAAATCGCTTCTTCGTCAGTGTGGTTGCCGTTCATTGGATTCCTCGCCGGAAATAACTCTGTCTATAACCAATGCGAGATTCAGGCGCACACTACCCGATAGAAAATCGATTTTTTTTGAGACTTCTCGCTGAACGCAAGTCTGCGAGGCAGAGCCTGGGAACCAGCTGTCGATTTCCAATTGCAGCGTCAAACGTCACTGCCGGACATCTCTAAACGCAGCCAACACTTGGCGTAAGACCAGTCAAGGTCAGCGGTTGAGGATGCTATCCCGAGAATAGTAGCCGCTTCTTGGTTGGATAAGCCTGAAAAGAAACGCAGCTTGACCAACGCCGCTTTTCTAGGATCCTTCGTTTCCAGTTTTTTGAGAGCATCATCCAATGCCAATAGGTCGAGCGTTGGAGTATCAAAAACGGGTTCGACGTCTGACAACTCGATGCGCTGGTTAAGGCCACCCGCTTTGATGGTCTCTTTGTGCCTGGCTTGGTCGACAAGTATTCGTCGCATGGCTTCGGCTGCTGCCGCGAAAAAATGTCCTCGATTGTCCCAAGAGCGATCGTGTTCTCCATGGACTAGCCGCAGATAGGCTTCATGTACTAATGCAGTCGCTTGCAATGTCTGTCCCGGCTTCTCGTGAGCAATTTTCATAGCCGCCAGCTTGCGTAGCTCTTCGTAGACCAGTGGCAATAGTTGATCCGCTGCCGAGGGATCTCCCAGTTCGATTTGCGATAGGATGCGAGTAACATCGGACATGGAGGCTGTTCACACTGCGATTATGCGATTGTAGGACTCGTGCGATAGAATAACGTTACCCACGGCTCGGGGCTAAACGAGTTAGGTTTGACTGCGTTTCTTGCGATATCGCGAACGCTGTGCATAGATAACATCCCAGGCAAACCATTCCAAGTATAGAAGCACCATGGGCCCGATGAAAATCAATAGTTGAACAAATAGGGTAACTACGTAAACATCGGGTAGAAGTTTTGCAGTGCCTTGTGCTAGCGAGTAAATCATCCAGGTGTTGATGGCCAATAACACCGCGCTTACTAACACAAAATAAAAAACGTACGCCGCCAAACGCAATGCAGCACGGTTTTCGGTTTTCGGATCGTACTCAGAATCAGCAAGCATTTTTACAAATCGTTTTTCTGACGAAGTTTGATCAAGACGTTAGCCTTCACTGTACCGCAGTGGGTGCCATTTTGCATGGTCTAGTGACTGATTTTAGGTTTTCCGGCGAGGTCAAATCCGCGTTCGGAAAGCAATTGCGAGTAGCGATCCGGCCAATCTTTGCCTACGATGCCTAGGAATCTTACTGGACAATGCGAGGCAATTCGCACCATGAGGTGCAACTGCGAAAACGGACGAAAGTTAGATTAATGCTGCTACAGCCCGAACAATTTCGACCGCCATGGTACTTGCGCAACGGTCATATTCAAACCATCCTGACCGGATTTTACAAACCCAAGCCACCGCTTCTGCCGGCTTTAGACCACAGGATCCCGATGGGGGACAATGGGTTCAGCCTCGTTTACGAGAACGCGCCTAGTCGACCAAACCCCAAGTATGCAGACGAAGCAGTATTGCTGCTGCATGGACTTGGGTCTTCCCATGCTGGAACCTACATGACGTCGACCGCTCAATGGCTCCTGGCACATGGGGTACGAGTTTTTCGTGCGGATCTACCGGGAGCAGGACCGTCGGAACGATTCACGCCACTACCGCCTCATGGTGCGTGCTTTGAAGAAATTTGGGGGATGTTAATCCATTTGAGAGACAAGCTCGGGATTCGGAAATGGCGAATCTCCGGCGTGTCGCTCGGTGGTAATATTTTACTCAAGATGCTAGCGACCAAGCACGAACTGATCGATAGCGGGGAGCAAAACCGAGAGTTAAGCGTACTACAAGCGGTGTCGGTTGCTCCGCCGATAAGACTGTCGGAATGTTCGACTCATATGGAGCAGGGACTTTACCGATTGTACGCGACTTATTTCATGAGATCGCTTCGCAAGCAAGCTAAGTCTCGAGCCGCAATTTGGCCACAATGGGCAGAGCGACTCCCACACGCGTCGTTCGAAACGATTAGGACATTTGACGAAACCGTAACTGCACCGCTGGCTGGCTTTCGAAATGCCGAGGAGTACTATAGCGCCGGTTCGTCGGCGGCCTGGCTAGATCAAATCCAAGTCCCGACCACCATCTTGATTGACAAGCACGATCCAATTGTTCCAGCCTGGATGTTTGAGGGCGCAATTTTGTCCAAGTCGACAGTATTGCGAACGTCCGAATTTGGTGGCCACGTTGGTTACATGCATCGTTATGGCGTACCAAGTGTTTCAAACAATGCAATGATAGGGAAGCGATTGCATCGTTGGGCTGATCCTTGGATTGCAACGGAACTGTTGAAGGAGGCTAAGATTAAAGGCTAGAGGCTAAAGACTAAAGACTAAGGTTACGCCTTAAGCCTTAAGCGTTACACCATACACCTTAAGCCTTAAGCCTACTTAAACAGCGTCGCAGGGTCCGCAGCCCAGAGTTTTCGGACCGCTAACGCACCGCTGATCGTGCACATCAGAAACGTCATGCAGAACACCAAAAGAATCCGTTTTGCCGTAAGCATCATGACTAAGCCAGTCAGGTCGGCCAGCCAGATGTACAGCAGCCAGCTGACTAGCCAACCGGGCAGGAAACCGAAGACGCTTAGATAGAATGACTGAAGCATAACGAAACGCAAAAAATAGTAAGGGCCATAGCCCATCGCTTTGAGCGTTGCAAATTCGGCGAGGTGGTCGTGGATGTCTGTGAACAAGATTTGGTAACAAATAATGACCCCCACAAACAAACCCATCACTGTCCCGATTGTAAAGATAATTCCGATTGGCGTATTGGTCGCCCAAAAGCCAATTTCACGGCGAATGAGAGCTTCTCGATCGTAGACGTGGATAGCGTCACCGAGAATCGATTGCAGTTCTTCTTGGACCATTGATATGTCGGCGCCCCTATTCAGTTTTACCAAACCTAGGTCTACCGCCGCCAAAGGGGGCTTAGTTCCATTTCGCATTGGGAAAAAATGCTCGGAGCCGCGATCTGATACGATGACGGATCCGTCGTAAACGAAGTCGGTGCCAATTTCGACCCATTGCTTCAAATGCACTTGCCGGCCAGAGAGTTCTGCTTCTTGAACCTGCAGCTTTTGTAGGTCATATTTTTCGAAGCCGTATTTTGCTTTGCTCTTTCGGTCGACCAAGGCGTCGTTCGGGTCGGTAAGTAGTCGACATTTTTCATTCATCGCCGGATCGACAAATACATTGCCGTCGACCGGAACGCCAATCGCGCGAATCGATCGAGAGACATGCCCGATGACTCGAACTTCGGACATGGAGCGGTCGATGTAAAGCGGTTGAACGCTTCGAATATTGGCGGCAGAACGTGCACGTTGAAGCAATCCATAGTTGAATCGTTGTTCGCTCGGGACGGTGTATCGGGCTGGGCTCATGATCACAAGATCGGCATCGAGCAATCGCAGGATTTGGACGGTGCTATCAAACAGTCCGTTCAGAAATCCGATCTGCATGAACATGAGTACAACTGCGAAACCTATTCCCGAAGAAGCCAGAATTAGTTTAGGGGGACTCGTTGTCGTATTGAGCCAAGCAAGCGGGGTGCGCATGGAGAAAATGTTTTGGTGGTGCATGCCAAGAAGAGTTCCATCGTTTCCCTAAGATAGCGTGAAAATTCAAGTCGCGGCGTTGTCTAGATCCATTTCTGGAATTCGTTTACCGACGAGGCGTAGCAGCTGCTTCAAAAAAGAGGACTAAGCGATGGATTCTGGCATTTCGATCTTGACATCCCCCAGGTGCATTAAATAGTTTGGAATAGGGGTAGGACAGTTCCTGTTTTTGAGGAGGAGCTTTTCCATGCAGTTCGAAAACGATGCCAATGATCATTCGATAAATCACAC
>JANLRK010000258.1:0-5817 GCA_031361585.1 Pirellula sp. | reverse complement strand
GCGATGACCTCCGCACCTCGCTTTGAAAGTTCGCGAGCAACTTCGGGGAAGAAGCCATCGTAGCAAACCATTAGTCCTAATCTCCCGAATCGCGTTTCGAATACCGGAAAGTCGTGTCCCGGCGCAATTCCCTTTTCGACCTCACCGTGAGGCAGACAGACCTTGCGATACTTGCCGACCAGTTGGCCGTCTGGTCCGAGCAAAACAGCCGTGTTGTAAACAAGATGCTGATCACGCTCGTAGAGGCTCAGCACGATGTGCAAATTGTTCTTCTTGGCAAGCTCACCGAAATAGTCGGTCGATGGGCCAGGGATCCGTTCAGCGGTTTCGTGTATTTTCTGCGGCTTCAGGTTCGGTGAAGCTGTGGGGACAGTTTCGCCGAGTACGACGAGATCTGCATTTTGCTTTGCAGCCTCGGCGATAAGTGGTGCGAACTCTTCGCAGTTCTCGCGAGTCGACTTGCCCATTGGCTTGTAGTGAACCGTCGCTAGCCGCACTTTGCGAATAGGAGGCGGCGTCGTCTTTTCGAACTCAATATCGCTCCACTCCACCCGCCCGTTCGGTGCCCATTGCAGATGCAACTCGACAACGGCCCGTGTCGCCTTCGTCGGGACGCGATATACGCCTCTGACAATAGTCCAGCCGTTTCCATCGGTCGAACCGTCAACCGGATGTTCGGGCTCGGCGGTCGGGACGTGCCCAAGATCCCGAACCTGCTGCTGCGGTACATCAGCAGAGACCATCTTCCCGTCATCATTCTGCCAGAGGACTCGCACGAGCGCACTCTGCCTTGGCACTGCCACACTGTTCAGTTTGCGAACTGCCGTAAAGCCGACAAACTCGCCACCCGTTACCGCAAAAGTCTTCTGCATCCAACCGTCCAAACCTTCGCGCTGATCGTGTGAAACAATGAAACTGCCAACCTTTTTCGGACCTCCGAGAGGATCAAACGAGAAGCTCGGCCGAATTTCTTCGCGCGGAGTTTCTGCCGTCCAACCGGAGGGAAACGAAGCCGCTTCCTGAGACAGAGCGTTGCTCACCAAACATAGAAAAAGAAAGCCGACTGTTGGACAACCGGTGACTGGAACATTGTGGGCCATGAACATGGCAATTCCTTCGTGAGGTAACAAGGGGCTTTTCTGGCTCAGCGGTAGTGGGCTTGGAGGCTGTTGCCCCTCGGGCAATATGCATGAATCCGATCCGTCCTAGATGTACCATTTGCCATTTGAGCCTCTAAGCAAATAAGGCAGGCTTGCTGCCGCCTCGGAGGATCAATGTGGACACAGGACTCATCGAACACGCATACTTTTTCGCAGGTGCTTTTAACCAGCTATTATTCTAGTCTTTTGATAATGTGCCATCCGAATGGACTTTCTCTGGAATCATATTCGGCTAGGCCGAATTCCCCAACTTGCAAAGGAAAGCCTGTTTTGCCAAAGGCCGGTACCATTCCGTCGCGTTCGAACATACCTTTTCCCGTCGGCATCTTGCCATAGTTTGCCATTTTGTAGATGCCTGGTGGAGAGTCATTCGTGTTTTTGCGAATTACTTCTTCAAAATTCGCTCCAGCCTTCACATCCGCAAGCAGTTTCGTTGCAAGTGCTCGCGCTTCTTCTTTCGATCGGTCGATAGGTTTGCCAGGAATAGAACCGCGAAAACCAATCAAGCAATGCTGGACGGTAATGTAATCCGGCTCCGCGTTGGATGCTTTATGAATTGTGTCGATATCGTTTTGCTTGGGAAGAGCCAGTCTTGGCTTGGGCCAAATCGACTTGCATCCAACCAAACTAGACAAGGCCAGAACAAAAACGCTAACAATTAGTGATGTTCGTTTCAAGTTCAACTCGCTTGAAGAATGGGCTATTCCGCGCTCTTTGCTTCTATCATGTTTTGGAAAGAGATTCAATGCGGATTACCCAGCTGTCCTTATGTCAGAACATCGCATCCAATCTTGGCAAACATCGTAGCAGAGGGGATTCGTTTCTCCGTTTCGGCGGCGAGGTTTTAGGGTCGTACTCGCGAGTTACTGCTACGTGACTGTATGCTGATCCCAGCTCAGGCGTCTGATCAAGACTAAAGATCGCATACGTAGTCTCCCTTCTCTTTCCCGATGACGACTAAGGTTGTTTGGCTGGAAGACTCATACGCGATCCAACGTGGGAGTTGGGAGATAGCGTCTACGCGTATCGCGGTTTGCCGTCGATGTTTCTACACATCTACTCGGAGCGCGAATTGCGAAGCGACTTGCAGGCAAGTGGATTGTGGATAGAACGCTTCTATCGGCTAAATCGTCAATCGAGCGAATTGCTGGCCGGTTCCTGGTTTCCGCATTTAAGAAGCGGTGCTTTCCTGGCCGTTTGCACGTAGGTCCGGCTGTCCTCAGCCGGACATGCACTTAATTTAGAGTTGGATTCGATGCACCATTCTTGCAGCCTCAAGTTGGTTGAACTAAGGACAAAGTTTGGATATACTCAAACCGAAAGGAATACTTCCAAATGCAAATAGATCTACCGTACGAGCTTATTTTACGTGTCCAACAAAGCGCCGCTCTGCGTAATTGCGTTTCTGAAGCGGAGGTGATACGCAAGGCACTTGATTCCCTCGACTGGATGGACCAAGAACGACGTGCCGTTCAAGACGGGATTGACGCTTGGCAGAAAGGCGATGTTCAATCGCTTACCCACTTCGATGGAGATTTTCGTATTCGAAACCGTATCCAATCGGACGCGTAGATGTATCGAATCCTAATTACAGGTCCTGCACAGCAGGATATCCAATTGGCACACGATTGGTGGTGCGAAAACCGTTCTGCGGCAGAAGCTGGTCGATGGTACCTCGGGATTTATCACGCTATCGCTTCGCTCGTCGACATGCCGGAACGCTTTCCACACGCGCCCGAATCGGAATTGCTTGAACAAGGGATTCGTCAATTGAACTTTGGGCTTGGTCGCCGGCCGACACATCGAATCGTATTTGTAATGACCGAAAAAGAAATCGTGATTTTGCGAATTCGGCATGCATCGCAGGACCATCTCCAGTTTACGGATCCATCGTCCTGAACTTCAGTCAGAGTTTTCGCTTTCAGGATCAGCAGGAGTGCGTTAGTCCCGGTTGGCTCAATAAAAAGCCGTACTCTAACGCGTTCCGGCCCCTAATTCTTAACTTCACGACCTTACTAGTGCCGGTATAAATCAATTGCTTGCAGTGTTTATTGAATTGAACGTTGAGTTCGATCACTTGGAATCTACCGATGCGACTCGCATCTACACAAAGAACATAGCCGAAGTCCGAGCGTTCCATCACCCAATAGTTCAACATCTCGTCGAAGGCAGGTCGTTCTTCGCTGATACTTCCCGACTTCCCTACATCCGAGTATTCGCGGATGATTGCGATGCCATGTTTGGCTGCCCACGCTCGTTCGTGAGCTTGCTGTAGGGAAATGGAATGCGCTGTTGGATGTTCTGATGAACTGCGGTAGTACGCAAGGGTATGCTTCTTGATTTGTTCATCGGTGACTTCCATCGCGTTTGATTCCGACTGTTTCATGTTTTGCTTCCCTAAGTTGCTGTGGCGACAGGGCTGGTCGTTGCGCACACTGTTACCTCGTGTGGAAGGGAAGCTCAAGCGATAGTGTTGGAAATTGAGAGAAGATCGCCAAGGCAAGAAAATCTGGTTGATCTGGGGCAAATTTGTGCGTGTGCAGTTACACTAGGTCTGATTATGCTTCCTATTTATGTATCCACGCCCTATGTCTGATGTCACCCGCATACTATCGCAAATCGAATCGGGCGATCCGTTGGCGTCAGAGCAACTGCTGCCTTTGATTTATGACGAACTGCGAAAGTTGGCCGCTGTCCGACTTGCTCAAGAGAAGCCGGGGCAAACGCTGCAAGCTACGGCACTGGTGCATGAAGCCTACTTGAAGCTTGTAGGCCGCAACGTTGGCGAACATAAGTGGGATAATCGAGGACACTTCTTTGCTGCGGCTGGAGAGGCTATGCGGCGAATCCTTGTGGATCAGGCCAGACGCAAAGACGGCCCCAAAGCTGGCGGTGGCTATCAGCGAGTTGAATTGTCGCATGTGGAGCAGGAGATGCCAGAGCCGGATTTGGACATTCTCTCTCTCAACGAGTCGCTACACAAACTTGAATCGACGGATGCCCGCGCGGCGGAACTTGTCAAGCTTCGTTTTTTCGCAGGACTTACCAATCAGCAAGCTGCCGCAATCCTAGGGATCTCTGTCTCAACTGCAAAAACAGAATGGACTTACGCAAAAAACTGGCTCCGGGCCGAAATGTTGGATGAATCGTAACGAATAGTTTTTTCAAGATTTGCAAAAAATTCAAATTTCCGCTGGCCATTTCGAGCCTAACTCTCGCATTGATAGATAGCGGAACGTCTTCTGCAATTGCCGTGGAGCATTGAAATGAGTGAAAAGCGATTTGACGAAAAGGCCATCTTCAAAGTGGCGTTCGGTATTGAATCGATTGAAACTCGTAACGCCTATTTGGACCAAGTCTGCGGCGACAATCACGAATTGTTTTCCCGAGTAACCAAACTGCTGCGGATTCAAGAAAGGGAACCCAACTTCCTTGAAGTACCAGCTATGGGCGACGTAGGCACGATCGATTCGCTCGAAAGTAAGGAACAAGCCGGCACTCAAATTGGTCCATACAAACTCATCGAACAGATCGGCGAAGGTGGCATGGGTGTTGTGTACATGGCCGCCCAGAAAGAACCTGTCCGCCGCACGGTCGCCTTGAAAGTGATCAAAGCCGGCATGGACACCCAGCAGGTCGTGGCCCGGTTCGAAGCCGAACGACAAGCAATGGCCATGCTCAATCATCCCAATATCGCCAAAGTGCTCGACGCTGGTGCAACCGACGCAGGCCGCCCCTATTTTGTAATGGAACTCGTTAAAGGAGCCCCCATCACCGAGTTCTGTGACACCCACAAGCTCGATACGAAACATCGCTTACAACTGTTCATTACCGTCTGCCACGCCGTACAGCATGCACACCAAAAAGGCTTGATTCACCGAGATATAAAGCCCAGCAACGTCATGGTCGAAATGCATGATGTCACGCCTGTTCCGAAGGTTATCGACTTCGGTGTCGCCAAGGCCATCGGTCATCAATTGACCGAAAAAACCCTGCATTCGGGTTTCCAGCAAATGGTCGGCACCCCGCTCTATATGAGCCCCGAACAAGCGGGCCAAAGCAGCATCGATATCGACACGCGCAGCGATATCTACTCGCTCGGTGTTTTGCTTTACGAGATCCTTACCGGCCATACACCCTTCGAAAGCGAAACATTGCGCAATGCGGGCTACGACGAAATGCGTCGCATGATTCGCGAAGTCGATCCACCGCGACCCAGTCTACGTGTCAGTACGCTCGACGCTAAAGTCCTCTCCACCATTTCGGATAATCGCAATGTCGATGCACGCAAGCTAAGCCATCAACTTCGTGGTGAGCTGGATTGGATTGTGATGATGGCACTGGAGAAGGACCGCAACCGACGATATGACACAGCCAATGAGTTCGCGGACGATGTGCAACGATTCCTCAATGATGAAGCAGTACGCGCTTGTCCGCCATCGACCCTCTATCGCTTCCGCAAGTTGGCCAGCCGAAATCGAGCATCGCTGTCTGCAGCAACTCTGGTGGCTGCCGCTTTGATCATCGGAGCTGTCGTCGCGACTTGGCAAGCAATGCGCGCTCGTGACTCGCAAGCACAAACGGAAATCGCAAAGAAGCAACTCGATGAGCGCTATCAAATCGCTAAGGAAGCCGTCGATACTTATCTGCTCCGAGT
>JANLRK010000342.1:0-17096 GCA_031361585.1 Pirellula sp. | reverse complement strand
TCCGAGGGCTGATCGCTACAGCGTTTCGTGATTCTTTTGAAGTCTTTGTCGTCCACCAAACCCGCGAAAGCGGGATCATTAAGGATATGGTCCCGATATGCCCAACCTGCTTGAATGGATTGCTCGATATGACGGATAGCTTGTTTGGCGTCGCCCGCGAGAGCCCATTGTTGAGCAGCGAGATAAAGCATCGGGTAGACACAAGCTTTGTCGATGGTGCCACAAAGATTATCGAGAAGCGCAGCAGCATCGGCGTGTTTAGCTTGCCCTATAAAGTCGGACAATTGTTTGGCTTGATCCGGAGTGGCCACCAATGGTCGGAGTATGTCTTTGACTGGCCGAGCGCAATAAAGATTGCTTTCGAATCCCACGTAGCTTGGGTTTTTAGCAAGTACAAATCGGAACAAAAAGGTTAGGCCGTTGATAGAACCGACTGGTGTCATATAAGGCGATTTGTTCGGAATCGCATCGATTTCGGAAGCGAGGCCGATCGCGGTTGGGAAATCGGAAGAGTAGGCGATTCCCTGGATATGGGAGGCGAGCCCCCTGGTTTCTATTTCCTTTAGGACGGGGCCGAGAATCAGTTCACGAAACTGGTCGACTGAAATTTGGTCTGAATCGGGAATACTTGGCAGAACGATGACGTTGCGGCCTGGTATATTTCGTGCAGAGCAATAAAGATTGGCGATGGAACGTGAGTTAACGGATTCTCCATTTACGACGACGACCCAATTGGAGCCAGTTGCACCGGCAAAAGCGTTCGGCTGTAGGGAAGTTATGAACAAAAAAGCGAGGGGGACCAGTACGAAAAAAAGCCAAAAACGCTGATTTTTATGTTGGTTTGTGTTCGAATCCAAGCTGGGTGTGAAGGAATTGGGAGAATTGAATGAAAAAGAAAGCATGTAAACGAACCCCTTCAAAATTTCGGTGACCTTGGTAACATCATCGTATTGCTTTGCGAGAGATTGCGGAACAACGGCAAGTTGATTCGGTGGTCGATTCTGAAGAATGAGAGCGTAGCTCAGTTGGTAGAGCAAGGGACTTTTAATCCCTGGGTCCTGGGTTCGAGCCCCAGCGTTCTCATTGCCCCCAAACCCTGGTTTTTCTTGGTGAATCCTTGAGAAACCAGGGTTTTTTCTTGCAAGTGTGGCACGGCGGTCTCCGCCATGATTTTTTGCCCTCGCTACCCTCGTTACCTCTATTACTCACAAGCTAGCTGCCTGTTCTACCGGAAACTGGCGTCACGTAGAGTCTCATATAGCTTTGCTGGTCCCAATAGTATCGCTTTCAATCCCTTGCGAATGGCTTCGTAACTCAGTGCCTGACTGCTCATTAGGTTGTGGGCGCCTAGGGCTTCCATGATCGCGTTCATTAGCGAATCATCGAGGTCCAGGGAGTTGGCGAATTGCTCCTTGCTGTTGTTAAGCGCCTGCTGGATCAGAATCTCGCGACGACACCGGTTGTACGCTCGAAATCCCGGACCGCGTCCTGCAATTGTCTGTCGATGACATTCCGATCGGAGTCCTGGTCCTTCGGCGAGAACAGCGGTTCGCAGTGATCCATTCGGAGATAACCGTCGGAAAATCCGACGACGACATTCCGGATCGATCAACGGCCCAGCGTATCATTTCAGGTTTCATTGCGACTAATTCCTCGTCCTCGTCCTAGTCGTCAAAGGCGGGATACTGGTCAGGTTTTGTTCCCGATTCGCGTTCTACTCGGGGATACGCCACACCGGGCATGGTCTGCTGGAGGCTTTTTCGCGTTTTTGATATTTTGAAGACCCACTCGTCTCCCCAATCAAACAGGTAGAACAATGATTGCCGTTCGGGCAGCGGAAACATGTCCTTCACGGTTTTCGAATCGATGGACTCGTCGTCGTCGTGAAAATACTCACGGGTCCGGCTATGGTCGGTGCGCGACAAGAAGAAGCTAAAGGAGTGATCGTTATCAAAGCCGACAGCCATTTGAATTGCATCGTGAACCTCTGCTAACGTCGATAATTCGTCCAGCTCAATGTTGGTGGACCAGTCAACTTCGCAATACAATCCACGAACGAGGGTTACTTTCACCGTCGCAATCATAAATATATAGGCTCCGATTCAGCGAATTCTCTAACATCGATCTTACCGGTGACGGCGGCGGAAATAAGGGCGGTTCGGCGTTCCTGCAACAGCTCGATGGCTCGCTCCGCTTCGGCGGTTTGGGCGTCGCCTGTCTCTTCAATTGTCTCTCCGGTGATTGAATCGCCGCTTTTCAGGTACGTGATGCGTTTCAATGCCATAACATCCCAATGCTCCGGCACCTCGCCCAGCCATTCAACGCCACTATCTTTGTACTTCGGATACTTCGGAACGCTCATTCGTCGTTCTCCAAAGCAGCAGGCACACTCCGTGTGCCGTGGCCAGACTCTCCGGAAAACTCGGCGGTCACCTGACGGTCAACATTTGCAGGCGGTTCAGCGGACGGCACTTGGAAAGTGCCTGCTACTTTTGGGCGATACAACTGATACTCTCCGGCCTTGAGGTTTCTTGGGTTACTTGCGATGTACTGCTGAATCGCTTCGAATTGATCGACCGAACGTATGAGATGATCGAAACGCTCCTCTTGCCAGAATCGCCCCTTCTTCCCTATCGCTTGATTGATCTCCTTTGCCGAATACCTTTTCCATGAAGTACAAATTGCTTCAATCTCGGTATCTCCTAACAAGCACACGATCAAATGCACGTGGTTCGGCATCACCACAAAGTCTCCCATGTAGTACCGAACGTTGTCAAAATGAAGCATACTATTAGCGACTATTTTGCTCAATTCAGATCGACGCAAAACGCATTCACCCAAACCCTTATCGAGCGGTCGACTGTTGTACCAAAATTGGCATGCCATCGACATGTTGAATCGAGTGAATTGCAACAATGTTTTCATGGCACAGTTGCGCTGCCGCTTGTGCCTCGCGCGCGAAGCGTTCGCGAGACTCGTGATTACGAATACAATGCCGCGACGGGATTTTAATCGCAACGCGTCGACCCAAGGATTGATCGAACCCTTGAAACACAACCCCCATCGCGCCTCGTCCAATCACTCCTCCAACCTTGATGCCCACTATTTGGTCGATCCAACGTGTCTCCGAGTCAACTGAATCTATCTGAAAGTCGTTCGAAAAATCATGTGTGGAAGAGTTGCGAATCGCGATCTGCGTCCCCATCCCAGCTACCTCGCTCTGCATGACTCGAATGGCGATCTGCAATTGAGCGGATTCGTCCGCTGGCGGCTTCTGCATTGATACAAAGGAAATATCCAATTCCTTCCAGCTATGCCATTCAGCTAGCTGCCTTCGAGCTTCTTCGGAACGAGCAATCAAGTCATCAACGCGCGTGCGATCTTCTTCATTCAAAGTTCCTTCGATCAACGCTTGCAATAACAATTCATCCGACGGATTCATTGGGCTCTCCTTCGTGAGATAATCCACCTTGGGTCGCCGAACCGCTCAGCTCAGCCCATTTGCCGCGCCGTTCCGGCCCGCGAGGCATAGCGAAGTTAGGTACTGGTCCTTTACCCATAACTATCGTATTAATGCCTAAGCCTCCGTTGATAATATTAATGCCAACCCCATCGTAGATTGCATCGTCTCCGTCGCCGCCTTGGATGTTGTCATCGCCATCCCCGCCGCAAATTTCGTCGTCATCGCGAAGCAGTCCAACAATGACATCGGGCCCACCGATGATAATGTCGCCGATGCCGTTGCCTGCAAACAAAGAGTCGTACCGTTACCACCCGAGATATCGTCGACGCCTTCGTCGCCATAGAGTGCATCATCGCCATCGTCTCCGCTCAGAATGTCGCCGCCTGCTCCCCCCTCAAGTACATCGTTTCCGTCATCTCCGAATAAAACATCGTTCCCTAACTCGCCGTAGATGCGATCGTTGCCGAGGTTTCCGTGCAAAACATCGTCGCCATTGTTGCCGTAGATGACGTCATTTCCTTCGTCGCCAAAGATCGTATCGACGCCGGAAAATCCCAAGAGAAGTTCATCCCCTTCGTTTCCCTAGATCGTATCGTCGTCATTGCCACCGCGGATCGTGTCGTTGCCCGTACCACCTCTCAGCTCATCCTTGCCTTCGTCGCCAAAGAGAAGATCGGCACCGCTGTTGCCGCGAACAAGATCGTCGCTATCGTTTCCTCCAATGGTATCTCGTCCGTCGTGGCCGAAAGGACACCCGGAATGATTGGAATAGGCAAGTCGATAGGAATATTGAGATGAATACCGGGCAATTTGTAGGTGACGATTTGCCATCGGCATCGATCTGAGCCGACTCGGTGGACTCCAGTGCGAGTACTTGATCGACGAACAATTGACTGGCTCGCGATTCGGTGCGTTGCGAAGGCAGATTGCGAAGAATGAAGTAACTCAATTGGTCGATAACGGGATCGTAGTCGATTCCAGTATTTCCAGTGTAAGGAAACGCTTGTGCGGATGAAAAGGAAGGGGCACCGTTTTCATCGCGTAGGCTTCGCGTGAAGCTGCCATAGGCCGATCCGACATCGTAGGTCGATCCAATCGAGGCGCTTTGAGAGAATGGTATCTCGACGTTGAACAAATCCGAATTCGTTAGGCTGCTGAACCAAGACCCGAGTTGTTCTTGAGCTGACACGATATCGTCGAGAGTAATGCGATTGAACAGGAGCATTTCGCTGAAGTCGGCATTGAACGTCAGCGTGGGTTCGAGGCCGATCACCTCACCTATAAACTGAAGAACCGGTGAGCCCGATACGACCCAGTCTCCGACCGCGGCAGTGACGTCCAATTGTGCGTTAATATGGTTCGTATCAGTGATCGTAACCGTTAACACGTCGACCGATAGGGTATTGATGTCGGAGAGCAACCATTCATGCAACGGGTTGGGTGCAAGGTCGCTCACTTGTAGAAGCAGCGAAGCGTCAATTACAACGTCCGGTACACTTGCCTGGAGCACTCCGATCCCGATTGTAAAAGGGTCGTAGACTGCGTTAACATTCAGCGACGAGTTGAAACTAAGTCCTCGAACGAAGGTGGCTTGTTCGAAATTCAGACCTGGATCGAGATAGACACCGAATGTGAACTGAACGTCCAGAAACACATGGAGATTCGTATTCACGCTGTTCTCGATACCGATTCCAAGAGCGTGACCGGGAGAGCCGAATTCGAAACTAACTAGGCCAAGATCGAATTCCTTTCTTAGATGGATATTGAATCGGATTTCGTCGATCGCCAAGTCTTCGAGCCCCCCCTCGACACTGACGATGTTCGGTTCGTTGCTGAGCCGAACGATCAGTGCATTGCTGGTACGATCTAAGATAGGTTGATTGTTGAAAAAATCGCGTACCGGATTGCTGATGTCATGATCGACTGTGCGCCCAATTGGTGCAATTCCGCCTGGGGTGAGGATGGAGCGGTCGGCGTTCGTGAAGGGTCGAATAGTCTCTGCGAACTGGCCTGAGGAAGACATGCGATCGCCAAGCCCGGAGATACCATCGAGGCCAGCCAAAAGGGCATTCATGGTATGGTCGTCGATAGGGGAATTGGCCAGGAGTAGTCTGGATTCGAGCAGTTCGAAGACTCGCTTTTTGGTTCGTTTTTTTGCCTGCGAAACTCGTTTTTTTGGTGATTTCGATCGAAACATGTTGGTACCTTTAGGAAGTGAATTGGGCAAAACCCAACTCAGGTACCATTGATTTTCAAGAAGTCTTTCAAAGAAAGTGTAAATAGGTAAAAAAGGTTCAAAACGTTACTATGACGGTGTCGGACGTCGCCATCATTCGTTAGCTTCCCGGTGGATTTCCGCCTGCTGGACGCATAGCCACCAAGCGAGCGCTCCCACGAGCAAGCTCGTAGGGGGCGGTGCACATGTTTATTCTCGACGGATCACATTCATGTTGTATTCTCCCGTTGTCCCAACATAGTAAGTGTCTTTCCATAAACGCATGTCCACAGCAGTTGACGTTTCATTTTGTATCCGATCGGTCACCATGGCTGGGCTATGCTCAATGTTTGCCCTCATCAATAGATGTATATGGTCTGGCATCAATTGAAGACTCTTAAACGAGTACCCTTCACGTTCACGAAGGGATAGCAATCGATTTTGAATTGCCACAAATGCATTCTCAGAAGAGATGCGATACCGCTCTTCGGTCACGAGAACAAGATGCAAGTCATACCAATAGCGACTTCGCCGTGCCTCAAATGGGAGCGATAGATCAACGTTGTCCCAATGCAACCGGAATCGTTTGGGCAACTCGGAGAAGCGAGGATCGACGAACCGTTCTTTCTCTATCTGTTTCGCAATGTATTGCTCGACATCTCGATTCGTGTTCTCGCCGAGCGAGCGAACTGCTATCTTGCGGCTAAAATCATGTGGTATACCCTCGCATCGGAGTTGGTATGACAGTCTTCCTTTGGCACGTTGAGCCAGTTGCACGGGGGAGACCGTTGGTCAAGCGCTAAAGGTAACTGTTACCAGGTTTTTGTTGCGATGGGCGGTTAGGGGCCGAAATCCCAAAGAGGTGAAATCCGATTGGATAAGTTAGATGGCCAATCGACCTCGATGTAATCAGATAGCCATGCAAACCATACGTATCGAAGCGAATATGCTGGTTCAATTTGCGTTGCAACAAAAGGTCGAAATCTATTCATCGAATTCTCCGAATTAGCATGCCGAGGCCCGAAATTGTACCGTCCCCGACAAGCTCGCAGGGGGCGGTATGTGCTCGGTCCGCCGGGGGCGGATCGCTAGAAGCAAGAATGTTCCAACCGCGAAGTGTTTACATGCAGCTCTGGCAACAACGCTTGAAGCTGCAGCGCCAGTTCCTTCATCGCGAATGATTCGCTGGCGTGATGCCCTATCATCAACAACGCGATGCCGAGCGATTCGGCTTCTAAGCATTGATGGTAGGTCGCTTCGCCGGTCAGCATTGCATCGCAACCACGGTGAGCAACAAGAGAGAGCAGGCTACCCCCGCTACCGCAAACGATCCCTATCTTGGAAATGCAGTGTTCTGCAGAATGCGTGTGCCTGGCATTTATTTTTGGGATGGAAGCGTGAATGCATTTCATTGTGCTTTGGATGGATGCCGGAGAGGTTAGTCTGCCGTACCTTCCAACGCCCACTGAGTCATCGTTAGAAACTTCAGCGAAAGATTGAAGTGGTTTGACCATCTCTAATCCGAGGATATCAGCAAGCTGTTGGTTGATCCCTGTCTTTGCATTGTCCCAAGCTGTATGGGGTGAGTAGATGGCAATTCCGGCCTCAATCGCTTGTAGCAATAGCTTTCCGGTCGTCGAATCATCGGTTATTTTGGAGATCGGTTTAAACGGTATGGGATGGTGACAAATCACCAAATCTACGTTCGATTGAATCGCTTCTTCCAGGGTTGTTGAGGTGAGGGTTAAGCAGGTCATCGCGCTGGAGATATCTCGATTGCGATTGCCGGCTAAAAGGCCGACGTTGTCCCAACTCTCCGCAAACTCCAGCGGAGCGATGTTCTGCAAAGCAATTAAAATCGAATTCAAGTGCATGACATTTTATTGAGTAAGCGATGTGAACCTGGAACACAAGCAATTCTCATGCACGGAAACCGCGAATAGCCGCGCAAGAATTCGTCGGCTGACATGAGTTTTTTGCCCGCTGGTTGGACGAACGGTATCGCAAGCAGTCCGTCGATTGCCACAGCATACAATGATGCAATGAGGTCGGAGTTGGTTTCTCGCAATTTCACAAGTGGTTCGCCGAAGAGCATTTCGCCGGGCAACAATGGGATTGCCCCTACTTCCAATTCAATCGGTGCCGCTTTTGGGATGATTACTCTCAAAGTCTTACCATCGGGAAATTCCAAATGCGCATAGGCGCCTGGCCAAGCCTGTAAGCCTCGAACCAATCGATCGATCCATCGAACTGGGTAATGAAGGTTTAGTTCACCGTCTTCTTTTGCAAGACGCGGCGCTTTGGTTGCGAGCGATTTGTCTTGCGTCTCACCTAGTTCGAAACATTCGTCCAGCGAGTTCTTGTTTTCGAGCAATGCGACCGACTCGAGAGTTGATTGAACTCCGATATTGCTTAATCTCACCTCAAGTTGGTCTGCCGTTTCGTCTCGCCCAATCTCCGTTGATAACTTGTGCAGGACAGGTCCGCCATCGAGAGCTGGGGTCATATGAATGACGGAGATCCCTGCAACGGAGTCACCCGAAAGAATGGACCACTGGACTGGGGCTGCTCCGCGATGCCGCGGTAGCAACGAACCGTGTAGATTGATGCCGCCCAGTTTGGAAGCTCTCAAGGCGTCGCGAGAAAGGATTTGTCCATAGTCGCAAACGACCATCAAGTCAGCTCGTTGTGCGTTGAGCCACTCGATCGTATGTAGACCGTTGATAGATACGGGGTCGGAGATCGGCAATTGATTGTCGAGTGCCCAGAGTCGCACCGGGTTTGGCGGTGGCTCCTTCTTACTCACCGGTAGGGCGGTTGGGCGAGTGACTACTTGTACGATCTCGTATCCCTTTTGTAGTAGAGCATTGAAACTGGGGATGGCGAATGGACCGGTTCCCATCAAGATCAATCGCATTGCAGCCTCGGATTGTTTGGAGCTTGAAACGAAAATGGGCAAGCTCAATCGCTTGCCCAAGTCGTTTGTTTTTCGAACCTGGTCTTTGGATTAGACCATGTCCTTTAGTTTCTTAAGAGCACGAACCTTTACAGCGGTCGAAGCTGGCTTTGGATCGGCCCACTTCATTTCGCCTGTCTGCGGGTTGCGAACTTGGCGCTTTGGCAAAGCCTTCTTTTGAATTCGAACGATTTTGCATAGGTCAGGGATTACGAACGAGCCCACGCCCTTCTTGCCAACCGAATTGGATATCTCGACTTTGAGAGCCTCGAATACTTCTGCAATTTGCTTCTTCGAGAGGCCAGTCGCTTCAGCAATGTTGGTGAAAATCTGGACCTTGGTCAGTGGCTTTTCTGTCTTGGCAGCTGCTTTTGCCATACGATGAATCCCTTTCAACGAACCTGAAATCATGAATCATGTCCAACCGAGGACAATACTATTTGGTGAATTAAAGGTTGCCCTGGTTTAAATGCAACCGGGAAACGTCCATTTCGTCATAAAAACCCTGGATTTTAGCCAAGTTTGACGGAAAAACATTGAGAAAAGCCTTTATTTGTTAAAAACCCCTGTAATTTTTTGAGGGATTTTGCAAACTTGATACGCTAAACCAGCCTTGCAATTCCCTTCGGTTCGTATTTCGCTCCGACAGGGTACTTGGATCTATTCTGTTCCATTTTGGATTCGAGCGCCCGGCTAACGTCGATCCCGAGCGCGTTTGCCATGGCGAGGCTGTACGCGATAACATCCGAAAGTTCTTGCGCAATGGGGGCATCATGCGGCATTGGCAATGCAGGTGCATCTGGATTTGTCCATTGAAAATGTTCCATCAATTCCGCCGCTTCGATTGCGATCGACATCGATAGGTTTTTCGGGGAATGAAATGAACCCCAATCGCGTTCCTTAACGAATTGATGGACCAACGCTTTGAGTTGATCGACCGTAGCAGTTGAGTCGGATAGTTTTGCAAGAATGGTTGGGTCCATAAGCCTAAGACTTGACGATTGACGGACAATGAAGACGATGGTTGCTAGCGGTCCCGTACAATAGACAGGGCGGCCTTTACGACCAACACATTTTCGCAGTTTTGTTGCAAATCTACCAGGAGATACACTTCGATGGCGGTTCTCGTTACCAAACCGGCCCCTGACTTTAAAGCTACGGCCGTTCTGAAGGACGGTTCGTTTGCCGAATTGACGCTTAGCCAGTTTAAAGGCAAGTACGTATTGCTGTTCTTTTATCCGCTCGATTTCACTTTCGTTTGCCCAACGGAAATCATCGCTTTTTCAGACCGAATCAAGGAATTCACCGAACTCAACGTGGAGGTCATCGGTGTTTCAGTGGATAGTGAGTTCTCGCACTTGGCTTGGCGAAATCTGCCTCGATCGCAAGGCGGGATTGGCCAGATCGACTATTCTTTGGTTGCGGACTTGAACAAACAAATAGCCAGGGATTACGATGTTTTGCTTGGAGATGCGGTCGCTCTACGAGGCTTATTCCTCATCGATATGGCTGGCGTCGTTCGACATCAAGTCGTGAATGATCTCCCGCTCGGACGAAGTGTTGATGAAGCATTGCGGATGGTACAGGCCCTCCAATTCGTTGAAAACCATGGCGAAGTTTGCCCAGCCAATTGGGAAGCTGGAAAACGCACCATCAAGCCGACCGTAAAAGAGAGCAAGGAATTTTTTGGTGCGGAATACTCTGGTCAGGCTTAGAATCGCTGCTATTTGCAAGTATTTAAATGTTAAGTTTCTTTTTCCAATGCGGGAATTGTCTGGTAGCAAATTCACATGTCAATTCCCAAGGAAACTATTAACGACCAGGATTTACCCAGCGACATTGAGTCCCCGGTGCTTACGCATGTAAATTCGCGGGGGGAAGCGAAAATGGTGGATGTCGGTGGCAAATCCTACACGACGCGAGAAGCAGTCGCCTGCAGTCGAATTAGCATGTCAGTCGAATCAGCCACAGCTATTCGGGAGAATGCCACCTCAAAAGGCGATTGCCTTCAGGTAGCGCGGATCGCGGCGATTCAAGCGTCCAAACAAACGAGTGCTTTGGTACCACTTTGCCACATGATCTTGATCGATTCGGTCGAGGTGGAGCATGAGTGGATTTCAGAACTGGAGCTCGAGTGGCGAATCACGGTTCGTTCGACAGGTCCAACTGGGGTTGAGATGGAAGCGCTCACGGCGGCGAGTGTTGCGGCTTTGACGGTCTATGACATGTGCAAAGCAATAGATCGATCCATGACGATCTCCCAAATCATGCTGTTGTCGAAAACAGGTGGTAAGACAGGAGATTACCGGAGAAAAGAGTAAACGAAGATGGATTCTGTAGAAGTTCATGTACCCCACTCCCAAATGAAGTTGGCGAACGCACCGAGAGGTTTTCGGAATTCGATCATCGAGAGAGACGGTAGATTACTTGCCGAACGCCCTGAACAATCGTTGGCGGACTCCTATCGAGATCAACTCAGCATTGCAATCGCTCCTGTTCGCGAAGAATTGACGCAAGTTGAGCAACTGCTAAACAGTGAATTGAAAGTCGGTCACACGCAGATTGCAGAGATGCTGTCGTATGTCGCCGATTTGGGTGGAAAACGACTTCGGCCATGTCTTTTGCTTTTATCGGCTAAGGCGTCAGGTAGGGCGGAAGAGGAATCGATTCGACTGAGCGTGGTGGTCGAACTCGTACACACCGCGACCCTCGTGCATGACGACATTCTGGACGATGCAATTCTCCGCCGGCACAAAGAAACAGTTCACAAGAAATGGTCGGTACCAGTCAGCGTGTTAGTCGGTGACTGGCTGTTCACACATGCCTACGGGCTGGCTAATAAGGGAACGTCGACCATTCCTGGTCGTTGGATTTCCGACGCTGCCAAGCAAGTTTGCGAAGGGGAAATCATGCAAGGAAATAGTATTCGCCATTTCGAACTTTCGCTCCCTGAGTACATGCGGCTTCTGGATGCCAAGACAGGTGCTTTGTGTGCCGTCAGTTGTTCGCTCGGTGCATGGAGTGGAGGAGCCGACGAATCGACTTGCTACCGGCTTCAACAGTATGGATTGAAGCTGGGCACAGCATTCCAGGTCATTGATGATTGGCTCGATGTTTGGGGGCGACAGGATTGTGCTGGCAAAACGTTGGGAACCGATTTGGGTTCCTTCAAGCCGACTTTGCCGGCCATCCGAACGTTGGAATGCATGCCTGGAAATGTCCGTGCCGCATTGATCGAACGCTTGAACAATGGGGAGCATGCTGCAGCTAACGAATTGCGATTGGCGATGGATGGCTGCGATGCTTCTCAGTACACCAAATCGTTTGCGAGAGAATTGATATCGGATGCTATTGGATTTCTTGATGGTTTGCCGATGAATCCATCGGTGAACGCTTTGCGTGATTTAGCGATTGCCGCAATTGAACGCAACGGCTAGCCTCCGTAGGTCGTACCTGCCGGGCCTGCCGGGTGCGACTGAGAATCGCAAAGCAAGGCATCTGCAATGATTGCGTTGAAGTGAATGCGTGATAGCGTTGCTTACCGAGCCGTGTAGCATGCCCGATAGGCATTGCGGTGAAATGGGTTGGCAATGCACTGACAGTGCAAAGTCACTCTCGGCACGAGTGACCTACCGTTGGGTCGCACCTGTCCGGTGCGGAGGCTAAAGAATAACATTATCTGCCTCGCCTATAGTTCTCTGCCAAGCGGTGGATTGGTGATTGCAATCGGCCATCGCGATAGCGATTGCAGTAATTTGGCTTCAGCAAGTGTTGGCACAAAAACGATCGCCTTAGAAAACGGCAACTGACCTAGGCGAACATCGCCCGCGATGCGCCATTCGTGTTCAGCTCGCCAATCTCTAGAACCTGCATCATTCGCCACAACTTGGCAGTAAGTTAAATCTTCCTCACTTGTCCGATGGGCCGTAGCCTGATCCATGTAAGAGACCTGTTTGGCGCCCTTCCGTTCGAGCCAATCGCGATCGATCATCATCCCATATGGCTCCCAATCCCATCGGGCCAAGTGAATCTGAAATTTTCGCATGGAAAGCAAATGACTGATTTCATTGCTCGAAAAGCAAACGGTTTCCACTTTGCCGCGTCGGAGACCGTTCGTCGCGACAATACGCTGAGACTGAAGAATCCTCTCTAGTGATTCGAAAACCGAGGGTTGTTCTATCCAAGGACTTTGTAGCAATTCGTCATGAAACTGATCGATAGACTGGTCCGGCCATGGTCCCCGTCTTGATCGCGTGCAGTGTACAAGGTACTTCGAGTCGCTGTCCCGCAACAATCGAATCGGAAAAATAGGTTGTTGTGTTGTGCCATGCGATGATTCCTTTCGAACAGACCGAAAAAAGTTGTTCGAAAACTCGCGACTTCGGGTATTGAGCCATCCGACTGCCCCGCGATCTAACCAATCCGAATTTTTGGACCGAGCTGTTTTCGCTGATTGGTTCCTCGCGAGAGACAGATAGGTCGAACCAGGCGGTATTTCCTTGCATTGCAGGCGAGCCTCCAAAAGTTGTGCCATCTTACCACCTTCATTTAGCTCCAATACAAATAGGTGATGTGATAGAAAAACGGTGGCAATATCGTGGATCGGAATCTTTTGGCTCGTGGAGGCTTCATTGCAAATTAGCCATAGGATGCCGCAATCCACTGAATTTCCCTCAACGCTTGCTGAAGATTTAGCTTTATGATTCCCAGACGAGTCGACGGCGCTGACAAGCCGATATGGGACCTTGAATCTTTTGCATGCATGGATGATGACCTCCGAATAAGGCGCGGGGTATGCGCACATAATCCCCCAACCTTGCCTATCGGCAAGCTGCAGGGCTGATAACAGCGATTCTTGCCAGTCCTGACTCGCGTACCCATGTTTGGCACTATGCGAGGAAATAAGTCCAAGCCATTCTCTGGGCATTGGAACGTTAGATGGACGTTTCAATTGATAAACGATGGATCCTAAGTGTGTGGTCAATGTAGTAGACCAAGGAATCGGGAACTGAAGGATCGGAACGGGCGTTTCAGAAATTGGTTGCATGCAATTACTCTGACAACGAAGTACGGTTGGCTTTCATTCTTAAGTATAACGAGAGTATCGTGAAGCATAGCCCCGGGTCGTATTGCATGCATTTGCTCGGTGCTAACCAAACGAAAAACGGCCGCGAGGTTAATCGCAGCCGTCAGATGATTCTCGCACCAAGCGTCGAATCAATAATGTATCGTAGAATGGCGTCCAGCGTTGACGCTTAGTTGCAACCGCAGCTTGGAGCAGCTTCGCAACCGCAGCTTGGAGCTGCGTCGCAGCAGCTCTTGCTTGCGAACTTGCCTTTGATGTGAGCAAAAGCATTCTTGAGGATGTGCTTGCGAGCTGGTTTGCAGCATGTTGGAGCAGCGTCACAACCGCAGCTTGGAGCAGCTTCGCAACCGCAGCTTGGAGCTGGAGCGGCACATGGAGCTGGCGCTGCACATGGTGCTGGTGCTGCACATGGTGCTGGTGCATTGCATCCGCAGCTTGGTGCTGGAGCGTCGCAACCGCAGCTAGGAGCAGCATCGCAGCAGCTCTTCTTGCAGCTCAACTTGCTCATGATGCCTTTGATTTTGCAGCCGAGGTTCAGCTTTGGTCTGCAAACTGGAGCTGAATCACAGCAGGTTGGAGCTGGGGCTTCGCAGCATGTAGGTGCAGGTTCACAACAATTGTTCTTCTTACAGAACAAACCAGCTGAAGCGCTCGTGGACGAGATTGCAGCGAAAACAACAACAGTCAAGGTAACGATCAATCGACGCATGGAACTATCTCCAAAACAAAAAGTTTTTATAAACCGCGCCGTGAACTTCCTGGCTGTCATGTCTATACGAGACCTGATCCAGTGCCATCATTCATTGATAGCGGTTGACGCGAAATCTGTTACCGTCAGCGTTCACTCTGAAATCGGAAATGCCAACTCAGTCATAAAATTTTGCGCAGAAGTTTTGGTCGGGACACTGTTTTTGTGACGATCGTATGAGTTGCAACGATTGTTTTGGACAAAGTTAACGTTGTACCAATCGAGGCCCACACAAATCGAGAGACAGAGGGTGTGCCGGTTGCCGTGTAATTTCTGTTATGATCTTGCGGATCGCGTTAAATTATGTTCCTTCTTCGATACGGAGTTTTTCATGTTCACTCGTCGATCTTTTATCTCCTCGACCTCCGCCGTTGTCGGGGCCGGCGTTTCTCTTAGGTCCGTCAAATCATGGGCTTGGGCACTTCCTGAAAACGAATCTTACTTAGCGAAAATAGGCATACAACTCTATACACTTCGCAATGAAATGGCCAAGGATCCGGTCAAGACACTGAGCGCGGTCGCCGCCGCGGGCTACAAACAAATCGAATTGATGGATGTCATGGATGCGACACAGATCATGCCCATCGCCAAGGAAAAAGGGCTATACGCTACTTCGGCATTTCTCAAATGGAATATCCTTGGAGAAGCCAATCCTGCGGCAGGAACAACTACTTTAGATCAATCGATCGACGAGGCAAAAAAACACAACATCAAGTACTTGGTGTTTGGCTATATTGGCAAAGGAAATCGCGAACGAGCGGATCAACTCAAAGCGACTGCAGAACGATCCAACAAAGCAGGAGAAAAATGCAAGAAAGCCGGAATTCAACTCTGCTACCATCACCATTCGTTTGAGTTCCAACCGCTCGAGGGAGGGAAGACCGGCATGGACATCTTTATCGAAAACTTTGACAAGGAGCTGGTCAAATTTGAGATCGACGTTTTCTGGGCAGCAATTGGTGGATGGGATCCCGTACAAACCTTGGAAAGGCTCGCTGGAAGGGTTGCTCAAGTTCACTTAAAGGACTTGCTCCCCAAGACACCCAATATTTTCGACGAGGGCCAAGTACCGAAGGAGGCGTTCAAGGAAGTGGGCGCCGGGGGAATCGATATGAAGTCAGTACTGGCAGTCTCGAAAAAGATCGGTGTTGATCAATGCCACGTTGAACAAGACCAATCGCCGGACCCTGTCCAGAGCATTCAATTGAGCATGTCGAATCTAAAGAAGATTTAGTGTCGAACCGGGCAGACAAATCGTTGGTTGGCTCAACGAGTGAGACGACCAAATAGTCGCCATTAGAAATCGCCGAATCGGCGGTCGATGGTCTAGTTGCCGCTGGCATACAACCCAACGCTGCGCTCAACCCGAGCACTATCCAACGGAATGTTTTTTTCATTGCGTCTCGCTCGTTCCGAGCTTAAGTAGCAACTATCGCCAACCCCATTCCCGAATATAGTGTAGGCAAGATTAAATTTGGTGACAGGAATTCTCCTCGGTCCACTTGGACGACGGGTTACGGGGGAGAGTTCGCGTTTTCGGCTGATAATTTCAACGGCAAAACCTTGTCGCGGAAGCGATAATAATGGTCATCTGCGTCGTGTGTACCAGTGTCGTTTGTCGAGCGAACGCTTTGCCATGTCACTTCACCGTCTACTCGAACAAACAATTCGTGGTCAGTCATCCTGACGGGAGAATAGCACCACTTTCGAATGTTCCCCTGCTTTCGTGCTTCCAACAACATCATGAACTCTGGGTCGTTCCCGGTATCGCCGATCCAACCAATCAAAGCGCCAATCCCATTTTCGGTCTCATAAGAACAAAGCGGTTTACCCAACGCTCTCAACGGCCATCGTTGCCCTTGGGGATCCCTTGAGTCGACTACGAAATGAGAAACAATGGAATTCACTTCGAGCCTCTGGCGATTCGTCTTTTCAGAAGGCTCCTTTGCCAAAGGAACGAAGTCGAATCGAATCCCGGATTTTGGAATCCATTGCGATGTGGTTTGGTTGCGTTGCGGTACCAAAGTCGTTTCCGAAAGAGTATGCCACTCATAAACGATTTGTCGATCTGTAGGCTTTCCTTTGTCACCGAAGGAATAGACAGTGCAAACTGCAAATGGTCTTTCCCCGTCTTTCCACAGGAACACATGCCCCGCCTGGCCACCAACCATTCGTCTCGGGTTGGACCAAACAAAGACGGGCTTTTCATCCAATTTCAAAGCTTGTTTCATGGTCGAGTCCATGAACAAACTAAATTCGCGGGCTGCCGACAAATGCGTGGGCAGCAGCGACTGTTCGGTAATCTCAATTTGGCCGAAGAGCGACGAGTTTAGCAAGAGAAGAAAAATGGCTGGCGCTATTGAAATATTGGAATGAGCGTACATCGCCGTGCCTTATCTCGTGGAAGGGATGCTAAGGGCCTTGCGGCTGGTTTCGAGCCATAAAAAAAGCGAACCCTTCGGCCCGCTCTTGATTCTCCATCGATGACATCGAAGGTAGATTTCGTAGATGCTTCTACTATTTCTTCTTCTTCTTCTTGTCGTCGGCATCGTCCTCTTTCTTGACCTTCTTCTTTTTCTTCAAAGAGATCTTGGGGACGCGAACTTTGGCCATTCAAAGAACGACGCT
>JANLRK010000339.1:0-4807 GCA_031361585.1 Pirellula sp. | reverse complement strand
CGGGTGCGACTTGGAAGTGCTTTTTGACTGAAGTCGCACCCGGCAGGTGCGACCTACCAATCAAACTTCTTACTTCGCACTTCTAACTTCTAACTTCTAACTTCAAACATGGACTACCAACAGGGAGAGTTGTTCACAAACGAACTCGCCCCATGGGAAATAGATGCGGCGGCTGAAACTCCATGCGCATTGGTCGCCTTTCCCGAAGCTCCTTTCGGACCTTATGACTATCGCATACCTGATGAATTAGGGGGCATGATCAAGCCGGCGATGCGAGTCGAAGTACCGCTGGGGCGAGGGAATCGCGAGATCGTCGGCTACACGATTGCCGTCCATATTAGCCAGCATCCTCGCGAACTCATCAAGCCGATCATTCGGGCCATCGATACCGAACCCCTTTGCAACTCCAATCTGCTGCAGTTAATTCAGTGGATGAGCCGCTACTATCTGGTCCCTATTGGCCAAGTATTTGAAGCGGTCATTCCCGCTGGCGTTCGGGCAGGCGCTGGAACACGCAACCAAACGCTTTTGAAACCATCCCTTAAAGCAAGCGATGATACGCTCGTAAAGACGTTGTCGGTCAAACAGCGACAAACGTTGCAGCAGTTGATTTTGGCAGATGAGCCCCTATCGCAAGAGCAACTGAGACATCTCGCCCAATGCTCCGATGGCATCATCAAAAAGTTATGTGAGCTTGAGTTTGTTGAGTCGTATACCGAAAGGGTCATGACCTTTGGCAGGGACGTTGCGGCCGAAGTGTACGAAAGGATCCTACCACCAGCCCTTTCGTCCGATCAACGCATCGCGTTGCAAACGATTTATGGAGCCATCGACTCCGGTGAGCACGAGACGATTCTACTGCATGGCGTAACCGGCAGCGGCAAGACGGAAGTCTACATGCAATCGATCGAGCAAGTGATTTCCTACGGCCGCCAAGCGATAGTGCTAGTGCCCGAAATCAGTCTAACACCGCAAACTCGCTCCCGGTTCCAAAACCGTTTTGCCAGTGTCGCTGTTTTGCATTCGAAGATGAGCGGTCCCGAACGACATTATCAATGGAAGCGGATCGCAGAGGGGGCCGTGCAAGTGATCATCGGTCCTCGCAGCGCGATCTTCGCACCGGCGCCTTATCTCGGCTTGATCATTCTCGATGAAGAGCACGAGAACTCGTTCAAGCAAGAGACGATTCCTCGCTATCACGCTCGCGACGTGGCAATCCATCGCGCGTCGTTGGAGCGCATTCCGCTCGTTTTGGGATCAGCCACTCCGTCGTTGGAAACATTTCATCGAGCGACGATCGGACAATACAAGAAGGTGGCCTTGCCACGCCGTATTCTGAATCGGCCACTTCCAGAGGTGACTACCATCGACCTGCGATCCAATCGCATCGATGTCGATCGAGGCAGTATCTCACAACCACTTGTGAAAGCCATCGAGAAAACGTTGGCAGAGAATGGCCAAACGATTTTGTTGCTCAACCGACGCGGCTTTGCAACGTCGATTCAATGTCCAGCCTGTGGTCATGTCGTAACATGCCCTGATTGCGATTTGGCACTGACGCATCACCGTGAGGGGAGCAAAGCCTTGTGCCATTTTTGCGATTATACGATCGCGGTCCCGCAAGTTTGCCAGAAGTGTGGTTTTGAGGCGATTCGATTTGCGGGGCTTGGCACACAGAAGCTTGAGATGGAAGTTCAGCGGCGGTTTCCGAGTGTGGTGATTGCGAGAATGGATTCCGATACCATGAAGAAGCCAGGCAGTCACGAACGAGTTCAAGCGGACTTTCGCGCCGGCCGCATTCAAATCTTGATGGGGACCCAGATGATTGCCAAGGGATTGGATTTCCCAAACGTGCTATTGGTTGGGGTGATCAATGCCGACACGGCGCTTCACTTTCCGGACTTCCGCGCATCGGAAAAGACGTTTCAATTGGTCACTCAAGTTGCTGGCCGCACGGGTCGAGGCGAACGAGGTGGAGTCGTGCTGGTTCAGACTTATTCGCCAGACCATCCCGCGATCATCGCAGCGTGCAAGCATGACTACAAGAGTTTTTCGGATCAAGAGCTTTTGCAAAGAGAACAGTTCGGGTACCCGCCGTATGCTTCGTTGGCACGAATCATCATGCGAGGACCTGTGCAGCAAGAGGCCGAAGAGTTTGCCGAAGGGATTGTAAAGAAGATCCAGTTGGAGATCTCAAAGTCTTCGGCACCCGTGCGAGTGCTAGGTCCTGCGCCGCCACCTATTGCAAAGTTGCGTGGTCACTATCGTTTCCATGCGATGCTCATTTCGAAGGAGCCGGGCGCACTCAATGCAATTCTCTCCCGTGTACAGTCGTCGACGAAAACGACTGGCGACAATCTATACCTGATCGATATCGACCCTTTGGACATGCTGTAAGGCCTTCACTCTTTCCACATCGCTAATCGCTTACTGTAGACCCTTACTGCTTTCAAGCATGCCGGATTGTTTTTCTTCGTCTTAAGCGAGTTACGACAAATCCAACACCAACCACTCCAGCCAATATGCAACTGGTTGGCTCTGGCACTGCAATTATGGCACCACCTGCAATCCCCAAGGATGTCACTTGGCTCGCGGCCAATGATTGATCCCAAATTGCAACGGCGCCAACTGACAGAAGGCCATTTTCGCCGTCCTCATCTCCAAAAAGCAAAACAGTCGGGCTGAATGAATGCCGACCATCCACTGGAGTCGCTGTATGTGCGAGCTGTAAGACCCCGTCCACATAGGTTCGGTAATCACCTGTGGCTAAGTCGGATGTGATGACGAGCCTAATCCAAGAATTTGCGGGCATCGAGTAGGTTGTATAACCCAAAGCTCCAACTCCAAGTCGGCTGTCGCTGTCCCGAACAAAATAGTCACCGTCATTTATATTTGCAGTGTTCGTTTGGAACAGCGATCGCCACTCTGCGGTATCGGGCCGTCTGATGTCGAAAAGCATTGAATACTGATTTACATTAGCTCCTCCCCCGTTAGGCGCAATCCCGTGTGTTGCAACCAAATTGTTAGGGACTCCGACCACTGTGTCGATGACGCCATTTAGCGTATTGCCTCCATACGTTCGCGAGGCGGACCAAGCAGGGGCCGTACCCGCAATTAAAAGATCTGTTCCAAGGGTAGCCTTGCCAATATTGGCTGAATCATTGAATTCCCAAAGTCCTACGATTCCGGCGTCCGCTTTCGCGCTGAAAGTGACCGCTGCGAGAACCATGCTCCATTTCGCGAAAGCAAAATACTTTTTAATACCCATCATTTTTTTCCGTCTGTTTATTTACCCGATTAAATCACGTTGCAACACTTCTTCGTCTCGAAAACAATATATTTCGTGCGTAGTTCAAATGGCAAGGAAAAAATGAGCCTAACCGACGAATTCGGAGTTTTACCGCAAATCCGTATCGCGACTTTTGAAGTTGCACATTCCTCAGAGCCGGAGGCTCGACAGAACGTAGCCGGTAGTGAAACCACCGGAATTGGAGGGAATTGCAAGTCCGAGTCCCGGAGGGACGCCAAGCCAGCCCATCGTCGCTTTCGAATGAAACCGTTTGCTTGTCGCGAGCGCTCGAGGGCCTCGAGAGGTTTAACAATGTCGTATACTGGCTACATCGGCGTCTCAGAACTCGGCAGCCCCATTGGAAAGACTTGCAGAAAAATGATTATGAGCAATCGGCAACACCGAAACACCAACAAGTCCAAAACGTTCAATTGCTTGACCATTCTCTTCCTCCCCTGCATTGCGTTTTTGTTTTGTTCGACAGTACAAGCGCAGCAGGCTCCGCCAGCAGGTTTCACGGCGCTCTTTAACGGCATGGACCTCAATGGATGGTATGGCTGGTCGACACGCGATCCCAATGAACTTTGGTCCATGTCGCCAGAAGATCGAGCCAAGTTCAAGAAACAGTCGATCGAGGGCGGAGCCCTGGACAAAAATGGGAGACCCACCAATGAACATCTCAACGCTCACTGGAAAGTCGAGGATCACGAACTTGTAAACGATGGACTCGGGGACTACTTAACGACCGACAAAGACTACGGTGACTTCGAACTCCTCCTCGAGTACAAGGCGTTGCCTCTTGGTGATAGCGGCGTTTATCTGCGTGGCATTCCTCAAGTGCAGATATGGGATGCAACGATTGGGGACCCAAATGGGCTCGGTCAAGACAAGGGCTCGGGTGGCCTTTGGAACAACCGCAACGGTACACCTGGAAAAGACCCTTCCAAGAAAATGGACAAACCCTTGGGACAATGGAACTCTCTAAAAATCACGATGATCGGGGAACGCGTGACGGTCATCCTCAATGGTGAAAAGGTCGTCGACCACGCAGTCCTTGAAAATTTCTTCGCCAACCAGAACAGTGGGTACCTAGCATATGGAAAACCGGACGCGCAGAAAAAAGATGGTCAAGCCACCAAAATGCCAAACGGCACCATGCTGGATCCTGCGTTTCCGAAAGGTCCCATCCAACTACAAACGCATGGTAGTGAGATTCGCTGGCGCAATGTCTTTATACGCGAGATTGGAGCAGAGGAAGCCAACAAGTCTCTCGCCGCTCGCGATGCAGAGGGCTTCGTCGAACTCAACAACGGTAAAGATCTAAGCAATTGGCTCGGGGCTGTTGACAATTACGAAGTCAAGGACGGGGCTATTGTCTGCAAGCAGGGCAAAGGAGGCGACTTGCTCAGCAAAGATGAATATGAGAACATCACTCTCCGATTCGAATTCCAATTGCCGCAGGCTGGAAACAATGGCATCGCATTGCGAACACCTGTCGGCGGCCATTCTTCGTCCGAC
>JANLRK010000287.1:0-27788 GCA_031361585.1 Pirellula sp. | reverse complement strand
GGAATACTCATGTCGCGCCGGAAGCATTTCGGTCTATAGTTGTGGAGACAAAGTTAAGCCGCTTATGGATTACGCATGGTTTAGTAAAAATTCTGCTGGCAAGAGTCATCCAGTGGGCGAGAAGAAGCCAAATCGATGGGGACTGTACGACATGCATGGTAATGTCTGGGAGTTTTGCCAGGATTACACTGGGAACTATCCAGCCGATGCGGCGACCGATCCAAAGGGTCCGAATGAGGGCTATAATCGGGTGTACCGCGGAGGCAGTTGGACCTTCTATGCTGACGTCTGCCGGTCGGCGCATCGTAGTGGGCGCAATCCGTCGACTCGCATGGCTACTTACGGATTCCGTATTGCCCTGACTCCGCCAGGAAAGCAACCGGCATCGGCAACACGTGAGTGAGGGAGAACATGACATGCGATTTTTTATTTTGATCTTCTTTCTTTTGTTTGGCTCCCCCGCAGTCGCTCAACAGCTAAAGGAGATTACCAACAGCATTGGAATGAAGTTGGTTCTGATACATGCGGGGTCGTTTACTATGGGCTCGCCAGTTAGCGAAGCTGGGCGGCAAGATAACGAGAAGCCTCAAGAAGTCACGATCAGCAAATCGTTTTACCTGGGGGTGTACGAGGTAAACCAGGATGAGTTTGAAAAAGTGACTGGAGAAAATCTGAGCTCATTCAAGGGAATAAAACACCCAGTTGAAACGGTGAGTTGGGACGACGCGGTTTCTTTTTGTAAGAAGCTCTCTGAATCGTCGGAAGAGAAACAGGCTGGACGGGAATATCGTTTACCGACCGAAGCTGAGTGGGAATATGCTTGTCGCGCTACTAGCACCACCTCGTATTGCTTTGGAGACTCTGCGGAATCGCTAGAGGAATATGGATGGATTGGTGAAAACTCGGAAACAATCACTCGTCTAGTGGGGAAGAAGAAGCCCAACCGCTGGGGCTTGTATGACATGCACGGGAACGTATCGGAATGGTGTCAGGATTGGCACGCTGCTTATCGACTTAGGGACGCTATCGATCCGAGCGGTCCTAAGCGTGGCGAGGGCGAACGCCGCATATCCCGCGGCGGAAGTTGGAACGCTGACCCAGCATCCTGCCGGTCGGCTTGCCGCAATTCGTATGACCCGTCTTGCCGCTTCCTCAACATCGGCTTCCGCGTCGCCATGAGCCTGCCTGCCAAACAGCCGGAGTCGAAATCAACCAAGTGACCGACCGATCCAAGCTCCAACCTTCGGGGCCACGCTATCTCCACTTTGTGCTACCGCCAAACCGGTTTCCGAACTGGTTCCTTCCGGACACCGGAAGCAACCGGGTTGTTAACTAGAAATCTTCGGTTGACCAGAGAGTCTGAGAGTTCAGCCAGTTTTGGGACGAAACGCCGTTCGCGAGGGTGGCGGTGCGAGATTTCGAGAGCGCTCTCTAAATCCGTCCAGCATCGCCAGACCCATGAAAAGACTGTATGAAAACGAAGAAAGCCGGGAGTGGCTGCTCACGGCTAACTTTGTTAACTGGTGTGGCGGGTTATTTCCGCTTTTTAATATCAGCTCCCCGAACGCAACCCTTTTCGGAACATTCTCAGTTTTTGAAAAGAGAGTTGGCCAACGAAAACACTGGATATGATGAGTTCGAGCCAGCTTCGGTAGGTCGAACGGTAGCAACCCGTTTCGAACTTTTTTGAATCCAGTTAACTCAAATAGAGACTTTGAGCATCGGCCTGAGAACTTATGAGACCAGCTAGTTAACACGCATTCGCGTGGGCAACCGAAGCGAGTTGGTGGAACAGCGATAATTGGAGAGGTTTGTAAAACCTTAGGCAGACAGGACCGAAACAACATCGCACCGGTTTGGGTGACCGGAGCGAGATGGAAGCATCGATTGCTTTTCTTTATGCTTGCGTTTGACTCCAGCTACGATGACGGTCCAGTGGCTGGATGGCACCTAGATTGTAGATTCCGCACCTAGATTCCCAGAATTTCAGAAAACACTGACAATCCAGTTCGATGAGTACCGCCCAAAGTGGAATTATACCGCAGTCCCCAACCCAGCATGAAATACGAAGGTTATTTCTGGACTACTCCTTAACTTAATAGGTTCAAACTGAATGCGGTTTGCGGGGGAGAATCGGTGGCTCGTCGAAATCGCTGGACATCTTGGTTTTGGCTCCGGCCTTGGCCAGGACCCATTCTTTGAAGATACGCTGCTTGAGCGGAACGAAGCGGTCCGGCGGATCGACGTAGACCGGGTCTTTGTGGTGAGTTTCGACGTCGTATTTCTCGTGAGAGTTTAGCCCGTGGACTGCTGTCTCGCAAAAATTGTATGAGCCCTGGTGATGCGCGTTTGTTATGATTCGCGGCTTTACCATGGTCACCACATTTGTTTCAGCGATCTTCGAGCGACTCTGCATTTCGAAATAGTTGCCCTGCGACGTTGAAACCTCGACCTTGTCGAGCTTCGGATTCTTGATGATGGTTTCCTTCGATCCGCCGGTGCCGTCCGGGCAGACGAGTTTGAAAATGGGGATCCCCGTTTGCCTGCGGACGAAGTGAGCGGTGCCAGCTTCGGCCCAGTCGAGCCAGCCGATAACATCGCGGCCCCAGTGATAGATCGTCCCACCGGCACCCATTTGATACCAAACTTCGACTTCTTCGTCGAAATAGACGTGGCCTGACAGTGTTCGCGGGCCCTTGATAAAGGCGTTCAATTGGCCGTGCTTGCGAACGACCGCCATCCAGTGGGCGGTTACCCCCTGGTCGACCAGTCTGAGGGTTGCCGGCTCGACATTAAAGTAGTTGCGGATCTTGTGAAGCCACATAGGGATATTGCTCGGAAAGAGCGTTTTCCAACCGCCCGCTTGTCTGACCGATTTAAGAATGTCTTCTGCATTCTGACCCACCCAATCGTTGGGGTCCTTCAATTCCGACGCATATAGAAGTCCCATATTCCCTCCACGTGCTTAAGGCCCCACCTGCTTAAGGCTCCACCTGCTTAAGCAATGTTTGTAGCCGTTCAAGTCCCGGCCACGCCGGGCAATCATCCCAAACGGCACGCCCTTGAGTTTAGCAGAGTTGCGCGGCGTTGCAACGGTTTTCAAGCCCCCCAAGAAATGGGCTCCCGAGCAGCCCGCACCCGGCCAGAATTCGCCAATCAGGCAGCGACCAGTTCGGCCTGTGCGGGTAGCAGAGAAGGGGCAGCGGAGGCGTCGAGCCGTGCTCGACAACAGGCGGTTAGTAATTCGAAAACCACTTTCCTTTTGGCTCAACGATCATGTTCGCTAACTCGCACCGGTTTGGCACGCCGGAGCGCCGAATGGGAAGTAGGCGATTCACGCAAAAAAACCAAACACATGGAGGCTTCTCGGCAACGTAACCCGGCTTAGGCTCAATCAGCCTTTCGTCGCAATCAGGATTTCCTCTTCTTCTGCATCTCCTTAAAGCTAACGCGCTCATTTCGTTTGATGGATCTTCCACCATCAGTTCCAAATAGCGCGCATCCCTGCATGGATGCGGCCATGGCTGCTCCCACAGCAGTCGAGCCTATGGTTGTCTGGTTGGTCGGGTCGAGATTTCCATTCATCCACAGTGCGGCCGCGGCCTTCCGTCTTGATTGTCTATGTAATCTCCTAGGTTTGCCAAATCTCATTTAGATAAACAAAGTGACGTTGCAACGCGTACGCTTGTACTGCTAGAATCAGGCACTTACAAACGTACTGGATTGTAACCGAGGAAGCATAGAGGAACTCAATGGTCGAGCGAGCAATGCTATCTAAAGGCGAGCTGGAGGTCGCTCGTCTCTTGTGGGAGATGGCTCCTGCGTCGGTACGGCAGATCCACGAGGCCTTGCCCGCAGAACGGCAAATGGACTTTGCGACCGTTCAAACATACTTGCGGCGGTTGGAAACGAAGGGCTACGCGAAATCGACACTGGAAGGTCGAATGCGAATCTACTCTGGCCGGACCAAAGCCCGCACGGTCATTCGAGAAACAGTCGACGATCTAGTAAATCGGCTCTTTGCAGGTGACACCATGCCTTTGATGAGGCACTTGATCGAGGATCGCGGTATCGACGAAAAAGGTCTTTCCGAATTGAAAGAATTGCTTGATCGGTTGGAAAGAGAGGGAGCGAAAGAATGATTTCCTTCAACCTATTGCAAATTGTCATTCAACAATCCTGGCAAGTCGCGATGCTCGCAAGCTTGGTCTGGCTCGTCACTCGATATGTTGGCCGAGAGCGAGCACATCTGTCTCATATGCTGTGGGCGTTGGTGTTGATCAAGTGCATTACGCCACCCATCTGGAGTAGTCCTATTGGGCTCTTTAGCCGAATAAGCAACCAACTAGAGATTGCAGTTGGGTACGAGCCAAATACAAAAGCATTTCCAGAATCGAAGGCGGTTTGGCAAAGCAAGTCGCAGGAAAGGGCGATTCGCATTGGAGGGTACTCCCTCGACCCCGTATCATCAATTCCGGCCAAGATCAGAGCTGCGGGTCATACGTCTCAAGGGAGCGGATCTTTTTTTGCGATAACCATCGTTTGGATCGCGGGCACATTGCTCTTTGCGTTGTTCTCGATACTTCGGTTTATCACATTTCTAAGATTGATTTACCTAACGACTTGTGAGGCACCTACCGAAGTCGCTCGATGCGTGCAGAGATTGAATGTTCGATTAGGACTTCGGCGGAAAGTGGGAGTCAGAGTGGTGAACAGCTTGCTCGGCCCTGCCGTTTATGGCCTCTGGAAACCGGTCATTATCTTGCCCGAAGCAATCATTGCGGGCCGATCGGAAAAGGAATTGGAACCGCTCATCGCTCACGAGTTGGTTCATGTCCGTCGAGGCGACCTTTGGTTGGCCTGGGTTCAATCTCTTGCGTGTTGCCTTGGTTGGTTTCACCCGATGGTTTGGTTGGCGTCTCGACGAGTAACGATCGAATCCGAGCGATGTTGCGACGAGGAAACTATCGCATCGTTGCGATGCAAACCATCAACGTATGCACGTAGTCTGTTGGATGTTTTGGAACTAAAGCACTTGTTGCGAGTAGCTCCGGCGCTGCCGGGCGTGCGACCAGTGGATGTTACTTTATCTCGATTGGAGAGAATCATGCGTTTAGGACACGGAAGTCGAAGTCGTTCGCCATGGTGGGTCTGGTGCATCGCGTCGTTTTGCGCGATTGCGGTTTTACCGGGCGATCAGTATGTGACGGCACAATCCGTTCGAATCACAGACAACCCTAATACTAAATCGAATGAACCGTCTGAAACAAACCCGCAAACAGAACAGCGGGAACAGTTACTCATCGATCCTAGCCGTTTGGTTCAAGAACCGGCTAGGCGATATCAGCTCGACCATGGAGACGTTTTGGGTGTTTACATTAAGGAAGTACTTCCTTATACCGGGTCCTGGGGTCCGATTGCAGTTCAAGAGAATGGAACTATCCAATTGCCGCTTGTCGAACCGGTGGCGGTCAAGGGTCTATGTGTCGAGCAAGCAACGGAATTGATTTACAAAGCTTATTTGAATGCAAAATTGACTGACGGGGTAACTCCCATTCGGCCGATTGTTACGAGGTTGTCCGAAAGGTTCTATGACATACTTGTCGTTCGCCAAGACATCGGTGTTGGAGAAAAAGGAACACCCGACTCAGTTCCGCAAGGTAAGAGAGTCGAGCACACAACTGTAGTACGGCTTCCGGCATACCGTAATGATGTATTACATGCGCTCATGGCGTCCGGAGGAATTCCAGGGAGGAAGGCGAAGAGTGAGGTGAAAATTCTCCGCTTCCAAATCGATTCAAAAAGACCGGCGGATTTGGTGAAAGAACTAGAAAAGAAGTATAGTGCCTTTTCGGAAGCTTCCCAATCCGATATTCCTAACAAAAATATTCCGGCAATATTGAAAATTCCTTTGCGGCTTCCCCGTGGAGTAAGCCCGGATTTTTGCCCTGATGATATCGTTCTGAAAAATGGTGATGTCATCTGCGTGGAGACTCAAGAGGTCGACTTTCCCAAGTCCGGTTTTTAGACCCCAACAAGCACGTCTGGTTGGTAAATAAGCTTGGTAGCTAGGCATGCGCCCGATTAGTGTCAATCGCAACCAACCTTTGGCGAGCGAATAGAAGATCTCCGGTTTTGAGCAAAAGATCAATGAAGCTCGGAGCATTTTGGTTTTCGAAACTCGCACCGGTTTGACACGCCGGAGCGCCGAATCGGCTCAATTTTTTAGCGCTGGTTCCAGAAACATCGAAGGCAGTTAGTCACTTCTGCAACTGAGCGAGATTGTATCAGCGACGTCTTTTTAGGTAGCTCGGCAACGACGCGGATCCGATAGGTTCGGCGTCGTTCGCTGTTCTTCGAATCGTTACGATTCTTGCCGCAACGTCCGCCATCTGTGGCGTCCACTGCGTAAGTACCAATGAAAACCCGGTCGTTATTGCGAAACGCGACACGTTGCGGTTTGTGCGCCGTGTAGGTGTAACAACAAAGATGAGGAATCATTTTGGAATGTTTGCAGGATTGACTTGATGTCTTTCAAACCGCATGGCTCCATGTGTGTTATCGCGTAACGATTTCCCACAACCCAAATGGAGACCAAATATGAATCTCGACACCCTGATCGAAATCCTCAACGACTATCGCGAAGAACATGGCGGCGACGTTGAGGTACGGCTGATGACGCAGCAGAACTGGCCCTTTGAGAACGGCATTTGCGGACTCACTTCCCGCCAGGAGATGAACGACGCAAGCGAAGACGACGATGACCAAGACGTCGCGGCCGACAACGTGGTCTACATCGTCGAAGGTGGCCAGATTTGCTACGGCAGCAAACGGGCTTGGGAGACGGCGCGGGACAGTTGAGCGCATGGTTTTGCGCGGAAAAGAATCTTTGGAATCCTTCGCCACAGCGCTTGATGTAATGCGAAATGCATGGCTAAGTGTGTTACGGCAAAACGATGTTCAACCTTTTTCAACACAGAGACGCAAAGATGACCAAGACAACGGACCACAACAACGACATAGACCTCGACCTCGCGATCACCAAGATCGAGCAACGCGCCGGTGCCAGCGGCACCTGGGTGCTCGGAACGGTCAACGAAGAATACAAATTCAACGCGTTGGTTTTCCCAGAACACGCCGAATGCGAATCCTACGAACTCGGCCAAAGCAAGATTTCGAAACTGTGGATTCAACGCACCGCCGACCGCACAACCCTTTTCAATTTTGATCGCGGGTTGGATGCGCCAGCAGCCAACGCCGAGATACAGGTGATTGTTGATTTCCTCTGCGAAGGATTGGCCGACCTAGTTTTTTCCAAATAAGCCGAAACGCGGAACGGAACCGCGTCGCTGATCGGTGGTTCGATCGGCCTGATGATGGCAGCCAACCATAGAAGAAGAATTGAGGAACGTAAGATGAAAAAGGCAGAAGTTAAAATCGGCGGCAAGTACTACGCGAACGTGTCTGGCAATCGAGTCGAGATTCAGATCGATGCAGAGAAGCCGATTGGCGGATGGGATGCAACCAACCTCGCAACCGGAAAGAAGATCCACATTAAATCCGCTCAACGATTGCAAGGTGCAGTTCGCGGCGGGAAACGGCAAGCGAAGGTTACCACTGAAGGCAACGTAACCGTGGTTGAAATCGAGCCAGCAACGGTCGAAAAGTTTGGTACGGTTCCAATTTTCGTACCGAAGAAGGCTCGAAAGAAGACCGCAGCAGAAACGACCTCGACCGCAGCACCCGAAAAGAAACTGAGCTGTGTCACCGCCGCGATCAAGGTCTTGAGCGAATCGATGGAACCCCTCAACGCCAAAGAGATGATTGGTGCGATGGAATCCAAAGGCTATTGGACGAGCCCTGGTGGCAAGACACCTCACGCGACTCTTTACAGCGCGATCTTACGGGACATTTCCAAAGGCGATGCATCGCGGTTTGTAAAGGCGGATCGCGGACGATTCGCTGTGAAAGCATAGAGGATTATTCGGATGGACTTCAATCCAAATTCGAGGATCGCTGAACTCAAGGTCGGCGATCATATCCGACTGCTTCGAATGGTCGACGATCCAGATCCAATTCCCGTCGGAACGATGGGTGTCGTAACCGCAATTCATAACCACAGTGAGTGGGCAAAAATTGAGATAGATTGGGACAACGGGCGCAAGCTCATGCTCTCGATCCCGGACGACTGCGTAGAAGTCATCGGTCCAATATTTCCTAAACAAACCCAGTAAGGAATACTTTACATGTCTACACGAACCACAATCGCTTGCAAACAGGCTGATGGTCGCGATGCAGCAACCTATGTGCACTTCGCGGTTAGGCTTCCCCTTGAACCCACGGAACTTGTTCCACCGCATGTACGGCATATTGCTTTGTGGAGTCTCGACGGAGCATTTTGCCTTTGTAACCGAAAGAGGCAAGCAGCGCCTGCTGCACCAACATTCCAACGAAATGCCAAAGCTCAAGTCTTTCCTCGTCTCCGTGCTCTCTTGCAAAAAGCCTGACTGCATGTTTCGGTTCGGAATGCACCAAGGCATTACGGAATTCACTGAGAATCTGCACGAGGTCAAGAATGCCTTCTTCGTTTTTCGGATAGTTCTTCAGAAATTCTGCTTTTTCCGGAATTGAATAAGCAATGTTGTTCAATGAGAGTAGTTCGCGCATACGACCGTGAGCGTTTATGTTCTTAAATTGACGGTTGCTGTAAATCGATCGCGTTTGAACCATTTCAAGCCAAGCTAAACACTCCAACGCGGCCTGCTGAAGAATTAATGCACCTTCGATTCCACCCGAGCATTGTTCAGATTCGATCGTGTAGTGCATGGCCATGATCATGGAATCAAACTTCTGCTTGTCAATTCTGCTGTTATGGATGCAGAGAAGCAATTCTCCAAAACTTGAGTCCATCTGTGGTTGGCACCACCCCAGTTGCCCAGAGCTTCGCGACATCTTCGTAGTTACGCAATCTATACGCGTCGGTATCAGGTCTGGGCCAAAGTACCACGGACCTGCAAGCCCTACCCAACCTAGCCTCATCATAGAAAGAGTTCGAAACAACAACTCGGAAATGACACCCACTTCTTTGTTATCAACGGCATTGTCGAATTGAACGTGGGCAATATGCGTGAGTATGGAGGTTGTACAATCCTTAGGAGTGAGCCCAAGTGCTTTATCGACAGTGATCCTAGCATTTGGCAAGATGGCTTCGAATCGGCCACAGAACGACGAAGTCCCGCGTTGAAGGGGCATCCCGTGTAATTCTAGACCGTTGAAAATGGCGTACACTAACGACTTCGACATGCCATTATCGGATTCATCGCAATCGACGATGGTTCCATTAGGAAAGTTTGAGACATCAACATCAAGATCACCCAACGTTGAGTCCGTTCGCAACTTGGCGTTCTTCAACGAATGCGGGTCCATCAAGTTTCGCTTCAACGATGCGAACTCCGCTATCGCCACATTTGGTTGGAAATCAAAAACCCATTTTGGATGTTCGGTCATTCGAAGTTTTACAGTGGCCACTCCTTCCAAAACTTCGTCGTGAAAAATTAGCTTCGAAGGTCCCTGCCATATCTGTGCGCAATCGCCGGAATTCCAGCTAAATGGTGGGTTGAGTGCGATCGGAAGTTGTACTTTTGACATTTTCTAAAAAGCCATTTTTGAACTGGGAAAGCAATCAATAGTCGTAAACGGTGAACTAAAAGACTACTTGCATGGACACAATCTGTGGCTCGAGGCTCGCACTTTTTGAGCGATTCTGCCTACCACCGTCTCCCTTCCCGCATCCGCTGCTGATTCTCCTTCCAACGCTGCGTATCAAGCCACGGTCGACGATTCTGATCGGGATCCTCTGGCTTAGGCTTCTTGGGAGGTGGCGGAGCCTTGGCCGCTTCCTCGACCACACGCACACCGAGGTAATGTCCCGCCGCACAAGCGTTGTACAACGCATCAAACCAGTGGTTTTGGCGTCGCTTGCGTTCCCACCGAGTAATCGCCCCTTTACCGGCAACAAACTCCTCGACTTTCACCTCTGCCGTCAAGTGTCTGGCAATCGCAAGATGGTCCTTCGCCGACGCCTGAAACAATGTCATCGACCCAGCATTGTTCACTGGAGTGGTTAATCGCTGGTGCACCCAGGTCTTCCAATGGTCGGCATCGACTTCGGTTAAGAATCCGTTTTCAACCGGTAACCATTTGATGTGATAGCCGTCGCCAACATGCCGTACGACTGAACCGGTGAGGGTTGTACGGTCAATCCATTGTCGGTGTTGCTGATTAGCGCCGCGACCCACAGATGGCAAGAATCGATTTCCCGATTCGCGGCAGAACGAATAAACCACATCGGTCATGAACCCGGCGTCCACGAGTGACATCTTGGGAACCATTGGTGCTGCCTCTGCGGTGCCAACTGGCCAGCCCTTGAGAATCATGTCTCGGTATTCAAGCAGCGCAACCATCGTGGCTTGCTCGACACCCAGATCATCGGAGGCGACCTCGATGCGACCATAGTCCACAATGTGACCGAACGGGCCTGGAGACCAAGCGACCACAATCCAGTGGTTGAGGTATTTCCCTAGGTCAATGGCAGCAGTGAGCGTCTCGGTTGTCGACGGCACAACGCCTCGTTGCCAGCTGTTAACTCGGCACGCCAACTCGTGAGTCTCGATTGCGACTTCGGACCACGTATTTGGAATGGAGGGCAAACACCATACGAATTGGCGCTGTTCCCGTTCGGCATTGTCTTCGTTTGGAGATCGGGATGCCCGCCACTCGTCTGCTCCCAAATCCCCAGCAGTGAGAAACAGGTTGTTTACCGCCGACCATCGGAATCCGAGCGTGTCGGTCGCAGGTGGTTCGCCAGTCACAACTCCAGCCGAGTCGATCGATTGGCCATAGTGCAAGAGGCGACACGACTTGTTCGCATCGGCCCGTTCCTTGTCGCTCCACACCGCACCACAATTTGGACAATTGAATTTGGATGCATTTCGGGCTTCGACCTGTGACAGAGATTCTTGCCAGCCATTTAGATGTTCCCGTTCGTGGCTGACCCAATTCTTGCAATGGACACAAGGCAAGACGATCGAGCTTTGGGTGCCATTCATGTATTCCTGCCACGTTCGACCCGTTTCCGTACTCACGGTGCATTCCATATACACACGACTACGATTACCAAACGCACGAGTCCGAGCAATCAACTGCGAGATCTTGTCAGCTTCACGACTGTTTCTGCCGGGCTCGTCCATGCCGTCGGTTTCCGTCACGACTACAAGGCGCGAAGTGAATGCGGCGCGACTCTTGTCACCACCGCCACCGGTCATGAATCGCAATGTGGCACCGTTGCGAAACTGGATCGATTGCACCTGCCCGCCGCGACTACCAGCTCCCTTGCTAGGTAACTCGTTTCTGTACTTTGAACGCTCGATGATGGGCAGAATGTCCTCTCGCCACTTGTCGCCAGCCATGTCCAGATCAGGCAAACCACAGATGACAGTCTCGCCGTATTCGAACAGATGGTAGATGAGCGGGATTACGAAACACGAAATTGATTTGCCAGATTGCGTTGGTCCAGTTGCCACGAACCGAGTCCACTTGCCGCTATCGATTTGGTCGAACCATAGGCCCGTATACGGCTGCCTGTAGCATCGGAATCGCGTTCCCGCAAAAGGACCCGAGGGGATTACAATCTCGTCTTCGGCGAATTTACGAATCGTACGAAGGCGTCTTGGCTTTGATTGCTCCAAGAACCATTGCATGTCCTGCAAAGCAGCTTGTTCACTCAGTCGCATCGAGACCATTCTCATCCTCCGTATCGCGTCGAGTAAAGAAGCGGACAATCTCTGCCTCAGCGTCGCCAATCGCCTCATAGAGTAAATCGGCGGCGGACTGACCAAACTGCTTTTGTAATGATTCGCCAGCATTTCTAAGGATTGTGGCCGTTTTGGAAAGCGATTGACGGACCAAGTCACGGGGAAGCAATTCGCCTTCACGCTCCAGTCGCGACATGCGGGCCATAGCTGCTCGTTCCTCACGATAGCGCTCCAAGGCAGGGCTTGTTGGACCGACCATCAAGTCATCGTCGTCCCGAGCCAGCTTGTGTTTGTTGTCGGCTAGGAAGTCATGCAGGGCACGAATCACGGCAGGTAACGAGACGGTTGCACCATCGAATGGGATACCGTACCGAACCGCTTGCTCGTTGAGGATTTTAGCCTGACGACCCGACATCTGACGCCAGTGCTTTTGTGGGATAGACCCGTAGTACTGCCAGCGAAGACGTTCCTCCTTTGCCTTCTCATGTCGCTTGACAGCGGTCCGCTCCTCGCCCGTCAAGTCGTCGGGCTTGCCTGCCATAATTTTGCGATAGGCACGCGCAACGACATCTGCGTTTTCAGTGGGCGGCGTCTCAGGCTTAGTCGATTTTGCCAAGTTTACTTACTTTCCACAATCAACGTGAAACGCGTGAAAGTTCCGGTGTCTTGGCATCGTATTTGCACACGAAATGGCGAGGTAGGAACCAAGATGCCGGGGGGGGAGTAGGCTCCGGTACAGCATGCTGTTCGCGTAGGTGCAACGCGTTGTTTAGTACACAAACTATCATTGAATTGTCTCCCCACTTGGCGCTACTGGTATTGGTGATGAAACAATGTAGGTCGCATTCTTGGGTTCGCGTTTGTCCCATCGACGGTGACATGGAACACAGAGCCATCTTACCAATAAAGGTTTGTTATAGTCAAAGTGAGCTCCTTCTATGCGACGTCCAGTTGCGCCACACTCTTCGCAAAAGGAAGAACGAGTAATACGCCCCGCCAAGACGTGATAGCGTAGTAAGCTCTGAGCGCTCCGAGCTTTTATCGTCGTTCTCCGGAAGGTCTTTCGACCAGTTGAGGCACCAAGATAAGCGCAAGCTTTGGAGCAATAGCGTCGCGTAAGGTGCGTGACGGGTCCAAATACCTGATTGCATGCTTTGCAAATTAGGAAGGTGGGTGAGCGGAGCAACTCATTGCAAAGGAGCGAACATGTCTTCTTACCGGATTTACCGACGAAGGCTTGATTGCACACTCGGCATTTTCGGATCGCTACGCCGTGGCAACGTTTACAACGCGACGCCATATTGTTTGGACCACTTCGATGAAACTCGCTAATTGGTAATTCGCGCCTACATAGTCTACAGGTTTTCACGAACGTTTCAGGGCTGACCATTTTGCGCCGTCCTTTTCTCGAACAGGTTCGCGTCCAGTAAACCTTAAAAATCGCTCACAAATAGTGTCACAGTACAGTTCGTCCAACTCCATCAGGTACGCTTTGGGGTAGGCAGAGGGAGGTGTGGTTGGAAAATATATCGATGGGCGATTATTCTACTTCCAATGGGCTGGTGCAAGTCAATTAGCGTCGAGCAGGATGTCACAAATCCATTCCCGCGCCATGCTCTCTCAACCATACCTTGCGTTCTTGGAAATCGGGCATCATCTTATCGACCTCGTTCCAGAATTTCGTGGAGTGGTTTGGGTACAAAAGGTGAGCGAGTTCGTGGACAACGATGTAGTCCAAAATCTTCATGGGAGCCATCATGCATTTCCAATGAAAATTGATGTTCCCACCAGGTGTCCACGAAGCCCAGCGATTCTGGAGGTCTAGAATCTTAACGGACTTCGGTTCCACACCCATTCGAACTTGAAAATACGCAACTCGCTCGTTAATCCTTGTGAATCCCTTGTCCCGATAGAAGTCTCGGAATGCAATGTTGGCTTTTTCCGCAGAACGAAGGTCCGTCCTTAAACAAAAGTACCCATCTTTGAGCACCAACCGTTCGCCCTGTTTCGGCACCAGTTTCAATCGATAGGACCGACCAAGGTATAGGAATCCTTCGCCGTTAACGAATTTGCGCTCGGTACGTGTCGCGTTCAGGTCTTGCCATTCAGCTAAGTTCTTGTAAATCCAACGACGTTTTCCCTCTAGCAGCTTTTCTATTTGCGGCTTGGTCAGTCCCTCGGGGGCAATGAGCGTGATCTGGCCGTCTCGCTCCACGTAGATGCTGGCTGTTTTGCGGTCGCTCCGCTTGAGCGTGTAGCGGATGTCTCGATAGATACAAATCATTCGAGAATGTCTTTTTCACGAACCTTTGCAAGTGCAGTGATCTCAGTCACGATCTTCTCGCACTTGTATGCAATCTCGTCGATGCCCGAGAACAGAAGGAGGTCGGAGAGTTCGCCCCTAAGTTTGGCAACCTCAGTCGGATTGCCCCAAAAATTCACGATCCCAATGGTTCGATGTAACTTCTCAAGCAGCTCGATTACAAGTTGTTTGAATTGCTCTGATTGTTCTTTTGGAATGCCACCCTTCCCAAATCCTAACTTGCCTATCAGGTCATAGAATGGAGCCGCCTTTTTGCTAACTCCGTTTGTATCGTCCTGCCGTCCGGCCTGAGCTTCGTTGCGCAAATTCAATAGATGTTCGCAGAGCAAGTCCCAATTGTCCTTGTGTTGCTTGATTAATGCCTCAAGCCGCTCGCTCAGCGATTCATATAGCACTGGATCTTCATCGAGGTGAACCTTGCAGTGCTTGCGAATCGCATGTTCCATTTCGCTTGCCTTGGACTGTGGCGATTTGTTCTTGTCTAGCTGCGTTATAAAGTCGGGCGATAGCAGCTCCACAGGCGGAATCTTTGGGTTGATTCCTAAGCTCACCAGATGCTCGTCGATCAGCTTCCGCACCTTCTCACCGGCACCGGCAATGCTGAGCGAGTGGTCCTTGTAGCGTTCCTTGATCTTTACAAGCAGGAAGCCAAATCGCTTGGCCGGAATTCGCTATGGTAATGCCTCGGAGTTAGGCAGGATAATGTCCATGCTTTGCAAGAATTTTTTCAGAAACACTTCGAAATTAGCTCGCTGGGCTAAGTCTTCCATGCAACGAATCCCCTTTTCAAGCACGGCGAGTTCATGGGCTACGTCCTTAATCCGCTGCTGAACAAAGTTCTCGATCTCGGAAACGCGATTTTCAATGAACAAGTTGAGTAGGCGTCGATATCGAGCCTCCAGTACGGGCAATTCGCCGGTGATGTCAGTGAGAGTCCCTTCGACATCCTTCTGATCGTCGTCGGCGTAGATCGATAGGGCGTTCTTCAAGTGATCCGTCAACCCAATGTAATCGACGATGTAGCCCCGTGTCTTTCCCTTGGCGATCCGGTTGACTCGGGCAATGGTTTGCAGCAGGTTGTGATCCTTCACCCGCTTGTCGATATACATCACCTGCTCAATCGGAGCATCGAAACCGGTCAGCAGCATGTCGCAGACGACTAGAAAAGCGATGCCCGTGTTGGCCTTGTCCGGATCGGTGTGATCAAACTTATTTTTGAAATTCTCGACTGCGTTGGATTCGATTGCATGTTTGCGGGCCTGAGTAATAATCGCTCGCTCGTTCGTCCCTTCGGAAGATACCACGACTACGGCTTTTAGAAACGCCAGCTTCTTACATAAATCATCATCTCGATACATCCCGCGATCTATTTCCAGCCTTTCAGCCACCAAAGACGTTTCGGTATCGACCGATTGCAATAACTGATTACCGGTATCGGGTACGGTTGCATAGGAGACGCCGCCAGGGAAGATCGGCTTTGCCTCTTCTATCGCAAACCGTTCCGCAACGGCTTCGTCGATGAACTTCTTGTAACGCACGGCAGCCAGCTTCGACGAGCAAACCACTTGGGCCTTGAACCCGTTGGGCAGGATGTTGGCGATGTAATGCCCCACGAGGTCGCTGGCGATCTCCTTGATCCGTGGCTCGGCCTCGAACAGATCATCACTGGTTCCCCACTTCTTCTTGAGGGCCAGGATTTCGTCTGCCGTTCGTTCTTTCACCAAGTCGTCGAACTTACGGTTCTCCCGGTTGGCGATCCTCCGCAACGTCTCGATGTTCTCGGCTTTCCGCATCTGGCTGGCGACATGCTGCTCGGCCAGTTGATTCACCTTCTCGTCGAATGCCGCTTTTTGTGAGACAGCCGAATCGGCGGTCTTCCCTTCGTAGAGAATCTGCACCGTCACGCCGTCATCGACCGCATCTTGCAGCCGGTACTTGTCGATGTACTTGCCGAATCGTTCGACCGTCTTCTTCTTGTCCTTTACCACGATCAACGGGGTGCCGGTGAACGCAAGTCGAGTAGCCTGGGGGAACGCTTCAAAAAGGTTGTCGCCCAGGTCGCCGGATTGCGAGCGATGGGCCTCGTCGATCATCAGCAGGATTCGCTCGGAGTCGTTCACCATCCCGAACGATTCGTACTTCGGCAGATCGATCACGTCTTGCAGATAGTCCGGCACATCACGATTCGGGTTCTCGTTGAACTTATGCAGCATCACCATGTTCAAGTTCGAAGAATCGGTGGCGAGCTTCTGCTTCAGGTCATGGGAACTGGTGATGAACGTGACCTTCTCGCCGGTCAGTGCCGCCGTGTCCCCAAGTTGGTCTTCCAGATCGGTGCGGTCGTTGACGAGGCAGACCTTGTAATCCTTCAAGTCGTCGCACATTCGCAGTTTGCGGATCACGAAGACCATCGTGAGCGATTTACCCGAACCCTGCGTGTGCCAGATGACGCCGGAACGGTCGTTTGGCGTCTTTCCCTTGCGGAGCCGGTCAATGATCTTGCACACGGCCCGGTACTGTTGATAGCGAGCAACCACCTTGGCCCGCACCTTGCCGACATCCATGAAGATCGAGCAGGTGCGAATCAGATCGAGCAGCGTTTCCTTGGGCAGCACGCCCTGGATCAATGTTTCCTGGGGCCGCACTTTGCCCAGAGGAGGCGTGAAGGTGCGATACTTTTCGGGATAAATGTCCCGCCAGGGGAAGAAGAACTCCTCGTCGGTCGAAGTGATCGTGCCGATGTCGGCCTGCTCGCCGCTGGTGCGGATCAGCAGTTGATTGGTGAAGAACAGCCTCGGCTCGCCTTCTCGCAAGCCCGATTGCTTGGTCTCCTCACGTTGGTCGCTGTACCGCATCAACTGCTGGAACGCCTCGAACATCGGGTTCGACGTGAAGACGTTGGCTTCCTTGCACTCGATCACGGCCAACGGCAAGCCGTTCACGAACAGCACGATGTCGGGGATGATGAAGCCCTTGGTCGCTCCCGGTGTGTCGATGCGAAACTGGTTGACGGCGTGAAACTGGTTGCGTTCGGGATGCTCGAAGTCGATCAGCTTGACGTTCGGATACTGCTCGCCGGTCAATTCGTTGGCATCGACCTGGGAGCGGAACAGCAGTTTGAGAACGGCTTCATTGTTTTCGACCAAGCTGCGGCCCGAGTGACCGAACAGATCATCGTGCAGGTCGTCGAGTTGCTTGTCCGTCAGCCATGTTCGGCCATCGGCGGTGGTGTTGATCGCACGGACGGCATGGTTGAAGACATCCCGCAGGGTCACTTCTCGAAAGCTCGCCCGAAAGCTCTTGGACGGATCGGTGGGAATGCCCGGCCCCTGGTCGATCACCGTCCAGTCGAGGGCGTCGAGTTGATCGAGGAATGGCTTTTCGACGAAGGAGAATTCAGACATGGCTGACCTCCTCGGCTTCGTCTAACTTCACCCGCACCTTGCCGGTGAGAAGGTCTTGCATGAGACCGGTTTTCAAAGTCCGAAGTTTATCGCAAGAAACCCTCTCATGATGAAGGTTGCGATCCATTGCGACCAATAGCTCGGCGATTGCAACCTGCTCGGATAGGGGTGGCAGGGGAAAACGAAACGAGGCAAGAGCCTTAGAGTTGATCCCCTCTCTGGTCCCCTTGCCTTTCTCTTGATTGACTTGGCTTTGAAGTAGCTCGCTGTTGAAGCAGGCATACAAGTAAACAGGATGACAAACACTGCGATCCACTGCGACTCGAATAATGTGGTAGTTAATCAACCAGCCATCGACTTCATCGGTTGCGAGTGCGTTTCTTCCAGTCGTCGCACCGGACCGAGCGAACAATAGATCGCCAGCTTGGGCACGGTATCTCTCAAGTTGATTTGCCTTCTTTTCGTTAACAAATAACAGATCAGACAGATCGAGGCGGCCCCACTGCACATTGCCGATTCTCAAAACTGGGACCCCCTCGCTTACAAAGTCGCCCGCTCCCATTTGGACACCGAACGGACCAGTCAAAATGCCTTGCCTATCTTTGGAGAGGATGTCTGCCACCGAAACAACCCGATGGGAAGATGGCAACTTTCCGAAAAACGAGTCATTGAACAGACAGGCTGGATTATTTTGGTCTCGGATTCTTCCATTGGTACCGATGCCACAAGTCAACAGGTCGTGCATCACCCCCTGCTTGGTCGCCTGATACTTGGCAATAAGGGCCTCGGTCTTCTCGATCAGGTTGTCTACCGTCGTCAGAATCCGAGCGATCTTGCGTTGCTGGGGTAGTGGGGGATATTGGACGGCAAGAATCTTGGTAAGGTCTTTGGGGACATGTGGCACTCCAGTTCCGGTACGTTGCTGTTGAATCCAGTAGAACTGGCTTTTGAGCGTGTAGTAAAGAAAACGTCCATCAATGCAATCATTAGGTCGCAATCGTGCAACAGTAGAGCCAACGACACCCGCAATTCCAGTTCCGACAAGGCCGGAGCGTTCGCCGTCCCAAAGCATCAGCACGTCGCTCGGGCTGCTCGTAACAGCAGCATATGGAAAAGCAAATAATCCGCGTTCCAGCCGGGGCAGCGTGAGCTTGAGGGGTTTCTTCTTGGCAACTGTTTCGGTAGAGGGTGGTGAACCGTTCGTCGTGGTTGCCTCGGCCTGCATATGTTTTCTCTGACTTGGTTTTCGGTTCGAGTTTGGTTTCTTGCTGTCAAAATCTTTCAATCGCGCCGTTAGTTCAGATCGATTGCCACCAAACGTTATTCCAATGTTCGCAGCAACGCGACGGAGATCTGTCATCTTCAGAGATCCGATCAATACATCGGTGGTAGCGATTCTTTTGTCCGTGAGCGCAGCCCGCATTTGGTGCACACTTCGTCGGTCCACTCCAATGAGGTCTAGCTCGTTTGAAAGTCGCTTGAGCGCATCCCTACCCATCATCTAAAGAATGATGGATTTGTGGATCATTGGGCGTCCTTCAGAGCTTGTTGGTGGAAAACAGCAAGTATCCTACTAGCGATGGATGGCAGGAACAAGCAGTGCTAGTTTTGAGGTGCCCCTTTGACTGCCCGATCCTGCAGGCGTTGTGCAATCAGACCTTTAGCGTGTGTTTTCTGAATAAGGTATCCGCATTCGATATCAGACCCAATAGGGATGTTTATACCAATTGACGGGCATGCCCATTCGTTGCAGTGCGTCCACAGATGTAGGTGGACTTCTCATTAGTTCGTTGACTCGCCGTCGCCACTCAACTGCAAAAGCTCTGCTAGCAGAGCATTGTTTCAATACACGATAGATAATGATCAGCGTTACAAAGATCGTATTCTTGCTTGGCATCAACGGTTGTTGCCAGGCTTTACCATTTGGCACCTTTGGCATGATTGACCAAACACGATCCCAAACTCTGCTGTGGTGAGCACAAACGTTTCTGACGTAGCTCAGATGATGTAGCGTCGATTCAAGATCACCTTTTTGCAGTCCATATCGATTTGCAATCGGGGACTGGCACTGGTCGAGTAACCCTTCGTACATCCTCGAAACAGTTCCAAATGTCGTAACCTCGGTAGCTATCCAGCACGGGAGATTAGGGAATTCAACATAGTTGTTTTTAAAATGGATTACGAACCTTTCGCTGGACCTACCTGCCTCAATTTGGACTCGATCTAACCATTCGCTATGCTTGAAAGTTGCTCGGAAATTCGATGGTTTTAAATGCCCAAATGCACCGTACTTGTCTCCAAAAATGTGAGCTATTGTAGATCGTGAATCAACTTCGATCACCTCAAGTGCCTCCGTTAATAGGTCACGAAGGGAAACATCGAATTGATAGGAAGATTTTATCTGTCCAAAAGTCGTACCTGCGACAAATGTGTGGCGATTTTGCTCGAAGGCTAAGCAGTAGCCACTGAACCGGTAATAGTTGAGATGCCAGAGAAAATCCTGCGCTATTTTTCGATCGCCGATGATCAATCCACGTGACTCTAACTTGAGTAACTGATCTGGAATCGATAGCCAAGGCTTGTTGTAAGAAAAAGCCCCGCTTGGAATAGTGCTCATTGGGAGTCGCCCAAGCGATAAAACAATGTGTACAGCTTCAATTTTGGCAATAAAAAAACTCGCCAATGATGCACGTCACTGTAAGGGCACGTGACCGGATACAGGAGAGGTGCGGCGAGCAAGTTGCTGGAAGTATCGTCCGAGTTACAGCCAAAATCAAGGGGACTCACCAAAATAAGCTGGAGTGCTCTAAAATTGCGGGAAAACGCACAGTCTGTTCCGAATTTGCCGACCCAACTACCCCATTTTGAAAGGGACAGTTTTGACATCCATACAAACGATACCATTTTTGTTTTGGCTTTGGGTGTCACTCGGTCGGTGCCGTTCGGATTTTGCTGATCCCGCTCGGTCAATCCCATCAGTCAGAGTAATTCCATCAAGGACGGGTCGCTCCATCGCTCCTGTTCAATGGATTGGTGCGTCGTCCAATTTGAGGTGCAACCTCGTTCATCACGTAGTGTACAAACTGTGACCCAAGCTCCGTCAATTCGTATTGGCTTTCGGAGTCGAATGGAGATTTCATTGTACCGCCGACTGCATTTCGCGTCCCTTTAGTCGATTTGAGCAGGAATTCGCCAGCATAATTCGTGGGTCGATGTTGGCGAATCACATGTCCAAGCGAAAGATCGTGGATCAAAAGTTTGAACAAGTCTGCTTCGGCGCTATCGTCTCTCGGGATCGGCCGCCCCATCGACTGCCACATACCGCGTCTCGAAATTCCGGGTTTCCTATAAATTGCTTCGATAACTCGAAAGTGTGTCTCGTCGTATTTTCGAATCCAGTCTAAGAAGAGTCGAATTAAATCGTCATTGCAAAGTGAAGATGCAGCCGCATTGGTAAGTAAACGTCGAACAAAGTCCCGCTTTTCCTCCGTCGCAGATTCATCCCATTGCCGAAACCCCTTGTCAACAAGGCTCAGAAATGAAGGCGACTCGATACGATCGTTGATACTATCACCGAAATTCTCAAGCCTTTGAGCTATACCAACTAGCATATCTTCCAGCTTTTGAATTTTCTCAGTGTGGTGCTCAAGCCACTGTTTTTGTAGGTGGTCAATCTTGTCAGGATTTTCACGAAGTTCAATCGCAGCAGCAATGAACCCCCCGACCCATGGAATAGCGCCAACGGCGGCGAGTGCGAATTTCTTTAGAGCGCGTTTCCTTGGCGAATCAGTGGATGCAACGATCTCGTTTGCAATTTTGCCTGCAATTGCATCTGAGTCATCGGTTGGGGTCAGTTTCGACATAAACTTCTACTTTTAGACTCCCTGCTAGGTGAACGATTCTCTGCCAGAACAGTCATGCGTCCCAGACGAAGTTTGCGATCGGAAATCTTGAAGCAATGAGAAGACCGCATTTGATGCAAGCATAGCAATCACTACGCAGCGCGGGTGATCGTTCCACTAGAAAACGCGCGGTGGTCGGCTCCTCGTTCGTAGCGCTGTTGGGCAATTTATTTGGATTCAATAACAAAGTGCAGCTCACCGGTTACAGGGGCAGTCAAATTCGCGGGTCGCAGTTCAAAGGTGCAATTGAATGATTTTGCCTCTGTTACCGATGGAAACAGAATGTACATCTTTGGAAGTGACGCCGGTATGCCGTGTTTGATTTTCGCAAAATGGTCTGTGACATTATAGCTTTGAGTCTTCGTGATGCGAAAGGACGATGAAGGACGAAAGTGCGGAGGTAACTGCATTCGGTCTAGCATTGAGCGCGTGTGATTGACGGCTTGGTTCAATTGGTCAGCGCGACTGAGTGGCACCTCCGGAGGCATAGGTGGTTCGGGCTCGTCTGGTAGATCATCTTCTGAGAGAAGCAGGAATCCATCAGGAAAATGAAACAGCACATCCACATCATCCGCTGGGGCTGTTCCCGTGTTGCAAACTTCCAGCGTAAATGAGATCGTACGGCTTTTTGGTTCTCGAAAGCAATGGAGTTCCCGAAGATAGGATTCAGCCTCTAAGTAGAATTCGTCCAGTTCGTCGTTGTAGTCTTCAATCTGATCTTTACTGATGGCATTCGGATCGAATCGAGCCATCATCTTGACGGTACTGGTTAGCGAGCCGGCAAGCGGATGACCTTGGGGAAAGACAACCGGAGTTTCCATTTTTGGATAGGCTTCTCGAAGATCTTTGAGGGCATCGGACAGCTTTTGTTCATCTATTTTTGATTGTGGACTAATAGTAAATCGAGCAACATTTCTTGGGTTTTTCGAACCTGCGAAAACAGCTTCGAGTCGAGGCATTGCGTTCTGCATTCGTTGAATCTGCAGTTGAAGCGATCGGTTCTCTCGCTCGGTATCATCCAATTCTTCGGGTAACGCCACGCTATCGTCGAGTTGTAATGTCGTGAGTCTATGATGAAGGCAAGTCAGTCGCGGACCGGTGTCTTGGGTAACGACTGTGATGTCCGCGTTTGCAGTTTCGTCTCTGTAGGCGACAACGGAAGCAACGAGAATGTCATCAGCCCACTCCGGATTCAATTGCATGTTTTGCAGGTGTTCCGTAGGATGAGTAGCGAAGTACTCAACAGCGATTCCGCCCTTCAGCGGTTGACGGTTGGCGATTGCAGTTTCAAGGTCCGTTAATATTTTGCGAGCGCGATCTCGCACCTTGCGATTCGGATGCACTGACTTATGTTTGTCGAGTTCGCGGAGAGTGATACGAGGAATGACAAGTGTGACAGTGTCCGAGTGCACACGGGAAGGGAGGTCCAATTCGTCCAACGGGCGAAAATGGAGGAAAACCATAGTGTCAATAAAAGGTTTTCGATCCATGTGACTTTCTTCCTGGTGCCTAACTGCAATTGTGACCAAACTCCCGCATTCTCCGCCGCTCACAGACAACAATTTATCCCATCAGCATCAAAGGAGAAGTGACTTAAAAGGCTTCTTTACTCTCCATTCACATACTATTCCCAGCCGGTCGCGTACTGTAGACCAACTGATCCTGTAAGTGTACGCACTTTCTCTAGCGACAGTTATGGTTCATGGCAACGGGCATCCTTGCCTGATTTCGAACATTATCCATTGATTGCAATCAGTTTGTTTTTTTCTGGCAACATGTACATTTCTATCTCATGAATAATTCCAAACTCCTTTGCATCGCACGCAGACAGTGATCGGTGACCTACGATAAGCCCTTTCGCGTCCGCAAGTGTTTTACCCGTTGCTGAACTAATAATCGCAGCAATTGCATCATGTTCAACCGTGAGTTGATTTGCCTTTTCGTGCAACTGGTGGACCCCGAGAGTCTCGCTTTGAATGCGAAACGTGTTTGGATGAAAAGTGAATCGAGCCTGCGGCATCGATATTCGTCGGGAAGCGGCGCGAAAGATGACATTACCGATAGAAGCCACCACGCCCATGTTGACCGCCATAACTTCCAATCTACTCGCCTTAATGAAATTGTGGACAGCGATCCCCGCATCTGTATCCCCACCAGTCGTCGCAAGCAAAAGTGTAACTGCATTCGCTCCACGATCACGAACTACATCAAAGGCAGCGACTAGTTGTTGCGACGAGTGATTGGTAACAGGCGCGAAAAACCGGATGATGTCCATGGTTTGCTTTCTGGCCGAATTTGCATTTATTCCGTTTTGATTTTTTCCCTGAAGTTTGTAGGGTTACCCCCGATTTGTCAAATAGACTGTATCACATCCCAGTTAATAATTGCTGTAATCGCAAGTTGAGTTCGTGCTGTTGGCCTCGCGCTCGTTGCGGCAATGCGAAACACGTCAAATGTTTGCCTTCCGCCATTCGAACCGCTAAAACAAGCTATCTCCGCCATACATCTCCGGACCATTTTCGCCCTAGCATCGAGAGATTTGAAATGCGATCCATATTGCTGTGCATCATTCTTGTGGTCGGCTGTTCGTCGCCAGCGTATTGTCAGCAGCTAAAGTCAATTACCAACAGCATCGGGATGAAGCTGGTGCTGATTCTTCCTGGCACCTTTACGATGGGATCACCTGAGGAAGAGTTCGGAAGAAAGCCAGGGGAAACGCAGCATCAAGTATCGATTAGCAATTGGTATTATCTGGGTAGGTACGAAGTGACGCAGGGGCAGTATGAAGAAGTGATGGGAAACAATCCCAGCGAATTCAAGGGAGCGAAGAATCCTGTAGAAACGGTCAGCTGGGAAGACGCGGTTTCGTTTTGTAATAAGCTTTCGGAATTGCCGGAGGAGAAAGCAGCTGGACGGGCGTACCGATTACCGACAGACGCGGAGTGGGAATACGCATGCCGCGCTACAAGCACAACTGCGTATTGTTTTGGTGACTCATCGGAATCACTTGGAGAGTATGCTTGGTTTGACGAAGCCCGGCCAAGAAAGCGGCATGGCGTAGGTGAGAAAAAAGCGAACAAATGGGGTTTGTATGACATGCACGGAAATGTCGGTGAATGGACTCAAGATTGGTTTGACGAGGGGCCATTTGAAGAGATAACCGATCCAACCGGACCTAAAGAAGGCTCGTTCCGGGTTATTCGCGGCGGATCTTCGATGTCACCTTCTGTGTATTGTCGGTCGGCATACAGGGAGAGGTGCGAGCCATTGAATTCCGCTTGCATAATCGGCTTCCGCGTCGCCATGGGCCTTCCGGTAAAACAGCCAGAGTCGGCTTCATCAAAGTAAAGGAGGTGAGCTCAATAGCTTCACTGTCCACATGTTGTGCTGGCCAACTTGAGATCCAACAAGACCTCGACACTTCCCGACGAAGCCTCGCGTCCACAATTGTTTGCCAGTACCATTCGAACAGTTACAACAAGCAGTCTCCGTCCCTCATCTCCAGCCAACTACCGCCCTAGCCTAGCCTAGAGAGAATCCCAATGCGTCCAGTACTGCTGTGCATCTTGCTCGTATATGGATTGACTACGCCTGCTAGCGCTCAGCAGCTAAAACAGATTACCAACAGCATTGGGATGAAGCTGGTGCTGATTCATGCGGGATCGTTTACGATGGGATCGCCGGTTAGCGAATCTGGAAGACAAGATAACGAGATACCTCACGAGGTCACGATCAGCAGGTCCTACTATCTTTGCATCTACGAAGTAACAAGTGAACAGTTTAAAGAAGTCATTGGGTGGAGTCCTAGCCAATTTCGTGAAACCAACTCCCAGTTTCTGATGTTTCCTGGAAAGACGCGATGCAATTTTGCAAAAAACTGTCGCTATTACCTGACGAGAAAAAGGAAGGCCGGGCTTATCGATTGCCGACGGAAGCAGAATGGGAGTATGCATGCCGCGCTACCAGCACGACATCATTTTGCTGCGGCGAAACACCAGAAGAGTTAGGAAACCACGCTTGGGTGGATGAAGGACCTCGCTCAAGCCCGCACCCTGTGGGCACTAAGAAGCCAAACAGATGGGGCTTGTACGATATGCATGGAAATGTATCGGAGTGGTGCCAGGATCTGCACGGAGAATATGCGGATTATGCTGTGACCGATCCGAGAGGTTTCGGTAGTGGTTGGGGCAGGGTGTACAGGGGCGGCGGTTTTTGCCGTAGTGCAGAATATTGCCGGTCAGCATCTAGGGCAGGATCGAAAGAATCAGACAGTGATTGGGATCTTGGATTTCGAATCGCACTAAGTCTGCCCGATAATAAAATAGCACCGTCAAATTGAGGGCCGCAAATGTTATCGGTTGGCCTAACGATTCGTTATCCAAAATTGATTGTACGACTGCGCCTCCGGTCGTCACTGTCCACAGGTATGTGCTGACCAACTTCTGTTAACTAGTTTGTCACGATCTCTCTGAATCCAGCCATTTAACGACAGCACCCCACTGTGAAAATTGCCCTGACCATTCCGGCTATTTAAGATACACAGTCCACAGTTAGCCACGAATTCTAAGCCACAACCAGCCGGTACGGCCAAATCGGCCAGTTTTCAAAGGTATGATAAAGCAATTTCCGCTACCAACGAAACACCATGGCCTTGCTAACTGACAAAATCTTTGGGAGTCTACTTGGGCTTGTTCTAGGCGATGCGATTGGAGCACGGTTCGAAGGGTTGCCGCCGGAACAATTGCGTTCGCAGTTTACGGACAAAAATGCCGCTCTCGAATATTCAATTGGACGCGACAGCCTACGGTATACAGACGATGGCCAAATGGCATTAGTGCTGGCAGAATACCTGACTGAAAGCAGCCAGATCGATGCAAACGATTTGATGCGCGGTTTTGTTCAAGCTTATGAGCCATGGCGCGGTTATGGACGAGGCGCTCGCGTAATCATAGAGGCTTTTCGTGACGAAGCCGATTATGAGTTTATGGCCGAGCACATTTTTCCTGGCGGTTCGATGGGAAACGGCGGCGCTATGCGTAGTGCACCTGTGGGGTTGCGATTTGCTAACGACGAAGAGCGGATATGGAATGAGGCGAAGCAAGCCGCTTGGCCCACACATCGGCATGAACTTGGAATTGAGGGAGCCCAGATAATTGCGGTAGCCACCTCATTTGCTGCAAAATCAGCACACATCGATCCGGAGAATCTTGCGGCAACACTGCTCCGAAAATGCGCAACGACCGTTTTCCGAAACCGCCTTGAGAAACTCGCGAAGATAAAATCATCTGAAGAAATTGAACAGTTTGGCAATGGTATTGAAGCCCATGAATCCGTAGTAACTTCTTTGGCCTGTTTTGCACTATATCCGTCCGACTATCGACAAGCTATCGCCACCGCAATCTGGAACGGAGGTGACACTGATACTATTGCTGCCATGACTGGGGCTCTAGTTGGCGCGCACATCGGTTCGGAATTTGCCAGTGATTTTCCATTGAACTGCTTGGAAAGGAAGAAGCAGAGGAGATTATTGACTATCTGCGGGACGTTTCCAAACGTCTGTTTAACGCGATCGAATGATTGACGTCCCCATTATTGGGCTAGCAACAATCCGACATTCACAGTTGGCCAGAAATCCTAAGCGTCGACAACACGTGAATCTGCGCCAGCTAAATGTCCACAGGTTTGTGCTGGAGCAAACCTGTTAACTAGTTTGTCTGGATCTCTCGGAATCCAGGCTTTCAACGACCGTACCCCACTGTGGAAGTGGCGCAAGCCAATTCAGCCCTCCTCTATCGCTTCGCCGCCCACAGTTTGCCAAGCTGAATCCGTCCTAGTTCATCTACGACCAACGTTTTTCCACACCCACAAGTTGCTGCTGTTCATCCCTTTGTCGCCGTTCGCTATCGGGTTGCTTTCGAAACGGAATTGTCCGACGCCGCCAGTCGCCACTATCCACAAATATATGCTGGCCAACCTAAGATCCTGCTAGACCTCGACACTTCCCGACGTAGCACTGCATCCGCAATTGTTTGCCAGTTACCATTCGAACAGTTACAACAACAATTCTCCGACACTCATCTCCAGACCTAATCGCACTAGCCTAGAGAGAATCTCAATGCGTCCAGTACATCTATGCATCTTACTCGTATGCGGATCGGCCATGCCGGCTAGCACTCAGCAGCTAAAGCAGATTACCAACAGTATCGGGATGAAGCTGGTGCTGATACATCCGGGGTCATTTACGATGGGATCGCCGGAGGGAGAGGTAGGTAGGCTACAAGATGAGAAGCCTCAAGAAGTCACGATCAGCAAATCGTTTTACCTTGGTGCATACGAGGTGACACAA
>JANLRK010000283.1:0-12274 GCA_031361585.1 Pirellula sp. | reverse complement strand
TCTCGGATGATGCATTGCAAATCAAGTAGAGCGGCTTGTCGCTTAGTCGTTTAACAGTCAGCCGTAGGCGTACGTTTTCGGGGGCAAGTACGCCTACGGCTAACTGTTAAACGATTATTTCGATAGACCTTTGGAAAGGCTTTGGTACAGCCCGCACATGGGCTCTTGATATCCACACCACTGAAATTCTTTCGCTCGGAGCAGCGCACCATCACTAAGTTGCTTTAGTCTCGCCGAATCCCTGAAAAGGCTAACAATTGCGTTGCGAAACTCATCGATCGATTGACGGGGGGATCCAACGGAAATCCGTATACCACATTCCGGTGTGATAATATCGGCAGCACCTTGATGATTGAGCCCGATGATCGGTGTGCCAACGGCCAAGGCTTCGAGCAGACCTGTACCTGACGTATCGCGCAAACTAGTGAATGCAAAAACGTCTGCATCGCGATAATATCTAATCGAATCGCGATAGTGAGGCCGTTTAATCCATTCGACTTGGTCTTCAATGTTTAATTTCTTGGACAACCGCTTCCAAATCCCTTCGCATTTACCATCACCAATGACTCGGAGCTTGACTTTGACGTCCCTCGGCAGCTGCGAGATCGCGTGCAGAAGCAATGGAAGCGCTTTCCAGCTCCTAAGTCTGCCGGTCCATAAAATCTGAAGTGGTTGGTCAAGCAGTCGAACTGGCTTTGCGTCCTGAATGGGGAAATCGATTCCCGTCTCCAAGCATACGGGAATGGAAGTTTTGGAGTAATGTTGCAAGTGATCTCTAGTGCTTGAATTCGCTGCCAGCACCACACTTGATCTCTGAATGGCTGTCTTGATACGTGGAGAAAACCTTTTCTGATAAAAATTGATCGTGTTTCTCGCTACTTCGAATAGCCCACCCCAAAAGTCGACTAAGCCAAGGTACCTCAATCGAAATCCGCTGGATCCTCCTAGTGGCCCAAGAATGCTTGGACAATCCAATTTCCACAGATAACCCGGCTCGCGATAGCAACAGAGCGACACGAGATGGCATAGCTGGAAAGGACTGCTTGCATGCATTTCTTCGGCCGTCTTACTGCACTGCCAAAGCCATTTCCGATAGCCCAGATAGAACAAGTACTCCTTTTCCAAAAAGTAGGTGTTCCACTTGTTCAGCTTTATTGGCACAAAGCGAATTCGCCCCTTCAATGTTTCCGGAACAGCTTCGTGCAATAAATCGGAATCCTCGAGCGTGGAGCACATGACTACGACGTCAAAGTCGCGTGCTGCTTGAAGCGCTCGATGCCAGCCATTTCGATCCTCCATCGATTTTTCCGGATGACACGAGTAGGCTAGAATGAGAATGCGAGCCCTCGTTCCCTGTGCGTTGTCGATCATGGAATTACTAAATAACATCAGCAAACACCTTCGCCATGGATTCGAGGTACCGTGGGCGCGTAAATCGCCTTTCGTATCGAATTCTTGCTTCGCGCCCCATTTTCGAGCGCAATTCTGCATCGGTTGCCAGCTGCAATATTCTATGTGCTAGTTGATGTGCATCGTTTGTTTCAACCAAGAATCCAGTTTCTCCCTCCGCGACAATCGATGGAATACCTCTCCAATGGGTTGACACGATCGGCAATGAAAATGACATCGCCTCAACGAGCACGCAAGGAAACCCCTCCGACTCATAGAAAGAGGGGAAGCAAAACAAGTCCGCATTGGCAAACATGTTCCACTTGGCATCGCCAATTTGCTGGCCATGCACGGACACGACCGAGGCAAGCTTCCGGCTTTCGATGCGGCTTTTGACAACGGCCTCGAAGCTTGAGGGTTGAAAACTGCCAACGATGTCCAGATGAATCTTAACAGACTCGGATCTGAGACTTGCTAGTGCATCCAAGAGTATCAGTATTCCCTTGGTTTCGCAGACGGTGCCGACGTAAAGTATCCGAATTTTCAATTGAATCGAATCGTGCGGATGCAACTGAGAACGCAATCCTGCGTAATCATCTGCGGCATTTGGAATAAAGTGTATTTGCTTGGCTTCAAAGAATTTTGCGTCCGCGACTGTCAATTCAGAAAGCTGAATGGCCGCATCCGGCCCATGCAAAGCACGCATTACGAAAAACCGTTGCCAACTTGGTAGCTTCGAAATCAACTCGCTCACGCCACTTGCTTGAAAATGAAACACCGTTTTCCGAAACAGCCAACGCGTCGATAGAAGCAACAGAGTATCTCGAATGAGTGGAATTCGATTTGGTCCTGACGGAGGGAAATAGAGAACGTTGATCCGATGTCGAATGCGCAGGAACCATATCGCGACAATCAAGTAGGCAAGGTGGAAGACTTTCCCTATTTGAAAACGTCCTACTTGATCCATGTTGTCCGAAAATGCCATTCTTAGATGATGTATTTCGACTCCTTCCATTGGCCCCTCAACCAACATTTGAATCATGATCGATTGACCATGAAAAGGCGGGGGTGTTTGCCCCACCACGAGTACTCTAATTGCATTTTCAACCTTTCGCATGGATCCCAATTTATTTTAGCAGGATTGGTTTAATTGCTTCGCGCCGAGCAGGAATCAAGCCGGATTCGATGGAGCGCGCGGAATTGAATGGTTCGGTCTCGTCATTCGATAAGAGGTTTGCGGCGATTCCGTTGGCTGCACCCACGAGAAAGAAAACTGGATGCATAAAGTTGTTTCCATACACCAAAGGGTTGTCCACAATTGCCATCAAAATGAAACCGATAAACCCCATAATTGCCGCTGAACTCGCCCAATTGCGATTCCTAGTACTCCGAAGGATTCGGTAGAGATTAATCAAGGTCGAAACAATTCCTAGTGCAAAGAAACCCAATCCAATGTAACCACCTTCGTATAGGATCTTTAGATACTCGTTGTGAGGTTTGTCCATCGGCGCCCAAACGCTCAATACAAATGGAGCCGATTGTCCAACTCCATGCCCAAACCACGGGGCTTCCGCTGATTTTTCATAGATGATTGGCCATGCATCAAAACGTCCAGCACTGTCGAATTTGCCAGAAAAAACATCTTCCAAAGTGCCCTGTCCCGAGTATCCATACTTCTTAGTGAAAAATCGATCTTGAATGATGGGCGTATTGAAAGCTGCCAACCCCACCAGCATGACGACCACGACAAGTAGGACTCGCGTTTTCAAACTCGCAAGTTGGGGATGGACTATCCACAGAATCAATAGTACGACTGTCGCCATTCGACTGCCCGATAGAATACAAATTCCAAAACACAGCCCCCACATAACAATTGCCGTTCTCGGAATTTTGTGAATCTGAGCGAGAAAAAGCGATGCGATAGCAATCAGACTGGTAGCGGCTGGCCTATCGGCAAATCCACTATAGAGAGAATTCGAGAACTCACTTGATTTGCCCGTGCCATAGTAAACGCAGAATAGGCCGATCAGGACGGTTGCAATGATATAAAGGAAGTTGTAGCTTTCCAGCTCCTCTTCGCTTCGGATTGCATACGAGGCAATGATCCCAATTAACGGATAGACGGTCATTTGAACATACAGTTGAATATTGTTTCGCCAATCAAAATCGCTCCAGCTCAGCGAACAACCAAGAAACAAATAAAACGGTAACCAAGCTAGCCACGGGAAAGTGACCTTTCTCAATCCTTTGATGGGCAGCAAGATACAACCGGCAACCAATGTTAAAATCCAAAGCAAGCCGGTGTGCCTAAGCGGTCCAATCGCGATCCCAGCAACCGAAGATGCTGCCATAACGATTGGCACTGACATCAAAAACAAATTGTCGCGATTGTTGCTTGCTTCCGTATTGATGGCGGAAACTACTGGAACCGTATTCATTGTGGTAGTTCAATCGATTCGTCGAGCCAGATGGACGAAACTACGCAGACTTGCATTCCTCACGAGTATGAATCCTTTGATCGCAGCAGCATCCGAAGGAATCCAGGAACATACGATTGAGTTTGATTCAAAACAACACCCAATACATTGGCTCCTCGCAGTCGAAAATCATTCTGCATTTGTGTCGCACGGGCCGAGTTTACCCAACCCGACTTAAGATTCAGGATGACACCGTCCAACACTCCAGCTATAGGAAAGCATCCTGTCGAATCATTGGCACAAGGAAGGTCAAAAATTACGAACTCAAATCGCTCTTTCAAAAGCCGGCAGATACTGACTAGGCGATCTCGATTGTAAGTTCCAGTGCCAGGTTCCAACAAAACTCCGGCCGAAATCGTACTGAGCTTAGGCGTCTCTGTTTCACGTACGACGTCGGTTAAATCGGCGGTGCCAAAAACGAAATCAAACCAGCCAGGGCCAAGTGTTCGCCGGACCGGTTCTACACAATCGATCAGAAGAACCTCTCCGTCGACCGCATTGTTGATCGCTACCGCCAAATTGCTTGCGACTGTCGAATTACCTTCATTGGCTCTACAGCTCGCGATCCCGATGGTTTTGTGCGCTCCCTCGTCGCGAAGCGCCAGCAGCCGGCTTGCAACCGATCGAAAATAACTACTTGGCAAGATGTGTCTCGTTCTGGAAGGCTTTCTAACCCGATTCTTCCCGGAGGACCGATCTTTATCCGCAAGGCTGTTCATCACAAGGGACTCGCCGAAATAGAGGTTATACAGGTTCGCTTTGTAAAATCAGAAAACTCAAGCATGGTGTTGCAAATCGATGTTAATTGAATTGAACTTTCTTTTGTCGGGCTGCGGGAATGGTACCTAGTACAGGAATGCCCAGTTCGCGTTCAACGTCCTCCGTTGTTGACAAATCATTGCGCAAGTAACGACAGGCAAAAGCAATTCCAATCGCAGCCAAAAACGAACCCAAAAAACCCGCTATGGCTACGATGGTGTTGCTAAGGTCGATTGGGTCATCGTTGAACGAAGGGGGCTGAATGACGTTGATGCTCGAAAGATTGTCCCTTTGGAGCGCTTCATCAATGCGAGCTTGTTCGAGACTCTCAGAGTATTTTCGGTACTTCGTATCCAGCATGTCAATTTCGCGTTGAAGCGACGTAAGTTCCAGCTCCTTACGATTCACTTCGCGAATCTCTTCGAGAACCAACTCACGCTGTTTTTCAAGTTCATGAACACGGGCTGCGACGCCTGCCCCCTCGGCTTTGGAAAGTAGATGTTGTACCTTTACCTCCTGTCGCGTCGAATTCATCGCAGTTGTTTTTTGCGACGCAACCTGTTCATTGGTGTATAGCTTCAGAGCATCCGCCAACTGCTTTTTCTTTGAAATCACCAAAGGGTTCGTTAAGGTATACTTTGCAAGTAGATCCGCATGTTGCATTTGCAATTCGTAGAGCCTACCACGCATATCATCCTTGGACGTATTCGTCAGTCCATCCACCTCAGTTGAAACCACGCGCTCAGGCAAAACATCTAGTGAATTCTGCATCTCATCGATTTTGGCCTCAGTCCCTTTCATGTCGCTCATCGACGAAAGAATGCCCACGTCGATCCCCTTCATGCGCTCTGTCAAAACCAATTTTTGATCGGCGATCGATGAGAATCCTGCAGCGTTTTTTGAATCACGCATCTTGCACATCGCTTCATCCAAATTCCTTTTTACCAATTCAAGTTGTTGCGTGAAGAAGCCGAACTCCCCAGGGGCTCGGTGTGCATCGCGATGCAATTCGCGAAATCGGTCGAGCATGACCTCGCCAATTTTCTTCGACAGTTTCGGAGACTCGGAGAGGACTCGAATCGAAGCGATGTTGGAATTCTCTTCGGCATATACCTTGATGTGCTTCTGCAAGAATTCGATCGCTTTGGCCCGTGGGTTCTCTGGATCCGCCAGCCGAACGGTAGCCAGAAGCGTTTTCAATGTTGAAAGTTTTTCTTTCAAAGTCTTCACCAGGGGCGACGGCGCATTGCGCTCAGTAAACTCATCTGAAAAATCCAGGATTTGATCGACACCTACTTTTTCTAGAATGGTCTCATGCATTACGTTGCTGCGCAAAATATCTTGTACCGACTGCATTTCCCGTTTCTGTGCGTCGCTGATTGGAACTGTCTGACCAGTCACTGTCGTGGACGCGTCAGCCACAGATTCCCGGCCAGTACGAATGTACATCCGGGACGTTGACTCGAACGATCGATCACGGCCGTACAAAAAGGCCACGGTCGCGGCCACACCCAAGCAGAAAATACCAAACGCAATCAACTTGTGGCGAAAAAGTGACTCCAACGTGCACACATCCGCAAAGGAAGCTCTGGATTGTCGACGTGAAAAAGTTGGGTTCATATTCATTTCACCAACAGCAAAAACTGCGTTCAATGGAAAGTGGGTCGAGGGTGTCGAGTCTAATCCAGATGGCCAAAAAGTCCATGATTGACCTTGAATTCAACGATTGACGCAAGCCTTAGCCGCACTAATCAATACGACCCACAAAATCAGTCAATCGTATGACTCGCAGGCATGTAGCGTCGTCACCGTGACTCAGTTTGACAGCGTCCAAACTTTCATATCAAGAAAAACGCTCTGACATTTCTTCTAGTCCAAGCAATTCAAGTAATTCGGCACGCTTTTGCGATGGACGCTCGCGGGAAGCGTTTTTGTAACTCGCAATGATGAGTTCATTCTTTAACGAATGTTCCCACCCGACAAGCTCTGTTACTCGGACTCCATAGCCATGCGATTCAAGCTGCAGGCACCGAAGCACGTTAGTAATGTGGCTTCCAAACTCGCGGGTATGCAGTGGGTAACGCCAAAGTTCGGAGATAATGCTTTTGCTGCACTGCTTACTTCTCTTCTTAGACAGCACGCTTGCAACTTCAGCCTGACAGCAGGGAACGAGCACAATGTGTTTTGCCCGCTTTTGAATGGCAAAGCGGATGGCGTCATCCGTGGCGGTATCGCAAGCGTGCAAGGCCGAGACGAGATCAATTCGCTCTGGAAACTGGCCCGATTGAAGCGACTCGACTACAGATTGATTGAGGAACGACATGCCCTTAAACCCAAGCCTTTGGGCCAATTCGCTCGACTTCGTAACCAATTCTTCGCGGGTCTCAATTCCCCAAATCCTGCCTTGTTTGGCTAACTCTTTAAAAAACAAATCGTAGAGAAGGAAGCCCAGGTAGGATTTGCCCGCACCATGATCCACAAGAGTTACGTCTGCATGCTCGTTCAGGGACTCAACGAGCAGCGGTTCTATGAACTGAAAAAGATGATACACCTGTTTAAGCTTGCGCCGGCTGTCTTGGTTCATCTTGCCATCGCGAGTCAAGATATGCAGCTCTTTGAGCAATTCGAGGGATTGGCCTGGGCGAACTTCGTGGGTGTTGCTCATGGTTTGTTCGCAATGCGTTGTTTAGCCTGAAAGCAAAGTAATCCAGCAAGATCGGCGGCGTTTTTGAATCCCACCATTTCGGAAACAAAAAAACCTCGGTTCCGCACCGAGGTTTTCTTTTGCACATCTATGTGTGTGTTCGGCTGAGGACAGCCGAACCTACGATACTGACGTCTTAGTACATGTCGTAGTCGCCGCCGTGGCCACCCGCTGGCTTCTTGCCATGGTCATGCTTCGGCTTTTCAGCAATCAGTGCATCACTCGTCAACAAAAGCGTTGCAACGGATGCAGCATTGCTCAATGCGGTTCGAGTAACCTTGGTCGGATCGATCACGCCGGCCTTGACCAAGTCTTCGTAGACATTAGTGAGAGCATTGTAACCGTTGTTCCCCTTGGACTCGGCGACCTTGGAACAAACGATACCGCCATCTTGTCCTGCATTGGCAGCAATCATCGTCAAAGGTGCGCGGCAAGCACGCAAAACAATGTTGTATCCGGTAACTTCGTCGGTGGTCAGCGTTTCAGCCGGCGAAACTTGGGTCGCTGCTCGTAGAAGTGCAACTCCACCACCTGGCAGAATGCCTTCTTCGATCGCAGCACGGGTTGCATGCAGTGCATCTTCAACGCGAGCTTTCTTTTCCTTCATTTCGCTCTCGGTCGCGGCCCCAACATTTACCTTAGCTACACCACCGGCAAGCTTGGCCAATCGTTCTTCCAACTTTTCGCGATCGTAATCGCTGGAGGTATTCTCGATTTCACGTCGAATTTGGTCGATTCGCGACTTGATGTCGCTGGCCTTGCCGCCACCTTCAATGATGGTCGTGTTATCCTTGTCGATGATCACCTTTTTTGCGCGACCGAGATCAGCCAAAGTTAACGTTTCGAGTTTCTTGCCCAGTGCTTCGAAGACGGGAGTTGCATTGGTTAAGATTCCGATATCTTCCATCATGGCTTTGCGGCGATCGCCGTAGCCAGGTGCTTTGACAGCTGAAACTTGAAGCGTACCGCGCAGTCGATTGATCACCAAGGTTGCGAGGGCTTCGCCTTCGACATCCTCAGCGATGATCAAGAGCGGCTTGCCCTGTTGTACTACTTGTTCAAGAACTGGCACCAAATCCTTGATGTTGGTAACCTTCTTTTCGTAAACCAGAATGTATGGATCCTCGAGAACCGCTTCCATAGTACCTGGATCGGTTACGAAGTACGGCGAAAGGTAGCCGCGGTCGAACTGCATGCCTTCGACGAATTCTAGTTCGTCATGAAGGCTCTTGCCCTCGTCGACCGTGACAACTCCGTCTTTGCCAACCCGTTCCATGGCATCAGCAAGCAAGTTGCCGATAGCGCGATCGTTGTTCGCAGCGATACTGGCTACGTTTGCCATCTCCGACTTGTCCTTGATCTTGATCGACATCTTGCGAAGCTTTTCGGTGATGTCGGTCACGGCAGCTTCAATGCCGCTCTTCATTTGAATTGGATTGACTCCCGCCACCACAGCCTTGAGGCCTTCGTTGAAAATGGCTTCCGCCATTACGGTTGCGGTGGTCGTACCGTCACCAGCCACGTCGCTGGTCTTGGACGCGACTTCGCGAACCATTCGAGCGCCCATGTTTTCGTACACGTCCTCCAAGTCGATTTCCTTGGCAACGGTAACACCGTCTTTGGTGACTGTTGGACTGCCGAAACTCTTTTGAAGAATAACGTTTCGTCCTCGAGGTCCGAGAGTGACCTTGACGGCACGCGCCAGCTTGCTGACACCGCGACGAATCGCTTCACGTGCTTCTTGATCGAAAGCAATAATCTTTGCCATTGAAAAACTCCGTAAATCTATATTGGGAAAAGTGGTTTCAAATCGGGGGGATGCGTTTCAACTAGCCAATGATCGCGAGCACTTCGTTTTCGCTCATCATCAAATATTCTTCGCCGTTCACTTCGATGTTTTCGCCAGCGTAACTCGTGAACAAAACGAGATCACCGACTTTGACCTGGAGCGTCGAACGACTACCGTTATCTAGGACCCTGCCATCGCCGATACTAATAATTCTGCCGCGGGTCGGGCGATCCTTGGCTGAATCGGGCAAGAAAATCCCACCGCTGGTTTTCTCTTGCGAAACTTCTCGTTGAACAACGATTCGATCGCCGAGAGGTACGAGCTTTACCTTGGTCTTTTCTTTGGTTGCGGCAGCCATTGAACGAAACTCCATGCTAGAAAAAGTGGTGACTGTGTTTGTGGTTCGGTTGGTGCAAACGCCAAAACGGCATCGCACGCATGAAGATCGCCCAGAGAGCAATTTTCGTGCCAGACAAATTCTCCCCTAATCTCGAATCTGCTTTCCAATGAGAAAAATCCAGGAATGACGTTGTTCTGTGGCCACTCTCGGTCCAGAATAATAGTTAAATAAGGTCTGAGAATTTCCGAACGAAAGCACGAAGCATGCCGATCCGAGTCACCTGCCAATGTGGACAAAGCTTGAACGTTCCCGACACCATGGCGGGGAAGTCAGGCAAATGCCCCAAGTGCCAGCAACCAATTCGGATTCCTGCTGCCGAGGCCGTGGCCGCGGCCGGAACTACGTCGAAACCAAGCTCGCCTCCGAAGGCAACCAAGCCGTCGCCAGCCGGAATGCAACCAAACCAACGAGGCGCGATGGCAGGTTTGCTAGACGCCGCCGGCCTCGTTCAAAAGGCGGGATCCTTTTGCCCTCACTGCGATCAGCCCTCCAGGCCAGGGACCGTGCTATGCACTCATTGTGGCTTCAATTTTTCGGAAGGGACCAAGGTCGAGGGGCACAAAGCTGTCGAAAAAAGAGAATTTGGGAACAAAAACCTAAACGAAGCAGCCGCAATGATGGTTCGGGAAGCATCGACTCAAACGAGAATGTTGAATAGCGGAACACCATGGTGGATGATGTTTTCGATACTAACGGGACTTCTCCTGTTCGTGGGCGGAGCTCTCGTGAAAATGGATGCGTCCACAAGCGGCGAGATTTCAAAAATCGGAGTTTTGGCACGAATTCAGAGAGCGAATTGGCTGCCGGTAATGGCAGCTTCCTCCGGGACCGGAATGCTGTTGGTTGCAGTTTTCGCCTACATCGCCTTGATCTTCACAGGCTTCTTTGAGTCCAGGAAACAAGGGTTACTCTGCCTTTTTGCCCCGCTCTACATCGTTTATTACATGTTTTCGCGGATCAAGTCTCAGAAACTGTTTAGCACCGTGGCCATAATTTGGATAACATCTATTTTGGCGGGCGTCCTTCTTGCATACGCTTTGCCAAAAATCTAACCGTTCTACAGTAAGGCTACTGATATGTTCCAGAAGCAGCTTGGCCGGAAATCCCGCTTCAGATGCGCGGCAAAAACAATCGCAATTCTTGCATCCATCCCTCCGGGTTGCACGTTTGCTCAAACCGTGCAACTTCCAACGGTAGGTACCTTTTCGCTGAACACAAGCGTTTTGGCGCCTGATTCTGGCGGCGCGTATTTGGGAGGAAATCGCAGGAGCGCGATAGGCAGTCAATCGTTGGGACCAGGTTCGTCGGCTTTCGGCACATCGAGTTCGGCGGCGAGCGCGTCCGTGAGAGCAACAATAATCGATTTGAATGAATTGGATCTTATGATTCGTTCGCAAGCCGGCACAAAACCGACAATCCCCGATCTCAATTCCTATCAATCCAAGCCATCCAGATATGCAACTGCCACAAAAGGAACTGCAATCCAAAATGCGGAATACGAATACCTAGCCGCCATAACACATGCGGAAAAAACCGGCTCCGAACAGATTAGTTCCGATACGAGTTATTACTTGTCCCTAGCGACCAATGCGAGACAGCAGAGACATTGGGCCGCTGTCGAACTTTATTATAAACTCGCTTGGCAAAGCTTACCGGAAAGCCGTCGCGAAGGTGTATTAAAATTACTCGATGAATCCAGGAGCAAGGCCTCCGCTGAACAAACAAAATCGAGCGCCAAGTAGGTCACTCTTGCCGAGAGTGACTTTGCACTGCCAACGCCCCACGGGCGTTTGCGCTAAAGTCGCACCCGGCAGGTGCGACCTACCAGCTAAGCCTACATCAGTATCGCACCGTCTGTTCCAGCGCCAGACTCCCACTGACGGCGAATTTCGCGAAGTCCATACGCGCACATTTCAAATTGATCACTTAATCGATGCAGCAAATCCGAAGGGGCTTCGGAGTTCTCATCGGCTTCAATCTCGCTTGCAATTTCGTAAGCCAATTTGCCTTGGTGACAATAGCTGACAAACTGGTCCGAACGATCAGGACCCTGAAGTCCTCGCAAGGATTCAGGATAAAGTCCCGTCCAAAAAAGGGTGAAATCGCCAATGTGCCTATGGACCTCGCGTTTCGCTAGACCGATTCGGTGTTGGGCTTCTGTCATCATCGTGACAACCTCGGTTGCCCTTTGCCCATTTAGCTGACGAATCCTGTGCAAAGCGTCCGTTTTCGTGAATCGCACCAAAAGCTTGCTTACGTAATTCACTAACTCCGTGTCGGCGACACCAAGTTGGGAATGGAACGCATACTCAGAAAGACCGGCAAAGAACCGCTCTAGAGTGTGATTTATCGAATGATCATTGGCATCGTTTTCGAACTGCATGGAAAAGCTCCTCCTCAAAAACAGGAACTGTCCTACCCCTATTCCAAACTATTTACTGCACCTGGGGGATGTCAAGATCGAAATGCCAGAATCCATCGCTTAGTCCTCTTTTTTGGAACAGCTGCTACGCCTCGTCGGTAAACGAATTCCAGAAATGGATCTAGACAACTCCGCTACTTGAATTCCCACGCTATCTTAGGGAAACGATGGAACTCTTCTTGGCATTCACCACCAACACACTTTCTCCATGCGCACCCCGCTTGCTTGGCTCAATACGACAACGAGTCCCCCTAAACTAATCCTGGCTTCTTCGGGAATAGGCTTCGCAGTTGTACTCATGTTCATGCAGATCGGATTTCTGAACGGACTGTTT
>JANLRK010000262.1:0-6673 GCA_031361585.1 Pirellula sp. | reverse complement strand
CTTGCCGTTGCAGGACGAAATTATTCCAGACTAATATGACTTCGGGAGGATCTTTCGCAACAACTCGGTACTCTCAGCCGATTGTATTCCACAGTACGCTGCTGTCATGGGGAACTGAATCTCTGGTGGAGCGAATCTGCCCGTGTTATGCGACAAGATATTAATGACTGAGGGCAGCCAACTTTGTTTGGCTGGCCCTGCACTCGTCAAAGCTGCCATCGGCCAAACGGTCGATCCAGAAGAGCTGGGTGGCGCAAGCATGCATTCAAAAATCAGCGGAACGGTCGATTTTCATGAGAAAGATGACACCTCCTGTTTGAACCGACTGCGATCCCTGATCGCTTTGTTGCCGGAACAACCTGTTGCGAAGTCAGGATTCACAACACAGCGCAGCATCGAAGATGCCTACAACATTGTTCAAGCGGACGGTCGCGGCGAATACGATGTCCGTGATTTGCTCCAATGCATTATAGATGCAGGTAGTTTGCAAGAGTTCAAATCGGAATACGGACGGACCGTCGTGACTGCTTACGTTCGTATCAATGGAATTCCCGCTGGGGTCGTCGCAAACCAGCGACGACGTTCGACGACCGCGCAAGGAGAAGTGCAAATAGGCGGCGTGTTATACGGACACTCAGCCGAAAAAGCCGCCCGTTTTGTTTTGGATTGCAATCAGACTCGTATTCCACTTATCTTCATTCAAGACGTGCAAGGCTTTATGGTGGGCAAGCAAGCCGAACAGTCCGGTATTATTCGCTCGGGTGCCCAGTTCGTGCATGCAATGAGCACGGCCACTGTTCCCAAGTTTACTGTCATCGTTGGCAGCTCCTATGGTGCGGGTAACTACGCGATGTGCGGTCGAGCATACGACCCGGCGCTCATCCTCGCTTGGCCAAATGCACGCTATGCCGTAATGGGCGGCAATCAAGCCGCGGATACGATGTTAACGCTAAGAATTCGCGAAGCGGAAAAGTCAGGGAACAAACTTTCGCAGGAATCAATTGAAGAAATGCGAGACGTGATTCGAAGACTGTACGAGGAGCAAACCGATATCCGCTATGGAGCAGCGCGGGGGTGGGTAGACGCGATCATCGCGCCGCACGAAACGCGGCTTTGGTTGGCCGCTGCTCTAGCGATTGCTCCACGTGTTCGCGAGAAACAGGGTGTTCGCGAGAAACAGGCCAAGGTGGAGGTGTGACCAAAATGATTCGAGTGGGGAATGCCCAAGCCTTCTGGGGTGACCGGCCAACGGCTGCATTGGAGATCCTTGCGCAAGAGCCTAGCCTCGACTATCTCACCATGGACTACCTTGCGGAAGTATCCATGTCTATCCTCGCAATGCAACGTGAACGCGATCCGAATCTTGGCTATGCCCAAGATTTTGTTCAAGTTGTTCGAGACCTTGCCGATTATTGGGCCGCAGGTGGGAAATGTCGACTCATCGCGAATGCAGGTGGCCTAAACCCGACCGAGTGCGCGCGGGCTTGCATTTCCGCGTTGGAACATAAGGGCTGCAGATCGATGAAGGTAGCCATTGTCGGTGGCGATGATGTGCTAGCCAACCTGTTGTCGAGCAATCCGAACTCAGATGCATTTCACAATTTGGATTCGGCCGCTCCGCTTGCAACTGTCCGAGATCGATTGGTGACCGCAAACGCATATCTTGGTTGCTCAGGAATCGTTCAATCGCTAGAAGCAGGTGCGGACATCGTGATTACCGGACGAGTTGCTGATCCGTCCATGGTTGTTGCACCATGTGTTTATGAATTCGGGTGGGACAGAAATGATTGGGCTCGATTGGCAGGTGCTACCGTAGCCGGACACTTGCTTGAATGCGGAACCCACGCAACAGGCGGCATTTCTACCGATTGGTTGGATGTTCCTGACCCAGCCCATCTTGGTTTTCCCATTGCAGAAATCCTGAGCGATGGCAGTTGCACGATCACCAAATCGGAACGCTCGGGAGGTTGTGTAACTCCCGAAACGATAAAGGAACAACTTATCTACGAAATCGGAGACCCAGAGCGGTACTTAAGCCCTGACTGCACCGTCTCATTTCTTGGCCTAGAAGTGAAGTCAGTCGGGACAAATCGAGTCAAGGTCAGCGGAGCAGTTGGCAGTCCACGCCCGAAAACTCTTAAGGTAAGCGCAACATATCGCGATGGCTATCGAGCTGCCGGAACATTAACTTTATTCGGCCCAAATTCTGTAGCCAAGGCCCGCCGATGTGGCGAAATGGTCCTCCAACGCTTGCAAGAAGCAGGTTTTACCTATCGAGATTCCATTGTCGAATGTTTGGGGAACGCAGGCAGCGTTCCCATTTCGCATTTGACTACCAATAGCCAAGCCGATTACGAAACTGTCCTACGAATTGCCGTCGAGTCCGATTCAAAAAGTGCGGTAGACCGGTTTACGCGTGAACTAATGCCACTCATTACAGCCGGTCCACAGGGTACCACGGGATATGCCGAAGGTAGACCGCGCGTTCACGGAGTCATCCGTTATTGGCCATGTTTGATTGACGGCGAACTTACTCAACCAAGCCTTGTCTTTTTCGGTTCGTCGGACACGATTTCCAATCGAGATAGTTCAGCCACTTGGCCACCGGCATACGGAATCTTTCCGCAAAGTGCATTGCTCGAGAAGCCGAATCGGACAGCAATCGCATTAGCGGACGCCAAGTGTCTGGCGGACATCGCGCATGGTCGCAGCGGCGATAAGGGGACCGGTGCCAACATTGGAATCCTCGTTCGGTCCATGGAAGATTATGAATGGATGAGACGTTGGTTGACGGCAGAACGGGTCAAACAATACTTTGAGCCAATCGGTTTAAGCTCGGTCGAAAGATTTGAGATGAAGAATCTTGGTGGATTCAATTTTGTCGCCAAGGGAATACTCCAACGCGGTTCGCGCAATGATGCTCAGGGCAAGGCGCTAGCACAAGCCTTATTGTCGATGTCATTGAGTGATCTAGATGCGCATGGTGACCGTCCCCGCATTGGAACCTAAAGAACGGTACGGCGCAAGCCGTCCGGTCCGTCGCAAACGCACCGTGGTGTTTGCCGATCCGTAGTTGATCCTCTCCTCAACGACAACAACATGACAATCCATTCCACTACCGACGAACCCTGGATCGATGGTTTAACGATAGGAGAGGTGCTTCGCGAGACCGCGAAAAAGTTCCCATCGCAAGATGCGGTTGTATTTTGTGGCAACGGATATCGGTTGTCATGGCGTGCATTCGACGCAGAAGTGGATCGGCTAGCTCGAAGCCTGTTAGCCCTCGGTCTCCAACGCGGAGATCATTTTGGAGTTTGGGCAACCAACGTCCCTGAATGGGTGATCCTTCAATTTGCAACAGCTAGGATCGGAGCTGTCTTAGTCACGATCAATCCATCCTATCGGACGAATGAACTCGCGCACGCAGTTCGTCAAGCCGATCTTTGGGGCTTGGCCTTGATCGACACGTTCAAGACGACCGACTACTTTGCTTCGCTGAAGGAAGCGATTCCGGAACTGGCATTGCATGCGCCCGGCGAACTCAGGAGCAGTCAATTCCCAAAGTTGAAATGGGTTATTGCGTTGCGAGGTGAAACACCGACGGGCGCCGTTTCTTGGCAAGATCTTTTGGCACGGGCCGAATCGGTTTCATTGCTCCAATTGCAAGCGGCAGAGCGACAATTGCATTGCTCAGACCCGATCAATATCCAGTACACGTCGGGCACGACTGGTTCGCCCAAAGGGGCCATGCTATCACATCGCAACATCTTGCTAAATGCCTACTATGCCGGCTTGGGACAGCAGTTTACGGGACAAGATCGGATTTGCATTCCCGTACCATTGTATCACTGTTTCGGCTGTGTTTTGGGTACATTGTGCTCGATCGTTCATGGCGCAACGATGGTCTTTCCGGCTGAAAATTTCCAAGCTGCAGCTACTTTGCACGCGATCGAATCGGAGCGTTGCACGGCAGTTTACGGCGTTCCCACAATGTTCATTGCGATGATGGAGCACGCCGATTATTCGCAGCGAAATCTTACTTCGTTGCGAACAGGGATCATGGCGGGCAGCCCATGCCCGATCGAGCTCATGAAAAAGGTCACTAGTGAAATGGGGGCGAGCCAGATGACAATCGGTTATGGTCAAACGGAAGCTTCTCCGTTGATCACTCAGACGCGCGCGGACGATTCTCTCGAGCTACGAGTAGGGACGGTTGGTCGGCCGCTGCCTGGAATCGAGGTCAAAGTGATTGATCCAGAGACAGGCAATGAGCTTGGTGACGAGCAACCTGGAGAGCTTTGTGGACGTGGCCACGACGTGATGTTGGGCTATTTCAATCTGCCGGAAAAGACCAATGAAGCGATCGATGCCGATGGTTGGTTGCATACTGGCGATTTGGCAGTGCGAGAAAAGAATGGCTACTATCGCATTACGGGTCGTCTTCGCGATTTAATCATCCGTGGAGGCGAAAATGTATATCCACGCGAGATAGAGGAGTTGCTCTATCAGCACCCTGCGGTTCAAGACGTTCAGATCATAGGCGTTCCCGACCGCAAGTTTGGGGAAGAAGTGATGGCTTGGGTACGGCTTCGCGAAGGGAAATCAGCATCTCCCGACGAGTTCAAGGCATTTTGCAAAGCGAATCTAGCATATTTCAAAGTGCCGCACTATTGGAAGTTTGTCGATAGTTTTCCGATTACGGTAACGGGCAAAATCCAGAAGTACAAGATGCGAGAGATTAGCATCGAGGAGTTAGGGTTGCAGGATGTCGCAAACATCGAAACCGCGTAGCCGTTGGAGATGAATGGATGAATGTTCGACGATTGGCTGTTGTTGTCAACCCGCTTGGTGGAAAGCGAAATGGAATCCGTATGCTTGACCAGGTTCGACACATCTTTGATGACGCTGGGTGCGTACTGGATGTTCGAATGACCGAGCGAGTTGGACATGCAACGGAAATAGCAAGAACGCTTGACCTAACAGCCGTCGACGGAGTGTGCATCGTCGGCGGCGATGGTACGATCCATGAAGTCGCGGACGGTCTAATGCAACGGTGCGAATCTGAATTGGTACCAATTGGAATTATCCCGGCCGGAACCGGCAACGCTCTTGCTCAGCACCTTCAATGCGGCTGTCACCTCGAAGCGGCTAGGCGAATAGTCGGCGGGCAGACTCAACCGCTCGACGTGATTCGCGTGTCGTTTCAGGATCGGATCGTTCATTGCATCAATATCGTCGGTTGGGGTGCGGTTTCGGACATCAACAGTACGGCCGAAAAAATGCGATTTCTCGGAACGACACGATATACAGTCGCTGCCCTTTGGCACATTTTGGGACCAAAGGTTCGAACCGCCACGCTAGTTCTTGACGACAAGACCATAACGGACGATTTTTTGTTTGTCATGGCGTGCAACACCAAGTTCACTGGCGCCGGCATGAAGCTCGCGCCTCACGCGGAAATCGGCGATGGTAAAATCGACGTCGCGGTCATTCGGCGAACTTCGCGCTGGCAGATGCTAAGTCTGTTTCGAAAAGTCTTCGACGGTTCGCACGTGGATCTGCAATGCATGGAATTCCATCAGGTAAGCTCGTTTTCGATCCTGTCCGACGTGCAGGACCGAATGAATTTAGATGGGGAGATGAAGGGAAATTGTCCAATGTCTGCTACCGTCGTCCCCTCGGCTCTATCGATCTTCGTTTGACGCGACGTCCCGCGGTGCTCGATACTCAATTCGAAACCCATGCGTCCGGGCGTGCAATAAAACCATCGACATGGACGTCATAAATCCGCCAATAAAAAAATACAATTGAAGCATCTCATCCATTTGAATCGAGCGCCAAGCAGGGCTTCGTGTGGCAAACAAGAACTGAGCCATTCGGTGAACGACGAAAGGAAAAATCGCCATTCCCAAGGCAATCAAGACCAACGACTTCCAACGTTTTCTCCAGGGCAAAGGTGAAAGGATCCATCCAGCAATAAGAATCAGTAGCCAGACTACCGGAACTGAGCCAACCAAAACCATCAGAGCCCCAACAAGAAAATCGAAGTCCGTCAAAACACGGAACGCGCCATTTGAATTCTTAACCGCCAAGCAAGATGCCGCGACCAGTACCGTTGCTGCTATCAAATAACGAATGCTCAGTTGATTGTGCTTTTTCCCACTAGTGTTTTGCTCACTTACTTTATTTATGTTGTACCATCGAATCATTGCCAAGGACTTGGTCAGTTCGAGAAGTACAGTCGCGACAGTAAGAAGCAATGTCACTATTAGAATCGCAGCAGCGACACTCTCCCCCAAGTTGGTATCAATCGGTCCAGGCGCTAGATAGCATCCAAAAAAGAATACCGCGGTCAAGGTCCAAAGCAACGCAACAGACATCGGGAATACAATCTTAAGTGGCCTACCCGAAAACGATGCAACGACAGCGAAGAATGCGATTTGAGCTGCGACTAAGCCGTATACTGTGGCACCAACGTATTGGCCTAGCACAGAAAATCCCCGGTCAATCCAAACGTAAATGCTTGGTTCGATCAAATTGAAGGCTGCGAACATGCATGGCCAGAAGACGTACCAAGAGAGAGGTGCACTCGGAGAATCCATTGGCGACGCTGTAACTGCTCCATTCCAGCGTCGCGCCATATACTGAGGTAAATAGATCAGGCCCGCGAATC
>JANLRK010000242.1:0-4378 GCA_031361585.1 Pirellula sp. | reverse complement strand
ATCGTGAATCATGTCGTGGTCGTGATCCCGGATCGCCTGGGTCTTGCCAACGAGGTCGTCCTTTTGAATGTCCTTCTCGCTCATGGCGAATCTCCTATTCAGGTGAAAGTTACTGGTCGATACCGATTGGTAACGTCTTCGACGCTCAATTTATCACATCTCTTTCGAAAAGGTGATGATCTCGCGGGTCCCAGGGCGAATAACAAAGCGGTTTCAGATGCGGACTCGAATCGTTTGAAGGCTTCCCATCCAAATGTGGTCATACCTCGATCCAGCCATCGACCGCTTTTCCACAGGTTGGTGCATTTTCAATGTCGACAAACTTCCACGAGTTGGCCCAAACACGGTTGACGCATGCGCTGGCTGCTTGCTGTATGACTGATGCATGGGATAGACTGAAGCGGTTAGACTGAATTGCAAAGACTGAAGCGGGTAAATAAACGAAGGGGGAAAAAAATGAGCACTGAACTAATCATTTTGATCATCGTGTTGGTACTTCTATTCGGCGGGGGCGGCGGCTATTACTGGGAGTGGTTCAGACTGGACGGAACGAAGATGCGATCTGGACACTTCGAGAACAACGAGCAGATTGGCGAGTGGACCACCTACGACAAGAAGGGGCAGGTGTATAAAGTGACTAACATCTTCTCGATGTCTTCCGGAGACGAGTCGCGAGGAGGTTGAATCGTGGAAGTCATTCACACGTCGTGCGGGGTTGGATGTCCACAAGTCCACCGTGGTGGCCTGCGTGCGTCAACAGCGTCGCGCGGGCAAGCTCCGACAACAGACCCGGAGCTTCGGGACCACGACTGCGGCACTGTTGGAGTTGGCCGGCCAGGGCGTACAGTACGATAATCAAGTGCTTCGTGGTTGATTGATTCACTTTCGCTCCAATACTTCAGCGCCAGTCGGGGGCCAATGGTCTTCATTGTTATTGTGCTTTTCGCCAAATTTGCAATTCTTGTGCCGTACCGACGCCGTCCTTTTTGGATCGCTATAAGCTGGCCTGCAACCAAGGGTTTCATCAGGTTGCGCCAACCCGCCCGCCAACGTGGCGGCGGTTTCAAATGAACGGAAACCGCTCACCCCGAACGGGAACCGCTCACGAGGCTGCGGGGGGAACGGGCTTTGTGTCGCCTAAAGACAAAGCTAAGCTGCCAGGGCCGCCTGCAAGACCTTGGACCGCGCGCGAATCGGACCAACGTGCCAGCTTGGGCTCATTCAATTATTGCGAACGGCAAACTCTAAATCCGCGATCAAGGGCTGCTGCTTTGCTATGACGTGAAGGCGAAGTAGGCCTTTGGCAAAAGCATAGTCTTTTGAAAATGTTCTTCGCGCCAGGTATACCTTTCATCGGAGTTGGCGCGAGGTTCTAAGCGTGCTGACCCAACGGTGGTTAAAACGCCATCCACAAAAGTCTCGCAGAAGATTTCTCATGAGTCCCTACTTGGCGCGTGGGCCGCACCAAGCGCGATTGATGAACGGGGCCAACTTAAACCGGGTGCTCGAATGAAATTTTTTGGGCTAAAACACTGGGTTATAACTGAGTCCAATCCTGAAACTGGCGATATTATTTATCATCATGGCGGAACCTACACGCTTGAAGGCGATACTTACGAGGAGACGATAAAGTTCGCGGCATCAAACACGAAGTCCATGATTGGCAGGACTTATAAATTCAAGATTAGCATTGATGGTGATGCATACGAACAGGTAGGTATCAAAAATACCTACAACGAAAAACTGAAACGCCTGAAAGCTGAATAGCACCGTTTCTAGATCCAATAAGGGCGGCCATTTCTGACCGTCGTCGCAGCAAGATCAGTACGACCAATTCCATACGCATGGAACATCTCTTATAGGCATGAGAGCAAGTAAGTTGCTCTACCCTTGTAGGATCAGCTAAACTGAAGTTGCTAGTCGCGGGGAAGTGTCTCGCGATGTCACCGGTTTAGGACAGCGATGGATCAAGCCAAGCTAAGTTTGTCAGGCATGTCGTTCGGCATATTTCCGAGCGGAAGCGAAGAGTATCTAGAAAATGATTGATTGTTCAACCATGAACCTTCACGCTATGCCGAACGATTCAAAACAAATTGTCGACGTCGGCATACTATTTTTTTGTCGCATCTCAAATGAAAGGTCAGTAATGATCCGTCTCGCATTAACAACCTTTGGGGCTATCGTGGTGGCTAGTACCACCATGCTCGGTATGTCACACGCATATAGCCAAACACCTAACTTATCGAAAGGAACGCAAAGCACTTTCGATACGGCGGAAGCGCCCGTGCTTAAGGTATTCTCCGTTGAACAACGCGGGCACAGGTTCATCGCATACTTGGTAAAATGGAACGATTTCGATGTAATCGTGAGCGACCCGCTAGCACACAGCAATTTTCGGGAAGGCGACACCATCGAATTTATGGTCCAGAGAATAAGCTTAAAAAATGCCCCCGTTGGCGTCTCTACTTTGAATTTCACGCTCCTTTCTGACCGAGCGGGAGCAGAAGGTGTTAATGTCAAACGAGTTGGTAACTCCGATTCACGCGAAGAGCGGAAACGCCAGATGAAGATCGCTAAAGGTGATCTAAATGTGGTAACGAATGAAGTCGAGCGATTTTATGCCCTCAACCGTGCATCGAAAAATGCTCTGAAGGAGGGAAAGACGGATGAAGCCCGGAAGCTTGCCAATGAATTGTTGGAAATGGCGCGGACACGAACGAACGACTGGAACTATGGCAACGCGATTCAAGACTCAAATCAAGTGCTTGGTAGAATCGCGCTCGCCAAGGGCGATCTCGCGGAAGCGAAAAAACGTCTGCTCGACTCTGCCGATTCAAAAGGGTCGCCTCAGATGAACTCGTTTGGCCCAAACATGCGACTGGCTAAAGAGCTTTTGGGAAAAGGTGAGACGGAGGTTGTCTTGGAATACTTCAATCGTTGCCGTGCGTTCTGGGAAATGGGAGACGAGCAACTGGCCTCTTGGACGGAATCGGTGACAAACGGGAAAGCTCCCGATTTCGGCGCAGACCTCGACTACTGATCGCCGGTCAACAATTGGCCCAAACACTGTTGACGCATGCGCTGGCTGCTTGCTTTATGACTGATGAATGGGATAGACTGAAGCGGTTAGACTGAATTGCAAAGACTGAAGCGGGTAAACAAACAAAGGGGAAAAAAATGGGCAACACTGAACTAATCATATTGATCATCGTGTTGGTTCTTCTGTTCGGCGGGGGTGGCGGCTATTATTGGAACCGACGACGGTAAGAAGTGTCCTGTGCGAATAGGCTTGTGGCATATCTTGCGAACAAGCCTCCTACTTCATCGCCCCCAGATTCCCACCTACATGTGGACGTAGCTGTAGCCAGGATCCAGCCGCTTTCCACAAGGTAGACCTACCACTGTGGGCTACGGCGCTGGCTGCTTGCTGGAGGATGGATTTATCGAATAGACTGGAGCGGGAAGCGCGGTGGCGGTTTGGCTGCTGTTAGTTTGATTGGTATTCGTTCTGTGCGGTGATATCGGTAATTCATGTCCACTACATCTGAGTTCGCTTTTGGTGCGGCAATCATCGACGCGTTTCGAGCTAACAAGCGGCTCGCAGATCGAGCGGTTGAACAGATTCCTGATGACAAGTTGCATCTCGCTCTTGATGAGAATACGAACTCAATCGCCGTGATCATGAGTCACGTTGCTGGGAACCTCATCTCGCGATGGACGGACTTCTTGACTACAGACGGTGAAAAGCACACCCGCAACCGAGATTCCACGAGGGAATTCGGAGCAATTCAATCGCGACAACTGGGGAGCATCAGGCCGTTCACATTCATAAGTCCGCTCGGCGTTGGCCAAAAACTCAGTCGCTCGCCAAGTACAATATCGAGTATTTGAAGGATTCGATAATCACAAAGATGGTCCGTCTGGTATCTGGCTTCGGTATCGGATTCGAAGCGAATCCCATCGCTTGTGCCAACGTCCGCTTTCCTCCGACAAGCTTCTGCGATTTCCACAAAGTTATGTCAAGCTGATAGCTTCCTAGATTCGGCTGGATTCGAGGCTAGTTCATCAACTGTGGACCTGCCGTCGACTGTAGGATCGGCCTATCAGCAAGCCTCTCAATCAACTATGGAGCGACGAAAGGGGGGATTCACGGATGGTCGATTAGCAGGAAGCTTATTTCCTTTTTTGTTTCTGAATTTTTTAAGATCCGAATTAATATTAGTTGACCAAGATTCGCCTACCAACGACACTCGACGAGGCATGTTATCAATTCAAAAGCACGACCATATAGGGTAAACGGAGAGATTTTTCGCGACCAGCGAAATCGCATCGGCATGTCTCAAGTTGAATTGAGTCGAAGATCAGGCTATTCGGAACG
>JANLRK010000241.1:0-5733 GCA_031361585.1 Pirellula sp. | reverse complement strand
ATCGTGAATCATGTCGTGGTCGTGATCCCGGATCGCCTGGGTCTTGCCAACGAGGTCGTCCTTTTGAATGTCCTTCTCGCTCATGGCGAATCTCCTATTCAGGTGAAAGTTACTGGTCGATACCGATTGGTAACGTCTTCGTCGCTCAATTTATCACATCTCTTTCGAAAAAGTAATGATCTCGCGGGTCCCAGGGCGAATAATAAAGCGGTTTCAAATGCGGACTCGAATCGTTTGAAGGCTTCCCATCCAAATGTGGTCACAGCTCGATCCAGCAATCGGCCGCTTTCCACAAGTTGGTGCATGACCACTGTGGACGTTGGCGCAGGCTGCTTGCTGTCGGACTGATGCGTCGGATATGCACGTCTATTGAGCGCAATGTACTCGAACTCCTTCATGACATTGAGGACGAGCCCGCAGCAGCTCCCCGTCCGACAGACGTGGAACTACCGCCAGACGCCGATGTACCGATACAATCCGAAAATGCGCTCGCAGATATTTCATGAACCAATGTCAACAACACCAAAAGAAGTATCCAATGCTCCAATCCGCGACCGATACCGAAATGACTCGTGAGATGATTGGGATTTTGCGAGAATCCATGGAGAAAAGCCATGCGGCAGGTGATACCCGACGTGGTGCGCACGCGAAAAGCCATGGACTCTTGAAAGCTCAATTCGTTGTGCACGAAGGTATTCCGAGCGAACTTAAAGTTGGCATTTTTCGAGAGCCCAAGAGCTATGCAGCGTTGATACGTTTATCCAATTCCAGCGCCTCCATCAAGTCAGACAAACAAAAGGACTTTCGGGGCTTTGCGATCAAGCTATTGGGTGTCCAAGGTGATCGAGTCAATCAAGACGAAAAGCAATCGCAGGATTTTGTGCTGATGAGTAGCCCAACTATGCCACTTGGAACCGTCAAGCTATTCAGAGACGCAATCTACTACGCGGTCAAGTGGCACCCGCTCGTCATGTTACTCAAGTTTATGCTAAGTGGCCATGGTTCTGCACTCGCAGCACTCAGAGCGGGTAGGAAGTTCGATACCAGCCTGTTGGACATTCAATATTGGAGTACCACGCCGTATGCGTTTGGTGAAAGAGCGGTCAAGTACAGCGTTGTGCCGACATCGGAGTTCAAGAGCCAACTACCCAATCCATTGACAGATGACTATTTGACCAGGAATACTTCGAACCATTTGCGGAATCAAACTGCATCCTTTGATTTCTTCGTCCAGTACTTTGCCAATGAGGCAACAACTCCAATCGAGGACGCAGCAGTTGAATGGACGGCAGCGAACAGTCCGTTTATCAAGCTCGCAACTATCCAAATCCCAATTCAGAGCACGAACAATCCGGCTCGACATGACTTAGTAGAAACGATGTCATTTTCACCAGCTCATTCGCTTGTCGACCACAGCCCCTTGGGAGGCCTGAACCTATCTCGCACCGAGATCTATAAAGCGCTGAGCAAGTTTCGACACGAACGAAACGGTAAAATAGCGATGGAACCAACTAGCGAGTTGTTCAATTCTCTCGCGTAAACGAGACTCAATTCGTTTGCCTATCTAACGCGGCGTAGTTCGATTGATAGTCTAAGCCGCATGAAGCCGCCGAATTCATCAGTACGACAAGAAGTTCATTGGATCGAACCCATCTTTCGGATCGTCTCGTTTTTTTGGCCCAATCATGCATATGCCAGCATTATTGGTATCGGCAAAATTTGAGAAGATCAGCAATAAGTTGGGCTCGATGCGTAGCGAAGATTCCGTGGGGCGCCCCTTCGTACTCGATGAGTTGGGAACCCCGAATTGCCTTGGCCGCTGGACGGGCCGTTGCGTCGATAGGAACGGTCTTGTCGAGCGTGCCATGTACGATCAACGTTGGAAGATCGAACGATTTGAGATCCGGACGAAAGTCCGTTGTTGCAAAGGCATTAACGCAATCCAGTGTGGCTTTCAGACTTGCTTGCATGGCCATCGAGTGTGTCCAAGCTAACCATTCATCGCTGACCGGTCGTGACAAAACCCCCACGCCGTAAAAGTCTTTGAAGAACGTCGTCAGGAAATGCGCGCGGTCTTCGACCAGACCTTCAAGCATTTGATCGAAGCCTTCTTGTGGAACCCCATGGGGGTTCGTGTCGTTTTTCAACATGAAAGGAACGACGGACGAAATCAGCGCGACGGAACGAACCTTGCTCTTACCATGACGGCTTAAGTATCGTGCAACTTCACCGCCCCCCATTGAAAACCCTACAAGGGTGACATCCGATAGATGAAGCGTCGATATGATGTCCGCGAGATCATCGGCAAGCGTGTCGTAATTGTATCCATCCCAAGGCTGGCTGGATCTGCCGAAGCCACGACGGTCGTAGGCAATTGTTCGAAAACCTTCGTTCGCAAGTTGCAATGCGACATCGTCCCAACTGTCAACCGACAATGGCCAACCGTGAATCAAGACCACCGGTCGGCCTACGCCCCAGTCCTTTACATGGATTTCGGCACCTTTGAGCGTCTTGATGGTCGGCATTATTATGTCTCTCTTTCTGAAGAATCGGTGAAAATTGAATGTCAGCTACTCGCACATAGTTAAGACAGACCGGTGGGTATCGACGGAACTAATAACGATGTAAGCATTAAAACGGGGGCGCTTGAACAATCAAAATTTTGTTGCTTATGGGAATTCAGGCGTTAGTGCTTTTGCGCAATAGCTTGAACAAGTTGCAATTTTTTCATCTTGCTTCGACCAGTAATCTTCAATTCCGAAGCCATGTTACGCAGTTCTTCCACCGAACGTTCTTCGAGCGATAGGTTAGGGTTCCCGGTCCCTTGCGTTGTTTTGTTCGGCGTACGACCTTCTTGTCGACGACGCTTGTTCACGGTCCTGGCTGCGATCTCCTCGGCGGTCTCTTCGCTTTTCCCTCCCTCTAACGAGCTATCTTTGATGTGTTCATACTGACGTTTGTCTTTCGCGCTCCACTTGGGCATTTTCTCTATCTCCTCGCACTTGTCTTTAGACACTCGAAACCATAGAGCATTTTTTCTATAGCAGGTTAGCTGACAACCAAAACATACGAAGCACATCGCGTGCCGAGTGTCGTCGAATCTAAGTGACTTTTGCGAATGCCCTGCGACTCTCATGTCGAGCCGGTTCAACTAGCTTGCGCGTCGTGCTAGTCGCTTGTTCGAAGCAGGCGACTTGTCTTAATACACTCGGGTCGTTCGTTGTCCAATCCATTTGATCGACAATCGACCATCGAACAAACAACTACGGATGGTTTAAGAATGAATCAGCAAGGTTGGGAGCCGAGCTTGGCTTTGGTCGGCAGGAGCCTCTCCCTCCCGGTATAGACAATGTTTCCGCTCGCCTAACATGTGCGTCGTGTTTGATTAACTACTAGCCCTCAACCAAGCGAACCCTGCTTATGGATTTTACAACTTGTTTTGAAAAAGCCTGAAACCTCCAGGTGTTTTTGCGGTTAAACGTAGTAACGACACAAACGTTTTATCGCTAGCACGGAGGATTTCAGGTGAAGACGAGTTTCGCAAAACGCATCGCTGCACGCAAGAAGAAAATTCTAAAAAGATTGGCCGATGCGAGGACCAATCGATGGTTTCGTGAACTTTCCGATCCCAATCCAGTTATCGGATCCAACAACGTAAAATATGAGCTGGCTGAGCGCGCTCAAGCAATCAATTATGCAGGCGTTTCTGCAATGCTTAAGTTGGCCAAGCACGTCGGCTTGGTCGACAAGATCAATGAGCATGTGCAACTCTTGAAGTGGCATGCGCCCTACCATGAATCCGACCACGTTTTGGCTATGGCAATGAATGTGCTGTGCAATGGAACTCGGCTGGAACACTTGGAGTTGCTTCGCAATGACTCTGCTTTCCTCGATGCGGTCGGTGCTGATTCAATTCCTGATCCAACGACTGCTGGTGACTTTTGTCGGCGATTTTCACAGCAAGATATCGACTCGCTTATGACGGCCATAAACGAAGCTCGTATCAACGTATGGAAGCAACAAGAGGCGTCATTCTTCGAGCAAGCAATCATCGATGTCGATGGTGTACTTGTTGCCACGACCGGCGAGTGTAAGCAAGATATGGACATCACATACAAAGGATCATGGGGCTATCATCCTTTGTTGATCAGTTTGGCGAACACAAAAGAAGTACTGGGTATCGTAAATCGAAGCGGTTCAGTTCATAGTGCTCACAACGCAGCGGCTTACCTCAACAACGCGATCCTAACGTGCCTGTCCGGTGGTTTTAAAAGTGTCCGCATGCGGGGGGACTGCAAGTTCAGTCAAACGGAATATCTTGATGGATGGGATACGTTGAGAGTCAAGTTCCAGTTTGGTTATGAAGCCCGAGACAATCTCAAGCAAATTGCTGATGGATTGCCAGAAACAGCATGGAAGAAACTGACCCGAGCGTTGCCGTCTCGGGTAACAGACCAGACTCGAGCAAAGCCCAAAAAGTTCAAACGCGAGATCATTCGGCAACGAGGGTATGTCCATATGGAACTTCTCCATGAAGAAGTAGCCGAGTTCGAATATCGCCCGACTGCGTGCAATAAATCATATCGCATGGTGGTCGTTCGCAAGAACATCTCAAAGGAACAAGGCGAAACACGATTGCTTGACGATATCCGCTACTTTTTCTACATCACCAACGAAGTGTCGAGTGTACCTCCGGACGACATCGTTTTTGGATGCAACGATCGATGCGATCAAGAGAATCTAATCGCTCAACTCTCCGGCGGTGTTCGTTCGCTATGTGCGCCAGTGGATAACCTCCATAGCAACTGGGCGTACATGCTAATGACAAGCGTAGCATGGAATTTGAAGGCATGGAAAGCGCTGCTGATTCCGGTTGAGGAAGAGCATGAGGCTGAACACCGTGCAGAAAAGAAACGCTTGATGACGATGGAATTCAGAACATTCCAAACTGCGATCATCCAAATTCCTTGCCAAATCATTCGACATGCAAGACAAACGATTCATCGTTTACTGAACTGGAACGACTACTCACCGGCCTTCTTTCGCCTCTGTAAAGTTCTCAAGCCTTGACCGAGGCTGTTGGCTCGGAAACGGACTAACAAAAAGAGCGTTGCACAAGTACGAGTGACGCAAAAAGCAACCGCAGACACTTAGCCAATGAAATACAGAACAATGCAACAAAATCAATTCGAAAAAAGCAGCCAGCGTTGCTGGCCGGGTTGGCGCTGCGCGCCTGAGGTCCCCCACGAAGTTAACAGCTTTCGCTTATTTGAGGACTAGTGCCAAGATCGAAGCGAAATTTTGTGTTCGAGCGATTCCAATTATAGGAATCCACAATCCCACCGCGATTGTCCAGATCCACCATCGGCTGGGTGATAAAAATGAAAGCACTCCACATGTCGCCAGGATCGCTAACGCACTTATTCCTGCATCGTCCCAATTCGGGCGGGAATCGACGTAGGTAATGGCTGCACCGAAGCAAAATGCAAGCAAGGTTAGAAAAGGCTTGTTCATGACAATTATTCGCAATTTAAGAAACGCAGTGCGTGCGATACCTATGAGTGAATTCTTCGCGAGAACGAGTTTGTCGATGACCTACATTGTAAAGTCGCCTTCGCCGTACTTGCAACAAGTATCCGACGATCCGCTTTCATATCCGCACGAATGAGCTCTCGCCTATTAAAGTGGCGTGCTTCTTCCCAGACGTAGCTTCCAAAGCAAGAATCACTTTCG
>JANLRK010000223.1:0-2510 GCA_031361585.1 Pirellula sp. | reverse complement strand
GCCTGTGGTCCAAGGAGTGACCCTCGCCAAAATACTTGGTTTGGGTACCGCGGTCCCCGAGTATTCGATTGCTCAGAGCGATGCGGCGATCGTTGCTCAGCAATTGAATCTTTCTGAGAGATGGAAAGACGCGTTGCCTGCGCTCTATCGCAAATCGGGCGTAGTACGGCGTGGCAGCGTTTTGCTTGGCCCCGAGACTCACACGGCCCAGGGGGCCATGCTACATCACACGGCCCAGGGAGCGATGCTACCAAACACTCGGCCCGAGTTAGAAAGTAGCTTGGGCCCCCGGCCCGAGGGATCGCTAAGCACAAAGCGTCAGAATTTTTACCAACCGGCGTCCGCGTCTCATCCTAATGGACCAACAACGGCAGACCGGATGAAGGTCTTTTCCCAACACGCCGGACCAATGTTGCAAAGAGCTTGCGCGACCGCCATCGAGAACTCGGGCATCGCGGCATCCAGCATCACACACTTAGTGACCGTATCCTGCACCGGCTTCTTTGCGCCGGGGGTCGATATCGCCGTAATCGAATCGCTGGGACTGGATTCCAACATCCAGCGCACGCATATTGGATTCATGGGTTGTCATGGTGCGCTGAATGGAATTCGCGTTGCCAAGGCCATCGTAGATGCGACACCGTCTGCGGTCGTACTGCTCGGAGCCGTCGAGTTGTGTAGCCTACATCAGCAATACACGGACGATGCTCAACAGTTAGTAGCCAATGCGCTGTTTGCCGACGGGGCGGCGGGACTTGTCATAGGCGCTCGCAACAAAGGCGTTGATTCTCAAGAACTCGCTGCAAACAAGTGCGCTCCAATACAATCGCAATGGTCAGTCGTTGCCACTCTTTCGAAATGGATTCCGAAGACCACGGGTTTGATGAGTTGGACGATTGGCGACCATGGGTTTAAAATGACGCTCGATCCGCAGGTTCCTAGCATCATCGAAGCGAACCTGGAGGAAGAATTGCGAGTATGGCTCGAAAGTCAATCTCTCAGTATTTCGGATATCGATGCTTGGGCCATTCATCCGGGCGGCCCTCGTATCATTCAAGCAGCCGGCCAGGCATTAGGCTTGTCGCCACAATTGCTGGCGGGGTCGCAGGCCGTTCTCGCAAGTCATGGAAACATGTCCTCGCCCACCGTTTTGTTCATTTTGGAACGACTATCCCAACAACAACTCCATGCAAATCACTGCGTTCTTTTGGCCTTCGGTCCAGGGTTGTGCATAGAGGCAGTCTTGCTCAGCTCGACAACATTCTCCGTGACAAGTGGCGATCGACAAATCTCCGACTAGAATGGGTCCGTAGGTCACTCTTGCCGAGAGTGACCCGGCACTGCTCGAATTGTTTCACGGCGTGATTCACGGCGTTTCCACCTGTCCCGATCACGACTTCGATACCCACTCTTGAACGTATTCGGATCCCTGTACAATGCTCCCTCGAATGGAAATTATTTTATTAACGTTGGTTTGGATCGTTGGCATGGATTTTGTAGGTGGAACTGGAATGGCCCTTGCAACGGCTGGTGAAAAGGATCCTTCGACCGTTCAGTATCGACTTTCTTTTCGGCAGGCGGAAACGCACCGAGTTGACATCGAGGTATCGGTCCCGACCGATGGGAAATCGGAGATCGAATTCATGATGCCGGTTTGGACACCGGGCAGCTATCTCGTTCGAGAATACGCGCGTCAAGTCGAACAGGTTACCGCGGCAAACGGGAAAACCAGCGCAATCTTAAACGTCGAAAAGAAAGACAAGAATCATTGGTTGGTCGACTGCATGGGCGCCGATGAAGTTGCATTGCGCTATACGTTGTACTGTCACGAGATGAGTGTCCGCACGAATTGGGTAGAAAGAGATTTTGCGTTCTTAACCGGTGCAGCCACTTTCTTAACTCGCTCCGACATGTTGGCCAGCCCACATGTTGTCCACATTGATGCTTTGCCAAACTGGCCCAAAGTGGCGACCAGTCTGGCGGCAGTCGATGCGCGCAATCCGTGGACACGCCGCGCCGCTAGTTTCGATGAGTTGGTCGACAGCCCTATTTTACTGGGAGCGATTGATATCCAGACCTTTGAAGCTGGAGGAGCCAAACACCATCTGGCCACGTTAGGTGGCGAGTCCTTCTGGGATACGGTCTCGGCGGCGAATGATGTTAAGAAAATTGTTGAGATAGAACAAGCGTTTTGGCAGGAGACACCCTACAAAGAATATTGGTTCCTAAACTTAGCGACGGAGACAGGTGGCGGGCTTGAACATGACAACAGTTGCGTCCTCATGACAGGTCGTTGGTCTCAACGTCAGCGCACCAAGTACGCAGACTGGCTCGGTCTAGTTTCACACGAGTTCTTTCACGCATGGAATGTGCGACGTCTTCGGCCCAAAGTACTCAAGCAGTACGACTATAACAACGAACAATACTTCCATGAACTTTGGGTAGCCGAGGGGATCACCAGTTACTACGACGAGTTGTTTGTTGCCCGAAGCGGACTTTGCAAACCCAAA
>JANLRK010000215.1:0-2476 GCA_031361585.1 Pirellula sp. | reverse complement strand
CAATAGCTGCGATTATCCCATCGCAGAGACAGGTAGAGTACGGAGAAATATTCCCCATTTGGCTATCGCAAAACGAAAACCGAGATAAGTCAAGCTCCATCGATTTGCATTGCGGGACAAGGTTAATACCTTCGCAGGCTCGATTCGCAGGCCACATCGTCTCCATCGACGTGGCCGATAACGATGGCATTCATCGAGTCGCCGGGGTTGAGCTACCATCAGGAAGCGCCTGGTCGGCGACTTCGATGCAATGCTTTGTTCGTCCGGCTACTCCTTGATCTGCTAAGTTCACAGTCCGCGATCTAACGGAAGATTGTAGTGCAGCATAGTACTCCCGAATTCGTTTGGGATCATGGCCGATTTCAGCGGAGATTTCATGGCGTACACGTCGGACTTCTTCAAGAATAGGTGGTGTTGTCATAGACCAGCATTCTCTCCTAGCAATTCCAGTGGAGTAACGAGATCGGGAACAAACAGTCCAAGTATACCATTGATCCGCCGAATTTGCCCAAATTTATTCGCGTTCGCCAAGTGCTGGCAATTCCAAGTTACTAGAAAATCGCAGCGGTGATAGGACGCGAGAGCCAAATGCAGAGCGTCACCGAAAGGATCAGCAGGCATCAATTTATGCGCCAAATAAGCCTCGACAATCTCAAAGACGGGGTCTTCCAATTCAAGCATTTCCACGTCGTCCAGCATCGACACCGCATCACCGCGTCCCGGAAAATCACCTCGGCGAAGTTCATCTAAGACGGCAACGCTGGAGACGATTCGGTCAGATGCAATTGCGGAATCGAACCATCGGCGAGTCCAATCTCGGCGTGCAACCATTGACGGCTCGGTTCGAACCTCATGGTAGAAGCTTGGGATTGTCGTCTCGACGTAGTAGATTGACATATGATTCCATCAGGACGAACGTTGACGATGACCAAGTCCGAAGGGATTGGGCATCCATTGAAAGCTGGGACTCTTGAGGACTTTGGTCCATCATTTTGTTCCCGATGTTTTTTGAACCCGGCAACACCGCTTAGAGTATAGCCGGTATCCAATCGAAGCCGCAACTAAGTTTTGCCGATCGCTAGTTTCATCGGTCTGTCGAACCTGCAGACCAGTTTGGCATCACGCAGTTTCGTACTCGTACTCAGCCCGTCAGGGGCGGTACTCGTACTCGTACTCGATGCGTCCCGAACCTCGTTTATCGAGTAGGAGTACGAGTACCGCTGCGCTGAGTACGAGTACGAACAAGAACAAGCATAAGTTTAAGTGCAAAGCATTCGCGGCATGTTCGCGTTTGACAGCGGGAACAACTAAATTCACGCGGTTGCGGCCGAGTGACATTACCTTGTTGAAACGCGCGACCCGCAACTCGCGTGCAATTGTTTGTTATGCCAGGTAATTCCGCTAGACCTCTCCATACATTACAAAATGTTGGTCGGATTCGAATTTGAACCGACCTGATTTGTATCCGTCTAGCAACAATTGAAGGAACGAAGCAACGCCATCAGCAATCACAATCAGCTCGCATGGTTGAGTGCACTGCATGACAACCTGGCCAACCTTGCCATCGGAATCGGGATCCATATCAAGAACTAACCAATCGGCATTTTCAGTAACGGTAAAAACGACAAACCTGCCATGGTTTCGAGTAGGACCAATAACCGTGAACTCCTCATCCTTCCAGCATTCTGCAAATTCAGCTCGAAGATGAAGGGTGTTCTCGACAATTTCGTCAATTCCTGCAAGCCAGTAATACGAATGTAATCCTGTTGGCTGCCGGAGTGATGGGATAATTGGATCCGCGTAGTCTCGCGCGGTATAGGAAAGTTGGCCATCGTGACAAGTTAACAATGCCCTCAATTCCTCAGGGAAGCAAAGGCCCAATTTGTCTTCCGCTTGCCTTATCTGATCTGAGCCTGCCGACGGTCGGAGTTGCGGACGCACCGGAGGAATGAGCGAGTTCAAAACCCCTGACAATTCAGCCATCAACTCGCAGATACGGTCGTCAATCGTCATCTCACTGTTCCAGTTTTTGAACCTCGACCAAAGCGGGAACTAGCTATTCAAGTCCATGCAAAGCTGGAGCAAAACTTACGCGCCCTTTGCGAGCAGCATATCTAAAATTAGTCGGTGGAACTTTATTTGCAACTCCGGGTTGTTGAGGTACTGCGTCATTTGGTTTTGATGGGCTTCGCTGCTACCCATCACGGCTTCGTCGACCGCTCCGGCAAAGTCACCGAGCAACGCTTGCTCAGGTGAATTGTTTGCGACCTGATGCATCACCCGCTCGTTCTCACTGACTTTGTCTCTGATTGTCATCGCATAATTGATCATGTCTTTTTCCGTCAGCCCGTCGGTTATGAACAACTCGTTCAGACGTGCAATGATCTGAGACAGCCATACTTCCTGCTTCGATTTTGCTTTACCCGTTCCAATGTCGGAGCCGGGCTTGAGCCCTTCGCTGCCTTCTTTTACCAAC
>JANLRK010000213.1:0-8293 GCA_031361585.1 Pirellula sp. | reverse complement strand
AGTCCCGTTGCCTCGACGCCTTCAAAGACCGGCCACCGAATAGAATAGATCTTGCATGATTCGTTCATAGCAACCCATTGGTGGTCGCCGTCGATCGGTGGAGCGACAGATTGGATCGTTAAGGCTTTGCAGTTGACTCGCAAATCGACTAGGCCAATTCGCTGCCGCAACTCCTCGCGAAGCATTCGGGTCGCTGCCGCATACGAATCCTTTTCGGCAGCTTTCATTTGCAACTCGCTCGGTTTGGGCCATTGCGAAATTCGCTTTTGAATAGATTGGTCTAATTCCTTTATCAGGAAACGATCCACCCCGTCCACTAATGCCGATGCTATGTCTCCTTGCATGTCTAGGATCGACGTTCCAGCAAGTACGTTCGCGGCTGCAGGATCTTGAGCATAGGTAAAATGCACAATGAAAGTTGGCTGGCAGGCGACAAGAAAGTACGCAATCCAAATTGTGGATCGGATCGATCGTTTGGAAATAGTGTTCAATGGAAGTCGCACCCGACAGGTGCGACTTACGGTAGGTCGCACCTGCCGGGCCTGCCGGGTGCGACGGTAAACTGCAACGCAACTCCATTGAAATCGCTCATTGAAACCCATCATACCGTTACCATTGTTGCCATGCTAATTCCTATCTAACGGCGAAGCCGGCTCGCTGAATCACTGTTAAGCATAGGGGATGCAATCAACGTCGTGTTTGGAGCTGCAGAATTGGACGTCGTATTTTGTAAAGAGTTTTGCGGGTTTTTCTCTTGGTTTGCCAGCATGCCTCCATTGCGACCATACGAGGAAGGATTGGAAAGTTGAGAAAACGACATGTCCAACATCGATTGCAACCGTTCTACTTCAGGGTTGTTGGACTTGGCCGCAATCAATCGTCCCAGTGTCATCCGAGCCGGAACAAGTTCTCCGATACGATGCTGTGCTTGGACCAGTTGTATTTGTTTGTCGATTCGGTCGCTCGGCATCCGCTCGGAAGCCATGGCAAGCGCCACGGCGGCTTCTGCAACGCGGTCCAAGTCAGCTAGAGCCATGCCGCGGATTAGTAGCGATTCCGGATCCGTACTGGCGGAAGCATGTAGGTCCACCATTCGATCTAACGCCGCTAATGTACGTTGCGGTCTCCCCGTATTGCGATAGATCTCAGCGACAACAAGTTGTACGCGAGGATAGTCGCTCCGATACAATAGAGCACGATTGTAACATTCCAGTGCAGTAGGCCAATCGCGTTCGGAATGGTGGGTGTCACCAAGCAGAGCCCAAGCTTCAGCATTGCTTCGATTCGCTGACAAAACCCCGAGTGCATATTCTCTAGCCGCACTCCGATCCCCTACATCGAGATTCATTTCGCCGAGTCGAACTGCATACTCGGGGTTTCGCCCAGATAGCCGAACGGCTTCGCGCATGTGCTCGATAGCGCGCTGCCTGTCACCCCGTTGCCAAAGCGTCGTCGCGTAACCCCAATGAGCGCGCTCGTCCAAAGGTGAATTGCGCAAAGCTTCCGAGAAGAGCATCTCGGCATCTTGCTGGCGTGAACGTTGCAATGCGTCTGCGCCACGTAACGACAACTGCCTAGCTTGAACAAGTTGCGAATTGGATTTCGCTTGAACAAAACTGCGGCAGCCTAGCCCCGTGGTGCAATACAGGAGAGCACAAACCCAAAACAGCACGCTGCCGAGACTTGACTCGGAATGATGTTGTTTTGAATTGAAACGACGCATCGTAGTCAGATGTCCGCGAATCCTATCTGCAGCTGCACGCACCGCTTGCGCACTTTTCCAAAGACTTTCTACCAGATCTCACGCATCGCTCTCAAGATAAGCCGGGTAGTTTAGATGCAATGCTAGCATTGAAAATGGCGGTTTTCCCATTTGATAGGTGCCAGGCATGAATTGGCAATCTGCGCGAGAATCTTTGTGAGGAAGGCTTTGTCGCGTGCCTGGCACATGTCACCGACTCGCACATGTCACCGACTCCCAGCCCATTGAATGCGGTGAAATCGAAATTTTGACAAACAAAGCTTGCTTGTGTACTAGTTACCCACTACACTGACTTCGAATGCTTTGGTCGCTTTCGATTCCGGATACTTCATGCACATTGCAAATTGGAGGAAGAATGTTTACGAACCACTACCATGTTTGTATTGGATTTATTGCTTTCCTGTCGGCTGGCTCGCTTATTGCCCAGGAATCGAAGATTCCGGTCTTTCCGCCGGAGATCCGGTCCATTATGACTGAGACCCAAGCATCTCAAAGGATGATTCAAGCAGAATTTGAGAAGGAGCTTCAATCGATTGAAAGCCATGCACTTCGTGAAGTGGCAATGGCTCAAGCTGAGGAAAAGACTTCGCGTCTTCATAAACATGCAGGCGAAAAGATCCTTGCGATGATCTTGCCAATTGCAGCAGACCCCCAATCCATTGATGCTCTGATCTGGATTATCATCGGGTCGCGAGGTTCCACTCCCAGCGACCAAGCCGCTCAACTACTACGAAAGTGGCATCTGGAGGATCGTCGCACTCTGGAACTCTCTTACCGCAAAGGATAGGCAATCGATACCAAATATGACGGCAAGTTCTTGGAGTCGATTTTGAATCCAAGTCCGGCGATGCTCGAAGGAATTACCGGAGACTGGGTCCAATCCACAAAGCCACGCGCGGCGAACGGTTCTCTGCACGGCGTGGTAAGATCCAACCTCATTTGGATCGAAAATATCGCGACGATTCTGCCTAGCCATACGAGCCTCCCGGTACCTAAGTGAATTCGAAGTGAACTTGTTGCTGACATGCTTTGCAAAGTCTACCAAAAACTGCAATCCGCAATCCGATTCAATACTAAGATGGATGGCCCTGTGGAGCGCCCTGTGGAGCGCCCTGTGGAGCCCTGTGGAGCCCTGCTGTGGAGCCCGGTGCTACGGGGCACTGTCTACAACCATGTGTTTGTCCTTTTTCACTTTAAAACTTGGGTGGGAACGGCGAGAGGTTTGTTACGCAGCATGTCCCTCTGGGCCATGCTGCACACGGCCCAGGGGGCCATGCTACGGGTTGATTTCAGCCTGCCGATCGAAGTTTGCCCAGATTTGGAACCTAAGTCCGCGAGAGTCGTCAATCGTTTGGGTCTTCGTCGGACTTTTTTTTCGGTCGCTCAAGTTTTTCCATTGCGATTCGAAGCGACTCGGGTAGACCCGGTCGCTTGGACAGAATCGGTTTAGTCTTTCCTTCATGCGTCAAACGCGAAACCGATTCTATTTTGGTTGGTTTCGCTTTGGAAACTTTCGCCGTTACCAACTTGTTCTTATCGACGAATTTTGTAACGAGCTTTTTTGTAACGAGCTTTTTTGAAATGGACTTTTTTGTAACAGGCTTCACGGCATCAAGCTTTTTCTGGATTGGTTTCTTGGACGGTTTCTTTTTGACGGCAGAATCCACCGCTGCCGACGGCGAAATGAGATCGATTCCGAAAATTGAGCCCAGATCTTCGTCCGCAATGGCCGAGTTCTTGCTCTTAGAGGATTTGGTGCTGGTTAAGGAATCGTTTAACTGGGAACTCGTGACAACTTCTGAAACAAGCTCGCTCTTGTCAACGCCGCGCAGCAAAAACAGGAGCTCCGGGCAAGTATCCAATCGGTTCCCAATTCCATACATGACAGCTGCTAGATGTTTGCACAGAGACGCTGAATCGGGGCAACTGCAGCGAAGGCGGATTTCATTGGGTTGCGGAAACATTCCGACCTTAGGAGCCGTTAAACTTTCCAAAACGGAATCGCTCAGTTTGCCACGCAACAAGTCCATGATCGAATGGACGGACTTTGCACATTCGGATTGGATGCGCTTCCATTGGTTCGAAGGTATTGTCGTAATGTCGATCTTGATGTGGTATATGCTCGAACCGCTCACCATTGCTGTGACGAAACCCTTTTCGATTTGCAGATCGAGAATCGATCCATTCCTCGCATACGTTCTACCCCTGGGGAGTCGATTGGAATAGTCACTATAATTCTCCAGATTGTTGCACCAGGCTTCTCCCCAAAAGGTGACGGCCATCTTTCTGGTGGCAATATGCACTGGATTACGAAGCTTGCCTTTCGAATTCTTGTCCAGTTTTGCGAGCTCTTTTGCGGCCTGAGCTCTTCGCTTTGCAACAGGCACATAGGGCGCCCATCCTCGACTCCATCCCATGATCATTTCCCTTTATCTTGGACTTTAGGAAGAGGCCTTATTAATATCCAGCGCAACGAATTGCATGAGCTGTTCATTGCTCATCTCAGTCAGGTTAACTTCACCCTCTTCGCTGAACAGTTCTTGACTGATGGCTTTCTTGTCTCGAATCATTTTATCAATCTTTTCTTCTAGCGTACCGCGGCAAACGAATTTGTGAACGAGAACGTTTCTTTTTTGTCCTATTCGAAATGCCCGATCGGTCGCTTGGTCCTCCACAGCGGGATTCCACCAACGGTCAAAGTGAACCACATGGCTTGCTTGCGTCAAGTTCAGTCCAGTTCCACCGGCTTTGACCGAAATGACAAAGAACGGAGGTCCCGCTTCCTCCTGAAACTCGGCCACCATTTTGCCGCGCGAACCTGCGGGCGTTTTGCCGGTCAAAACCAAACCAGGGCGACCAAACGACCTTTCCAAAAAGGCGTGCAATGGCTGGCACATGGATTGAAATTGCGTGAACACCAATACTTTTTCTTGCTTCTCAATGATCGTTTCGCAAATGGCCTGCAGCTCTGCGTATTTTCCGGAGTCCTGGTCCAGGAAATCGGCTTGCTTGAGATAAAGAGAGGGATGATTGCACAATTGTTTGAGCTGCATCATCAAGCCCAGAATTAGTCCGCGGCGCTGGATCCCGGTGGCTAATTCGAGGGTATTCTCCAGTTCAAGAACAATTTTTTGATAGAGGGCCGTTTGTTTGGCGGAGAGCCCGCAATCGACGCGCATTTCGGTCTTATCCGGTAGATCAGGTGCGATCGCCGGATCGGTCTTGAGCCGTCTCATAATGTACGGACGGACCAATTTGCGAAGCGCAGCAATTCCACGTGAGTCATCGCGATTGAGAAACTTTTTGAACTGAGTTGCCGAACCAAGTAGCCCTGGCGAACAGAAATCAAATAAACTCCAAAGGTCGCCCAAATGGTTTTCAACCGGCGTTCCGGTCAATACGATTCGGCCATTGGCTTTGAGCTTCTTTATGGCTTTCGTCTGAGATGAGCCGGCGTTCTTGATCGCCTGCGCTTCATCTAAGACCAACAACCGCCACGGAACGTCTGCCAACCATGCGTCGCGCCGCGCCAACCCATACGTCGTTGCGACCAAATCATACTCAGCCAACTCCTGCGTCGGATTTTGCGAGATGCGTTTTAGAGTTGCGGCCTCATGGTGCGAACGATGGGCAACAAACATTTTTAATCCGGGAGCAAAGCGTTCAATTTCTCGCTGCCAGTTGTCGAGCAGGGATGTTGGTGCGATCAACAGACTGGGCAACGATGGAGAACTATTTTTATCGTTTTTAGATTGCTTGCTAAACGACTTGGTTAGCGAAGCGCTAGACGGGACTCCAGGGTTCAGTTTGTGTTGCAAGAGTAGGGAGATAACCTGGATGGTCTTTCCCAAACCCATGTCGTCAGCCAAACAAGCTCCGAGCCCCAGCTGCGTGGTGAACCAGAGCCATCGAACGCCGTCCGCCTGGTACTTTCGAAGTACAGCGTTCAAGCCCCGTTGGGGATCGATTTGGACCGCCCCACTTGGATCGCGCAGTGTGTCCAGAATTTCATGCAGCCAATCGCCGGCTTCGACATGGGACCATTGTCGGACTTCGTCATCGACAATCGAGTCGCCGATTGAGACCCCCGATAGCAATCGCAATCCTTCTAGGAATCCAATCCCTGAGGCATGCTGGCTGCGGAGCAACTCCCACTGCTTCAACGCAGAGTCGAGCCGCTTTTCATCGACTTGTATCCACTGTCCACGCAGCAAAGTCATGCCTTCGCGGGCGGCCATCAATTGCTTAAGCTCGTCCTGTGTGAGCGGCTCACCTTGAAACGCGATTTGGACATTGAAATCCAATACTTCCGCCATACCGATTCCGGAGTGTTTTTTATCGCCTATCCGCACTTGGATGCTCGGTCTGGGAGGGCGAGATGCGTTCCACCAATTTGGAACTCGAACGATGATACCGGACTGTTCCATCAGCGGCACAGATGACAAGAACTGAAAGGCTTGGTGAATCGACCAGGCTTGCGGCGAAAACAAATCGCGGGACTCAAGCAAATTTCGGATGAGGTCGCTTTTTTCAGATGCCCGCTGGACAGGTTCGAGCAAGAGGTTGAGTCGTTCCGTATCTCGATCCGCGATCGATTGCTTGAGCGCATCAGCCAACGGGACATGTCGAATCGTTCCCGTATTCGACCGACCATCGGTATAGGTGGCCAAGAAAGCGAATGGAGATTCTGGATTCCTCTTGTTCTCCGCCAAATGAAAGGTCACACGCCCGACGAGATTCCAAGCTTCATTTAGTTGGTGCAGGTAAAGAGCCAGATCCTTGTCGCCGGAACTCTGGACCGCATCTTGCGTATGCTGGTCCAGTTCCTTCCAGATGTTGGTAAGCGATTGCACCTTGAGGTACTCGATACCTCGCATGGCGGGTGAAGAGTCGATGCGTTCTTGTAGCTCGTCCGTGGCAGGGGGCTGTGGACTTATCCACTGTTTCGAATCTTGCGAAGCGTTCCGACAAAGGGCTTGGAAATAGCTTTCTCCAAATCGACGCCAAAACTCAAGCGGTGCATTTAGCCCTTTTTCAAATGGCGTGGATGCAAGCATCGTCAAGCCGTTTGAAGCTGATTTATCGAAAGCGTTGATCAACTGCCGCGACACGGCTGGATCAATCGACCTGACAAGCTCGTCGTCAGTCATTTGCAGAAATAAACGCCCCTGTGGTGAAACACAGGCAGTGAGTGATCGGTCCATCGATGTGTTCCGTGTTTGCGTTCATTAAGGGAGCGGGGATCTACTCGCTTTTGAGCTTTATACTTGCTCGTGCTCAATGCAATGGTGCTCGTAATCGTAATCGAAACGATCCGTCTAGTCGATTGCGAGCACGTCCGTACTAATGACTGCGAAGTTAGTACCCCAAACCTTGGTTGAAGGGGAGGCAAGCTCCCCACTACCCAACATTTTCGTTGCCGAAAATACTTCACAGCATGGCCCCCGTATGGCCCCCTGGGCCGTGCGAAATTCGGGCCAGGGGCGAAAGCTACGGTAAACCAACTCCGAGGTTTGCGGTTAGCAGTCGATCGATAGCACCGCATTGTTTGTCGATGCGATGAAACAATTTCGCTGGAGCATTGGATTCGTCGACGATCGATGCGAGCTCGAAATCGATCACGCAAAAACTGCCATCCGAAGCTCGGTAAGTCACATTCCGAATGGCCGGATCCTCGTGCCTCACCCCGTAGGACTCAAGCGACAGAAAAATCTCTTCCAGTTTCCTCGGGCTCAAATGTTGAACTGCGGCCCCGCAATGAGTGATGACGATCTCTAACAAATTTGGATCGGCTTGAATCAACCTTGGCACAAAATGGCATCGCTTGGATTCTAAGAAACTCAGCACGCGAATTTCATTTTCGTAACGATCGCTTGCGTTGGTTCCGCGAAACTGCTTGCTAACAGACCAATCGGAGCGGAATCGGACACGTGCCCTAGGGCTGTCTTTTACAAAGAGCATAAAAACCAACAAATGCTTGACGGTGAAGGCAATGGAAGTTCCTTGCTTAATTTACGATCCACTAGTGCATGGAGCAGTCTTTTCATAGCAAATCCATCGATTGCATGAAGGAAAATCGATTCGCGTCGTCATTGAAACGATTGGACCGATTTTTACGGCCATACTTGCCACTCTTTTTTGCGACTTTGCAACGCGCTCCATGTTTTTGCGACATACTTCCTAGTTGACTTCGTTCCGTCTGTGCTCGTAATTGAATCAGCAATCGCGCCGAAACTCGACGGCAAATTGTTGGCCGTTGAACGAGCTAAACGCAGTCACTATAATATGAGGATTGAAAAAGCAAAAAAACATCCCGTGCTGTGTCGCAAATTGGCATCAGAATGCGTTATTAGTGTAGAGAATTAGTTCGCGCCGTTTTGCAACGATTATTGGTTCTTAGGGGAATTTAGTGGGTCGAAATGCTGGGAAAGAGGTCTAGCTTTCCGCAGAAAAAGAGAATGCGTGTTCTGTAGTTTTCAAAGCTGCTGAAGCCTCGCGCAGCACTTTTGATTGATTGAATCTTGCTGTTAA
>JANLRK010000193.1:0-8433 GCA_031361585.1 Pirellula sp. | reverse complement strand
CGGATGAACTGCGTCAGTTCTTTGGCCAGCACGACCGAATGAATCAGATAGCAGCACCGATCCGTGGTTTTGGCGACTCGCTCGCTCAGTCCGTGGGGCCGGGGCATCAGCTCAGTTACGTCGGGAACTATGAACTGTTAGAAGAAATCGCACGGGGCGGGATGGGAGTCGTTTACAAATCTCGGCAAACCACGCTAGGACGCATAGTAGCCGTAAAGATGATTTTCTCTGGGCGACAGGCCAGCGATCAAGATTTCCAGCGGTTCCAGGTCGAGGCACAAGCCGCTGCCGGTCTCCAACACCCGAACATCGTCTCGATTCACGAAGTGGGTCAACACGAGGGCTGGCATTATTTCTCGATGGACTACGTCGACAGTCACGATCAGGTTCGCATCACTGATTTCGGCTTAGCGATGCGAGTCGAAGGTGGCAGCGACCTTACCCATACCGGCCAAATCGTGGGGACACCCAGCTACATGCCACCGGAGCAAGCGCAAGGCAATCGCAGCTTGATCGGCCCCACCAGCGACGTGTATTCATTGGGTGCGGTTCTTTATGAATGCCTCACCGGTCGCGCGCCATTCCGAGCGGACTCGGTCCTGAAGACAATTGAACAAGTGATCGACTCCGAAGCCGCATCGCCACGCACGCTTAACGCAGCCATTCCCCGCGACTTGGAGACGATTTGTTTGAAGTGCCTAGAGAAAGAACCTCACCGGCGTTACGGCACCGGGCAACTACTTGCCGAAGATCTGGGACGATATCTAAACGGCGAGCCAATTGCGGCACGTCCTGTCAGCCGTGTGACTCGAACGTGGCGATGGTGTCTTAGAAACCCAGCATTGGCAGGGTTGTTGGCAACGGCGGCTATGAGCTTGGTAGGAGGCACAGCGGTATCATCGTACTATGCCATGATGGAGGCACGACAATTCAACAATTTCAAGGCAGAGCAAGAACAGAGCAAGAGTCTAAGACTGAGCGTAGCGGAGCAAGAGCAACGAAGACTGCAATTGAATGAATTGATCGCAGACGGAGAGGAAAAACTGCGAGGGGGAGAAACAAAACTCCGCGCCGGAGAAGAAAAACTCTTTGACACCTACATGCAGCTCGCCCGTGGTGCCTGGCGCGCAGACAAGGTTGAATTAGCTGACCAATGCCTTAATAACTGTCCAGCAGGTTTGCGCGATACCGAATGGAATGAGCTTAAACGAAAGTGCTATCCAGAAGTTTTTTCGTTGGATATCAAACAATGCAAAGCGTTTAGCTCCGATGGCATTATGGCGGCGACCGTGTCGAATAAAGCCAAGTTCAACGACATTGAGTTATGGAATGTTGTTGAAAAGCGTAGGACACATATTTTTTCGACGGAATCGAATTCCGTCAGTCCCGTGGCTTTGAACTCCGATGGTTCGCTGCTCGCGTATGGCAACTGGACACAGATCGTAGTTTGGGATGTGCAAAAACATATAATCATTTGCACGCTAACTGGGCATCGGTTCCCCATAACGAGGATCACTTTTAGTCCGGACCATGTTCATTTGGCAACGGCTACTCTTCCTGGAAATTCTTCCAACGCTTCTGAGAATGGCGAAATATTTGTTTGGGATCTGCGGACTTTCCAAAAGACAGAATCGCTTCAAGGTAGAAATCATGCAGTCTTTAGTCATGACGGACAATGGCTAGCTGCCGAGGGAAAATATAATGGAAGTGTCTTGGTTTGGAAGATTGCCGACGCTGACAAGCCACTGCTAGCAATTGGCGGTTCAAGTAGGGGTCTTGTGACAAGCCATCCTTGCTTTCATCCGATGAAAAATGAATTAGCTGTTTCAGGTTGCACTGCCCCGGGTGTCGAGTTTTGGGACGTTGAAAATAGACAGTTGATAAGGCAACTCACTAGCGAAATTTATCCTTCAAAAATGTCCTATAGTCCCGATGGAAAGCATTTCGCAATCTTCGGAAATAGAGCGACAGAAACCGGTCGACCTGCTTCATTTAGAGCAGTCACCTGGAACACAGTCACGCGAGAAAGAGAGCGTACGATTCCGTGGTATGCGAAAGATATCTCACTGCTCGCTTTCAGCCAGGATGGCCACAACCTGCTGACTGCCGACTCTGACACCATCAAACTCTTGGACATTCGACTTCCGCCGGACCCAACCGAGGCAATTCTGAGCGACGTGCTCAACTTGAAGGTTGGCCAATTCGATTGGCCGCAGTGGGGTGGTTCCAGATCGCGAATCAATACGCCTGCAGGCAAGAATATTCCGATTAGCTGGGACATCGGTGAGCGTTTTCCCATAGCGAATCGAAAGCTCGGACAAAAACCAATGGGCTCAAAAAATATTAAATGGGCGGTCCCGCTGGGTAACGAGACCTACGGCAATCCGGTCGTCGCCAACGGCAAGGTCTTTGTGGGTACGAACAATGGAGCGGGATATTTGGACCGTTACCCACCCACTTTCGATTTAGGGGTTCTGCTTTGTTTCGAAGAATCAACCGGCAATTTCCTATGGCAACATTCAAACGAGAAACTGCCAACGGGCAGTTCGCATGACTGGGCTAATCAAGGCGTTTGTTCAACGCCCGTCGTGGACGGGGACCGATTGTGGTACGTATCGAATCGAGGAGAAGTCGTATGCCTTGATACCAAAGGATTCTACGACGAGCAAGACGATGGTCTTGAGCAAGGCGTTTGGAGTTCGTTGTTTCATGTTCCCATTTATGCGCATGCCCTTCGCGACGGGACTCTGCTCCGAGTGTTCGGCATTCCAGAGAAGGGCCAATCTGAAAAAAAGTTGCTTACGGTCGAAGACCTAATGTTGCCCGGTTTCGGAGCCAATGATGTCGCCAACGATCTTCGCGTAAACTTATCTAAGTTGAATATTCATTTACCCGAGCGAGTCGCCATCCACACAGTTCAGCCCGGCAGGCTGTGGTCGTTTTCGATCGAGATTGAAGGCCAAAAAACTGATTTTCGTTTGCGGCAATGGCGAGACTCTTTGCTCTATGTTGAGAAGCGAATCGCACCTAGCGATAAGTGCGAAGCGGATGTCGTTTGGAAATTCGACATGATGACAGAGCTTGGCGTACAACAGCACAACATGGCCACCTGCTCAATGCTCTCAGTCGACGGCGTACTCTTTGTCTGCACCTCCAACGGTGTCGATGATGCTCATGCTCGTGTTCCAGCGCCCGACGCTCCGAGCTTCGTTGCCTTGGACCGTGAAACAGGCAAGGTCGTTTGGACCGATAATTCCCCTGGGAAAAATATCCTGCACGCGCAATGGGCCTCGCCAAGTTATGGAGTCTTTAATGGTCAGCCGCAAGTAATTTTCCCGGGAGGAGACGGTTGGCTCTATAGCTTTGATCCAAAGGGAGATGGGAAAGGTGGATCAAAATTGCTTTGGAAATTTGATGCCAATCCTAAGAGATCGTTATATAGGCTGAACGGAGCCACTCGGAATCCTATTATCGCCTTTCCGGCAATCTATGACGGATTGGTGTATATTGCGGTGAGCGATGATCCCGAACATGGCGAGGGGCCGGGACATCTGTGGTGCATTGATCCGACCAAGCGAATCGACGGTGGGGATGTCAGCCCCGAACTGGCCGTAGATCAGGCTGGAAACGTGCTCGCCGTCCGTCGATTGCAGGCCGTCGATGTTAAGCAGGGTGAACGCGCGATTATTAATCCGAATTCGGCGGTCGTTTGGCACTACGCCACTTATGACCAAGATAACGATGGCGAGATTGGATTTGAGGAGACATTTCATCGATCATTAAGCACGCCGGTGATCAAGGATGACGTTCTCTACATAGCCGATTTAAGCGGCCTATTTCATTGCCTCAACGCCAAGACGGGAAAGGTATACTGGACCTACGATCTCTTTGCGGCTTGCTGGAGCACAGCACTCCTGGTTGATGGCAAGGTGTACATCGCTGATGAAGATGGCCAAGTTGCAATTTTTCGTCATTCTGCCGACCCTCGATTTGCCATGAAGTCCGCTCGGGTGAATAACAGCAATCCTCCTGAGTTTAAGAAACTCGATCGGATCTGGGATGGTGAATTGATAAACAAGTGCTCTTTACCAGCTGCGACCTATACCACGCCTATCGTCGCCAACAATGTTCTGTACTTCGCGAATCGCAATATGCTCTATGCGATGGAAGAGTCAAGCGAGGCGGATCACAAACCTACGCTATTGCTTGATGAATCATTTAAGGCGATTAGCAAGAGTGAACCATAGTCAGAATAATTCATTGTGACTCAACAATTGAACCTTTACACGGAGAACTAGCCGATCTTCCTTCAACTAGTTTGGAGCTTAGTGAGCCTGAGGCGCCGATTTCCTGCGGCGCGGCTTGGCTAGCGCGCTCAATTGACATCGAACCAAAGAAGCAGCCTCAACTCGACTTCAAGATTTCGACACTTCTCGCCGAACGCCACCATTTTCGACTACCGGTAGCGGAACGCATCAAGCGTTTCGTTTGGTTTGCGGCTGGTGCGAGTTCTTCGAAAGCCCTTGACGGCTTCCGCTACCAGAAAGCAAGCGTTTGTAGAATTTTGGTGGTGATAAGAGAAGTGTCAAGATTACCCCTATTTCAGTCCCTGTCACTAATTAAAAAAGTTGGAATCCTACTATGGAACGTCACTGGATTGTTCGAGTCCGCGATGCAGTAATGACCGTAGCTTGGATATGTGCGGCTTTTGTGGACTTAGCTTTAGCAGACGACTGGCCGATGCTCGGCCGCGACGGAACTCGCAACAGCCTCAGTTCCGACCTCTGCGTTCGCGCCTATTTGTCCGCAAAGCTGTTAGAAAATGGCGATGTGCTTCATGGGTCGCTAGACGATTGGGAGGCCGGGACGATAAAGTCGGAAACGCACATGATGCCCAATGTATCGGACTGTGTTGTTTGGATCGGAGCGAACAAGCTACTTCAAAACTCGATTTCCAATTTCACTCGTTTTCCACGCAGCATAAGGATGCTTGGACAAGCTTTCCGAGTTTTAGCCGTTTTACAGGTAGCTGGTACTCAGCCTGAAGATTCGGCTACATCCGTTCGGGCATCTGCTGCAAGCCTGGAGAAGCTGGTCATTGAGAATCGCGGTGATCTAACCGTTGCAAGAGAACTGGAGAAAACATACCGCAAACTAGCAGTGATCTGCAAGAAAGACGGACAAGACCAGCAGGCGGAGCAGGCCAACGATCGGGCTAAATTAGTCGTCGAAGAGTTTATCTCAGAGCTGCCGCTGAATTCGCTGATCGATTTGATCAAGCAACGCGATGCGTGGGCCGTGGCTGCCGCTAATCGACTTGGTGCGTTGGGAGTAGAAGCAGTTCCTGCTATTCCTGTTCTCGGCGTTGCACTGAATGATTGCATTTACGATGGGTTGTGGTGGAAATTGCAACCAGCGGCTGCAAGGGCTCTGGGAGAAATTGGTCCGGTCGCAGCCCCGGTGCTTCTCAAAGCAGCTGGTAGTCCAAATGCAACATTACGAGGAATCGCCGTTAGTGCCGTCGCTATTCTTGAACAACATCCCGTGGAAGCGGCTCGGGCGATACGAGATTCGCTGCGGGATCCAGAGCCTGCCGTGCGTCGTGCTACAGTGTTAGCCTTAGTACGACTGTTGGGGGAAGAAGGAGTACTCGATGACATTCAAGCCAAGCTGAAAGATAGTGATCCTGGCGTGCGGCAAGCAGCAATTTTTGCTCTTGGTGCGAACGTATCAAATGCGAAACTCGCAATTCCTGCTCTGCTCGACACAATTCGCGACCAGGATCCGATTGTTGCTCATGCGGCCATCGTTGCTCTGGGTCGCTTCGGTGTCGACTCCGAAATCATGATCGGTGCTTTAATTGGAATCGTTCGCAACAGTGATGCGAGCCAGAGGAATAGCGCGCTCGCCGCACTCGGGAGAATTGGTCCCGTAGCGAAAGCAGCAATACCAGTTATCGTCGCCACTCTGACCAATGAGGATCTCGCCGTTCAAGTTGTCGCTCGCCAGACGCTTCGGCGAGTCGATCCACAAGTCGCCATCACGCAGCTCGGCCCGCCATTCGACGCAGTCGCCGCAAATCTGCTAGATCGATCGAGTCTCAACGTCGGCCCTAAAGACTGGCCACAGTGGGGTGGATCTCGGCAGCGAAACAACACACCTTCCGGCGAAAACATTCCTACTGCCTGGGACGTGAAGAGCGGAAAGAATATCAAATGGGCCGTGAAACTAGGTTCGGAATCTTATGGCAATCCCTGTGTCGCGAACGGAAAAGTGTTCATTGGCACCAACAACGGAAATGGTTATATCCAACGCTTTCCCAACAGTGTGGATCTTGGGGTGATGCTCTGCTTCGATGAAGCGAGTGGGAAGTTCCTCTGGCAGTACTCCAGTCCCAAGTTGCCGACTGGGCGAATTCACGATTGGCCAAATCAAGGCATGCCTTCTACGCCCGTTGCCGACGGCAATCGTCTTTGGGTTACAACAAATCGTTGTGAGATAGTCTGTCTCGATGCAGAAGGTTTTCACGACAAGGTAAACGACGGACCATTTCGGGAAGAAGCGAACGAGAACTTGGACGAGGCAGATATTGTTTGGAGGTTTGACATGATAAAGGAACTTGGAGTGTCACCGCACAATATGAGCAACTGCTCGATCCTGATGGCAGATGGGATTCTTTTTGTCTGTACATCGAACGGAGTTGACGAATCGCATGTAACAGTCCTCGCCCCGGACGCCCCGAGTTTCATTGCCATGGATCGAAACACCGGTAAAGTCCTATGGAGGGACAATTCTCCAGGGCGAAACATTCTGCATGCGCAGTGGGCGTCCGCCAGTTACGGAGTGCTCGGTGGTCAGCCTCAAGTGCTCTTTCCCGGCGGCGACGGCTGGCTGTACAGCTTCGATCCAAACGGTGATGGCCAGGGCAACTCGAAAATGCTTTGGAAATTTGATTGCAATCCAAAGGATTCGATTTACAAGATCGGAGGTGGTGCCACGCGCAATTCGCTAATTGCATTCGCATGCATCTACGATGGCTTGGTTTATTTTACGATCGGAGAGGATCCGGAGCACGGAGAAGGTAACGGGCGACTTTGGTGCATCGACCCCGCGAAAAAAATAGACGCCAGCGATGTAAGCTCGGAACTTGTGGTGGACATTGATGGAAAGGTCGTGCCTCACCGACGGTTACGGGCCGTCGACCTGTCCAAGGGGGAACGCGTGATACCTAATCCTGCGTCTGCAGTAGTTTGGCAGTTCTCATCATTCGATGCCAATGCTGACGGTGCGATTGACTTTGAAGAGGAATTTCATCGCTCGATCAGCACTCCGGTGATCAAAGATGACGTTCTCTATATCGCCGATTTTTCCGGCCTCTTCCACTGTCTCAATGCAAAAACCGGCGAGGTTTATTGGAGTTATGATCAGTTTGCATCCTCTTGGGGCTCGGCCTTAATGGTGGACGACAAAGTTTATATCGGCGATGAGGACGGTGATGTGACAGTATTTCAGCACAGTCCCAATACGATGATCGATCCTACCAAAGGAAAGCCGATCTCAGAAATCAATATGATCACGGCGATTTACTCGACTCCCGTAGTGGCGAACAACGTTTTGTATGTTGCTTGTCGCAATGCGCTGTACGCGATTGAAGAAAACCCCGTTCCGAAATGATGTGTTTGCTCACGAAAACCAGGATCCGATGAAATGATGGCGCGATCACCATTCACGTTTCTAGCAACTATTTTTTTCCTGGTATTGGAACACCCAGTTCAGGCAGACGATTGGCCGCAATGGCGAGGACCGAATCGCAATAATGTTTCATCCGAAACGGGCCTACTAAAGACTTGGCCAGATAGTGGACCGCCAATGCTGTATCAAGTAGACGGATTAGGGGCTGGAATTGCAACTCCGGCAGTTGTTGCCAATCAGGCTTTCACGCTGAGTGTATTCGATGGGTTTGAATACGTAGTTGCTTTCAACGTTGAAACGGGTGAGCGGGAATGGTTTTCGCGACTTGGACTGCCATCCGATGGCTACGTCGCAGTCCATCGACTTATGCGATGGTTGAGCCAACGGACTCCTACTGTTCATGACGGAAAGTTATACGCGGTCACTGCATATGGTTTGCTCGTCTGTTTCTCGTGCGACGATGGCCGGCAGCTATGGAGTAAAGACTTCGGCAAAGAATACGGCGTCACTAGACAGGGTTGGGGGTTTTGCGATTATCCTCTTGTGGATGGAGACGCATTGATTTGCGTCCCAGGAGGTTCCAAGGCCACGGTTGTCGCCTTGAACCGTCATACTGGCCACGAAGTGTGGCGCAAATTGTTGGACCCATCGAAAACTCCAAATCGACGTTCCAATTTGGTGAGATCCGCACACACTGCGACTCTGCGTGGTAGCATGCAAGGTCTCGACTATTACGTTGTC
>JANLRK010000187.1:0-14318 GCA_031361585.1 Pirellula sp. | reverse complement strand
CGATCAATGCCCAAGAAATCGGCTAGCGCCTCAGGCTCAAATTTACAAATACGGTACTTTTCTCTCTGCCGCTCACCTAAAGCAATTTCTATGACAAGGGACAGAGCTATGAATCGACTCTCGAATGTATTTGCTGGTTGGAAACGCAACAGGCCTACCGCATTGAAATTGGCGAGCCAAGGGCGTCGAAAAGGTACTCGCGGTTGTCACTTTGAGTCTTTGGAAACGCGACAATTGTTTGCGATTGCACCGCTCGCACACCTTGGCGACCTATCGACGCTTCTTATTCCAACGGGAACCACCCCTGTCCATTTCTTTGCTGACTACCGAGAGTCGCCTCACAACGACGAACTTGGTTATTTCTTCGTGGACGGGCTCGACGGTCGCATCACCAAACGCGTTGACTCGGATCCATTTGGAACACCGCTTTTAACCTCCGATGGAAAACCGCAATATGTTCGACCAGGTGATCCTGGCTATTCCAACGCGGCACTTGCCGCGAAAAACTCCGATGTTGTATTTGCGACGGGCGAGATTGGAAACCTTTCCAAAGGGGACAAGATCCTAGATGTTTACGGGGATTTTTACATCGCATTCTACCTAATCCAAGGCAAGTCAACGCAAGCATGGCGTGACTCACCCACCGCCAATAAGCCAAACGTCTGGTTTTCGATTGGGGATGCAAATGCGGACGGATATGAGCACTTCCAATCCACACAACGTCGAGACTCGTTCTATCGACAAGGCTTGCTTCAATACAAAGTCGAAGATTCGAACTTAGCGTTAGCAAAACGCAAAGTTGCAGGGAATGATTCCGATTTAAATGACTTTGTCTTTTCCGTAAACATCGTCCCGTATGCGTATTCGGACGACTATTCTGTGTTCAATGCAGGGGCCGATTTCACGGGTACTCCGCAACCATTGAAGCTCAACCAAAACGCAGGTTTACTTTGGAACGACTACCTGCCTTCCAACCCATATCGGAAGCCTGTCGTAACCCATGTCAGTTTGGATGGTGAAACCTGGAGCCCAGTGACCGACGCACGTCGAAATAGCATCGTGCTCAACAATGCATCCCTTCACGGAACGCTAACGGTCTTCCCGAACGGATCAATCGATTTCAAACCCAACATTACCGACATATGGTGGAAGACCGCGCCCGTCGATTCGGAAGCAGAACCTGATCCCATCGAATTTCAATACAGGATCTCCGATGGCATCGACACTGCCGAGGCGTACGTGAGTATTACTCATGGGTTCTATCAAAAGGGCGGGCATGTCGACAACCGTCAGCAAGGCAAAAAGATGTACCTGCTTGCCGGCGGCGGCGATTCCGCTCCGTTTCAGGAAGGCCGAAAGAGGTTCTTTCAAGAAGGTGGTAACGGCCAAGATATTCTCTTGATCTCACAAGGTGTGGAACAGCGAGAATTAGTGAACTTTGTTTTCGACTTCTACGCAGATGGCAAGAGCCGCTCTGTTACATCTTTGAACATCACTACCCGAGAGCAAGCAAATGACCCCCGAATGTCGAAGATCGTAAATGGGGCCGATGCGATTTGGTTCGGTGGCGGGGCTCAGTCTTTTTATCAATCGATTTGGGAGGGGACAGCCCTCTTTGGTGCGCTAGCCCATGCAGCCGCAAGCAATGTTGCAATCGGCGGTACTAGCGCAGGCATGGCCATCTTGGGGCAAGCGGCATATATTGAGTTGCCTTGGGATTCGGTTAAAAGTCGCTTTGCAACTCAAGCTCCATTGGATCCTCGTGTCAACATTATGTATCAAGGGGGCCAGCTGCCTTTTGCTGCATTGTCAAATGGAAGCAATGCCCCGCTGAACAATTTTATAACCGATACGCATTTCGGTTCGCGAGATCGGATGGGTCGGCTAGTGGCATTTGCCGCGAAGTCCAATATGCGTGGGCTAGGAGTGGACGAAGAAACGGCTGTATTGATCGAACGCGTCGGCAACAATTGGAAATGGAGTACGTATGGGACCGGAAGTGTCTACATCGTGACGCCATCATCCAACAGCGTGAGACCCAAGTACCAAGACAATCTTCGGCTAACGTACGGGCCAATGAATGTTTATCGACTCGGACCTGGCACTCGGAACTTAACGGACGTCTTCAATGGTGGACCAAGTTACCGAATTTGGGTGACAACCGGAACTGTGTATACCACCGAAAACGGTGGCAGTCTTTACTAGCAAGCTTTGCCATTGTGGCATGATTGTGTAGGCCGTGATTTCGGGGCAAAACCTACGTTAGGTCGCATGAAGATCGAACCGTAGCACTGCCCCGACACAAGGACATATGGATAAATTCATGACACTTATTTCTAAAGCGACCGGTAGTTCGAAAGTACTAACTTCGGGATTCCCACCAATGCATTTTCTCCAAATCAACTCACTGCAAATATCGAAAACAATTGCCGTTTGCCTATTTTTTTCGGCGCTGGTCAACGCCCTTCCCCTTTGCTTTGCCGGCGACAGAGAAGAGCTTGCGGCCGTCAATGCGTTGATTGCCATCATCGAAAGCGGCAACACAGGTCATGCGAACGAAGCGGAGGAGCATTTCAAGTCCATCCCTGCCGCATCGAATTCAAAACCAATTGCAGCATACACTCTTGCCTTGGTGCAAATTCGTGAACATCAGTTCTCTCAAGCCTGGAAAACTTTAACAGCACATTTGAAAAACTTAGGGCCTATTCCTGACTCGATCAAACTCGGTAATGAAAAGCTCAAACTATGGCTACTACTAGAAGCAGGCGCACAAGAGAAAGCCGAACCACAATTCAAACGATTGGTGACCATGTCGCTTGGTGCCGACTCGGCAACTGGAGAACAAACAGCCAATTGTGGCTTTATCGGTGGTGTCGTCGGAATGCTCAAGACAGACGAGGCTTCCTCTTGCGTACCATCATCAACTTTAGAAAAAGCCAAAGAACTACTGCTGACGAAAGTCGACTCCAGGAATGCAAAAACAGAATTAGAAGTACAGCTTGCTGAAACAAGCAAATGGGGAGCTGAATTATCCTCTCTGGTTAGCAAATTCGAAAGCATGGGGACGGATAAGGCAGACGAGCAAAACAGTTCAACACAAGCCAAATTCGAGCAAACAAAACAGGAGCAGCTGAAGCTGCGAGGTGATTTGAAGTCCGCCGGGGGTGGCAAAAGAGACTTGGAGGAAAAACGCAAGAAGCTGATTAAAGCAAGAAACATTACTCTTCAAGAGATGAACAAAGAAACAATTGGCAAGCCTGTTCAGCCCGTTGCCCCTGCCCCGCTTCCTCGCGCGCCATCCCCACCAAAAGGTAGCAACCGAGTCGATCCGAAAACTCTGGCAGCGGAATTTGTGCCGCCGACTGACGATGCAGTAAAGCACTATGAAGTCGCTCAACGGAACTACAATCTTCTAGCAACAGCTTGGTCCAATTACCAACGTGCATTTCAGCAATACCCTGCCAAGCTCCAGCTTTGGGAAAAGCAGGATGCTGACCGTCGAGCAGCATTGCAGGCTCAAAAGCAAGCGTTGGAAAATGATATTGCTTCCATTGAGAATCAAATCAAAGACGTGCTGGATGGTATTAAACAAGGTGTCGGAAAAGACTTGAAACAAACAGGAGAACAGATAGACCAGCTGGAGCGATTGGCGGCGATCTCACGATTTGCGTTCAAACATGTAGCCTCGAACGAGCCTAAATCAAAACATTTGATTCGCCCGTCCAATTTCCAATTGCTTGACTACGAGTCTGAATGCATTCGCCTGCGAAAGTTGCTCCGCTAACCGTCTTTGGTAGCTCTCAAGCGATTTTTTGTAAATCGATTAGCCACTTGAGGCATGTGCTTTGCCAACTTTTTGGTTGAGCCGCAGGCCGACTGGAAACGGTTCTATTCTTTTCTATTCTTATTGTCGGGCCTTTAAGGCGAATGGGCATATCATTTTATCGGGAAGGCGTTTCAGCTTTCGCGTGGTTGTTCAAGGTTGACTAAAATCGGGCAGATCATGGACTCTCGGAATTCCAAAAGGAAAGTGTTCGCTTTTGCAATATTGTGTTTTCTCGTCTGGTTGGTTGCTGGCGAGGTTCCGGTGTTTTCGCAGCCAGCAGATTCAGAGTCGATGCATACGCAAATGCAAATCGCGATCAAGCGACTTGAGAGTTCTGCTGCGGTAGATTTGGACAAATCCGAAGCGGTATTAAAGTCTGCTATGCGAGATCCAGCGTGTCGTGATTTGGCGACATGCTCGATGGCCCTAATCCATTTGAAGCGAGGCAATTTAGAAGCCGTCGCAAATTTCAGTCGTAAGACCCACGAATTGTTTCCGGCTCCTTCTCTCGATCAGCGAAGCCTATTGCTTCGCATTCAATTGAGCTGCGATATTGCTACTGAATCAGAAATTGCTGCCGAGTCATTTTCGAATTTGGTCCAGTCGGCACTCAATGACCAACTGTCAAAGGACAGTCGACTTGCATGCGCTGCAATGCTTGGCTCCATTGCAGGCATGCTTGAGATAGACCGCGCACAATCCCCCATCGAACGCGAACAACTGTCGACCGCAAAAGCTTCCTTGCTAAAATTGCCCGATACGGAGGTAGCGATTGCGTTCGATACTAGCTATCGGAAAGCATACCTGCATGCAACGGCTCTTGCCGATTGGCTATTGGCTCAACAAAACCGATCGCTCGAAGATGCGACCAATGCGGCGAAGGAAGTATCCGATCGCTTACGCGTTACGTCACAAGAGCGAAAACAATCCGTTTCCGGAATTCGAAATGAAACAAAGCGGCATCGAAAAGCGATATTCGATTGCTCGAAGAAAAAGGTCGCGATTCAACAAGAAATTGAATTGGTGATTTTGCATTGGAACTGCCATCCAGAAATCCACAATCCGATCAAGCCCGATCGACGAAGCTTCGTTGTGAGGACGACGGAACGGGTCAAGGTAGGTTCGCACCGCAAACGTGTCGAAAAAACTCGCTATAATAGTCGTGGTGTAAAGGAGACTTATTACGACGACGAAGAAGTAGATGACTATCAGACCAGATCCCGCTCTCAATGGGACATCGACCGAGACATTGATGCATTGTATTTACCAAGATTGAATCAGTATCTAGCATTGAAGCAGGCTGGACAGGCTTTCATCGACAGAAAGGAGTTTTTGGAGGTTGAATTCCGGAACGCGGATGCCGACATCCAGAGCGCGAACCGGGAAATTAAAGCATTAGAAGGAAGAGGAAAGGAAGAGCAATCAAACTGGAAACGGCTTCATTTGGAAACGAGCATCGCAAACGAAGCCCTAACCGCCCTAAAAACCGGAAATCCTAAATCCGCGTTCAGACCCCTTAATTTCAACCTCATCGATTACACTTTGGAGACTAAGATCCTTCTAAAGCGAGACCTGGGGAGAGATGGCTGCAGTAGCGGTCTCGCCCCGCAGCAATGAATTGTAGCACGGCACTCCGTGCCGTTTTTCTCGGCACTTAGTACCGAGCTACACTTTGATCCCAACACTATTCTTTGGCTGCTACAGGGCGCTACGGGGGCCATCCATCCTCGGGCAGGCAGGCTCCAACTCGGCATCCCGTTCTTTTGGACGTCCAATGGCAGCCAAAAAAATCTCCGCAGGAGCGTCGCACCGCTTTTTATCACCCTCATCAGTTATGTCTCGAATGATTGCGCCACGGACTGGACGATATCGCCTCGATGACGATGACGATACCAGTTGTTGGAACCGAATCGCCTTGCGAACTTGAGGATGAGTTAGTCGGAAAATTTCTGGACCACTTTACGATCATCAATCGTTTGGGTGGCGGCGGAATGGGCACGGTCTATCGCGCGATGGATGAATCTCTACAGCGGTTTGTAGCGGTCAAAGTCCTTCGGAAATACTCTAGCGGAAGTCGTTGTTCAAGCGAAACGGATCGAGTTGAATGCCTTCTTTAGGAAGCCAGAGCCCAGGCCAGAGTCAATCACGCCAACCTCGTCCATATCTATTACGTTTCGCGGGACAAGCAAAATCCATATCTAGCCATGGAACTTGTGCCCGGCGATACTCTTTCCGATCGGATAGCCGCATCGAGCCTCGCTTATAGCGAAGTTGTTGAGATCGGATTGCAAATTGCTTCCGCGCTCCGAGAGTCTGCGAAGTTTGATATTGTGCATGGCGATATAAAGCCCAGCAACATTTTGCTGAATGGCGACATTGCAAAACTGTCGGATTTCGGATTGGCGGAGCGTGTCTCTCAGAGTGACGGCGTCGGAGGTCGAATGAGTGGAACGCCCAACTACATGGCTCCTGAAACGTGCCGATATGAACCGCCTTCGTCTCAGGCAGACATGTACTCGTTTGGTGTGATGTTGTTTGAAATGACTTCGCCTCTTCTAGCCTGACGTAAGTCCTCAGGCAATTCTGTGCTGATTCATTTCGTCATTGAGTGAAATCGACTCTGGGTCTTTGTTGCCTGAGTCATCTCGTTCGTCATTGCAAAGCTCGGATTTATTCGAATTCGATTATTGGCATTCGTCGTCGTGATCATTTTCGCTCCCCATGCAAGCCGTCATGACCGATCGAGAAAAGGCTAATATGCATGGCGACTTGTTGCGGTCGCCAATAGTAGCAAGAGTGAAACTGGTGGGCAAAACAAATGGATGGCCCCATGAGTCCCTACCCAGTGGAGGCAACAACGGGCAGCTACATTTGGGTTGAAACAGTGGTTTCAACAATACAGGCCCGATCTGCGGCTCTGGGTTAAACGGGGTGATAATTCCATAATTTTTTTGGTTTTGGCTTTGCTGGCGCCTAATCGACATTGGCAGAGACTATCCATTTCCACTAAACTCCCCACTTGTCGCGACTCAACATCCGTTCGCTAGCATTGCTGACATCGGAGCGAATCGAGGCGCACTTCTGCTACGATGCAGAGTGTTCAATTCCAATCCACAGGGAGGGTGGTCATGGGCAAGGAATCCATTCGCTTTATACACGCCGGAGATTTTCATCTTGAGCGTCCGATGCAGGATCTGATCGATCTGCCTGAGCACCTTAAGCAGACGCTTGTCGACGCTCCGTGGAAAGCGGCGGAAGCGATCTTCGAGACTGCTGTCGTCGAAAATGTGGACTTCGTGCTGCTCGCTGGCGACTTGCTCAACCCTGTTTCCTGCGGTGCAGCCGGTCCAGCCTTTCTGTTAGAGCAATTCGAACAATTACAACAACGCAACATTCAGGTCTTTTGGGTGGGCGGCCAAATCGATGATCCAGACCGTTGGCCCGACGCGGTTGCACTCCCGAGCAACGTTCATTTGTTTTCAAAACGCCAGCTTGAGCCAGTCGTCTATCGTCGCAACGGTTTTGCGTTGGCCACGATCTTAGGACGATCGAGCGACGGTCGCGAGTCGATTCGCGCCGCGGAATTTCAACTCGAGGCCGACGATACCTATGTTATCGCGTTGGCCCACGGAATAGCCGACCGCGATTCATTGCTTAGCCAACGCATCGATTATTGGGCATTGGGTGGTAATCATCAGCGACAAACACTGCATGGTGAAGCTCCGCACATGCGTATCTGCGGAACGCCTCAAGGCCGTTCTTTTTCAGAAGATGGCTCGCATGGATATTGGACCGTTGAAGTAGACGGAAACCACGATGCACAAATTACTGCCCAGGATGTCGACGTTTTTCGATACGTCACTCAAACATTGGACACCGAGGATCTAGCGCTCGGTCGCGATGTCCGCCAGCTGATGACCAAGCGCGTATCGCGACTGCAATCGGAGAATGGCACCCGGCATCTGATTGTGAACTGGCGGATCGAAATGGATTTGGAAAACGCTTCGCAGGTCGGTCCGGCTGCGCTGGAAGAAATACTGTCGTGGCTTAGACGGGAGTATGGACATGGATCGTGCTCGGTTTGGTCGACTGACATTGAAGTCATTTCGCCCAAGGAATTCCCAAAGAAGTGGCAAGAAGAAGAAACAATCCTGGGCGACTTTTTGCGAACGTGTTCCGATAGCCGCAAGAGTCTTGGCAAAAACGTCAATCTTAAGACGTTGGTCGAAAGCGAGACGCCGGGCAACCCAGCTTGGCAATCGTTGCTAGTCAACGAGGACGCGAACACCGTCACTGGCATGCTCGACCGTGCTACATTATTAGGGGTTGATCTCCTTCGCGGTCACAAGATCGATCTGCTGGCATCCACAAGAAAATTTGGAGGTACCAAAGCATGAAGGTACGCGACATTCAGATAGATGGCTTTGGTGTTTGGTCTGGACTTTCCGTCGATTCGTTGCCCGATGGCATGACGGTCTTTTACGGGCCCAACGAAGCCGGCAAAACGACATTGATGCAGTTCTTGCGGACGATGCTATATGGATTCACGGCGGAACGGCGACAACGGTATTTGCCCCCCGTGTTCCCGGGCAAGCCCGGTGGTGCGATGCGAGTCAGTGGTCCCGGTGGAGGCTACGAAATCGCACGACGAGCGACATTGAATGACCCAAGTATCGTCGGTCAGTTGACCGTCACTAGCAGCGATGGTGTAACACAAGGCCAACATCGACTTACTTCTTTGCTCGGTAGCGTCGACGAATCGATCTTTACGAATGTTTTTGCCATCGGTCTGCGCGAGTTGCAAGAGCTAAGCACATTGGATGATACGGCTGCAGCGGACGAGTTGTACAAGCTATCGAGCGGCCTGGATCGCGTGTCGTTAGTAGACGTAATGCGTCAACTCAAAACAGCCCGAGGTCAGATCGTTTCGACATCGGCAGACGTGGGGCAAATGTCGACCATGCTCGCTAAACGTGAAAAACTACGCGACGAATTGGAGCAGCATACAGCACGTGGGCGACGATGGGGAGAGCTTGCTGCCCACCGCAAGAACCAGCAGACCGAAATCGAGGAACTGCGTCAACGAAGCGAGCAGTGGGAGCTTGAGGCAAGAGCCGTTGAGACCGCCTTGCAAGTACGCGAGCCATGGGTGCAGAGAGACAACATTCGAAACCGACTGAAGGCTCTAAACGCCCGTGTGGATTTGCCGGAGAATGCAGTCGAAAAACTTCGAGAAATTCAAGAACAGATCGAAGACAAGCGCCGCCAAGTCCAAACGGTAAAAGAAGAGCGCAAGCAGATTCGACAGCGGGCTGGCGATATGCCTGTGAGCAAGGGAATACTCTCGCTTGCTGGGAAAATCGAGGCCGCGGGCGAACAAGGGCCTTGGATCATTTCGCTTCAAAAGCAAATCCAGCGTCTCGAAACGGACTACCTACAAACACAAGAGCAACTCGTAGAAGATGCCAAGCGACTGGGACTAAGCGAACACGATCAAGAAGCATTGCTCAAAGACAAGCGTTTGGCCAACATGCCCGATTTGTCACGGCAAGCTATCAGTCAACTTGCAGGCCCCGCCCGCGACGTTCGTACTCATCAAGTACGGCTAAAGCAAGCCAAAGAGCAAGGGCTCAACGACAAAAAGGAAGCCGATCGGCTTGCAGCGGAGATCAACGGTTTCCTTGCGGTTCGAAATGAAAAGGATCTGCAAAAGGCCCACAAGAACTCAAACGAACTTCTGCTCTCATTGCGGAAAAGCCAGAACTTGGAGGAGCGCCTAGATAAGCTTGTATTGCACAAGAGAGAGATCGAAGAAGACGCGGTCAGCATGGAGAGCGAAGAGGGCTTGCCGGTCGATCATGTGTTTCGGCTCGCACCACCGTTTATCCTTGGATCCATCATGTTGGTGCTAGGACTGGGCAAGTTCTTGCACTGGCAATGGACGAATTCCGGTCCAGCCAAGACCGTGTCCCAGTTTGCATTAAGCACTGCCGAAAAAATAAATAAGGCAGCACTAGAATACTCGGCAGAACGAACAGAACAAACGACTGGTCTTTTGCTATTCTTGTTAGGCACAGCCGTCTTGATTGGGACTTATTATTTTTGGAAGCGACTGGAGGACGGATCTAAAGATGATTTGAAGGACTGCGACTCGCAGCTCGAAGCCCTCACGGTCCAAGTCCGCAAGACCGAGGCAGAACGCGAGGAATTGATGAAGATGCTTCCAGAGCATGGAGGCTCATTGGAACAGCGGATCCGCGAAGCAGAGCACGATGTAACTCAGTGCGAGAGTTTTTTACCCGTTTTTCATAATTTGCAAGCAGCCAAGCAGCGGTACAAAACAGTTCGACAGCACGGCATGGATGCAGCCAATGGCCTCAAGTCTGCTCGCAATCAATGGAAAAAGACCCTTGGTCAACTAGGTTTGGCCGACTCGCTTTCCCCAAAGAGCATTCGCGTATTGGCCGAGGGCTATGAGTCGCTTCTACAGACTCGCCGCCGCTTGAAGGCGCATGAGGATGAACTGGATCAACGCAAGTTGGAACTGTCAACAGGCTTGCAGCGGATCGAAGCGCTATCGCTCCAACTGAAAGTGGCGGTCGACGACTCCAATCACGAGTACAAGGATCCCGCTGCACGTACGTTGCTGGACCGAGTCGAGCAGTCGCGTGATCATTCTCAAGGTAATTCAAACAAAAATTTGGAACGGGATCGCCGCGATTTACGTGACCGTGGGGATAAACGCGATCAGCGCGATCAGCGCAACCGAGATGAACAAGTTGCATTGAGAGCGGCTGCAGCAACCAACCTAACCAAGGATGGAGTCACGGATGGACCGCTTCTCAAACTTCAGGAACTGTCCAATACGCTGGCGCAGCACCAGCAGTACATCACCCTTCGCCGTCAGTTGCGGACTGAAGATGAAGAGTTATCGAAGAAGCAAAAGTCGCTACAGCGATTGATGGATCGTTGGATACGTGCCCGACAAACGCACTTGGCCGACCTGGGGGTAGAAAACCAACAGCAACTCGAAGACCAGCTATCACTCAAACATCAGTTCTTGAAACTGAGGCAAGAAATTGCAGATCTGGACTCAAGGATCAGCGCAATCATTGGTGGGCATGTTCCTTATGAGTCGATTGCTCGATTGCTTGAGAACGCGCCAGCCGGCGAGTTGGAAAAGCGATGGGAAACGCTTGGTCAGCGAGGCCAACAGGCAGACGAACGCGTATCGCAATTGCTGCAACGCCAAGGCGAGACCGCGCAAGAAATGAAGAGCCTGGCCGCGGACCGTCGTCTTGCCGAAGTCAAGCTCGAATTGGCGTGTTTGGAAAAACAACTTGCTGCCTGTGCTGAACATTGGCGAACGCTTGGCGCAACCACATGCATGCTGGAAAAAGTGTGCGAGGTATACGAAACCGAAAGACAACCCGAAACCTTACGGGAAGCCTCTGCGTTCCTTAAGCAGTTGACCGACGGCAAGTATGTTCGCGTATGGACGCCGCTCGGAAAAAATGCGTTGCGGATCGACAATGAAAAGAACCAGAGTTTGCCGCTCGAGGTGCTAAGTCGCGGTACACGTGAAGCGGTCTTCATCGCGTTGCGTTTGTCCTTGGCGGCGGCTTATTCGCGACGTGGTGTCACTCTGCCACTGGTACTGGATGACGTCTTAGTCAATTTTGATTCCATTCGAGCAACACATGCAGCAAAAGTCTTGCGAGACTTCGCGTCCCTTGGCCATCAAGTGATCATGTTTACATGCCACGAACATATCATGCGCATTTTCCATAACATTGACGTTCAAGTGCGAGTACTGCCTGCTCAAGGTCAGACTGGTGACGCCCGAATTTACCAACCCCACGATGTGCCTGTTCAAAAGGTTGTACGTCGAGTGCCCGAGGTCATTGTGGAGAAACCTGTCTTCCTTGCTCCTGTGCCGATGGTACCTAAAGTTGTGGAAGCACCAGTCGTCGAACGCATGCCTTTGACACCGATTGCATTGCCATCGGCTCTAAAAATGCCCACTGCCTCAAACGTTCCTGCAGAGCCATTGATGCCAGTGATGGAAGCTATCGAGCTTCCATCACCGCGAGGGGTGGAGCGAATTGTCCGAAAACCGCGACGGCAACCGACGCCGGAACGAATTGCACCTATTAAACGTGAACCTATTGGTATCGACCGCCTCTGGTATGACTATGATGATGAGCCCGTCGAAGAAACGGCAAAGCGATTGTGGAACGAGATCGATTCAATGGATTTGCCTCTCGCTGGCGAGCCACACGATCTATGGTGGAGCGCTGCCAAAGGAAACACCGAGTAGCGGATTGCCCGACCAGTAAGGACGGTTCGGTCATACTTTTTTCGGCCAGTATTGTGATCGATACCGAATAACGATGGCAAAACTCAAAATTCGCACGGCCCTGGGGGCCATGCTACGATGAACAATATGAATACCGTTTGGCAATTTGCAACCGCCGCTAACATTCGCTTTGGCCGCGGTTGCTCCTTGTTGTTGTCGGATGAATTAAAACGCCTCAAGGTAGATATCCCACTTGTCGTCACGGACACGACGATTGCGAAATTGCCTCTCGTTTCACAGTTACTGAAACAACTGAGGGAGTCCTGTAATCACGTCCATGTATTCGACGGTTGCATAGCAGAACCGCCCATCGAGACCGCCGTTGCCGCAATCAATGCAGGACTAGCTTGTGGTGCCGATGCGGTTATAGCGATCGGAGGCGGAAGCAACTTGGATATTGGCAAGATTGTGGCAACGGTTTTACGTCACGGTGGGACTCCGAGAGATTATTTTGGTTTTGACCGGGTTCCCGGACTGATCTTGCCTATGATCGCATTGCCAACGACTGCAGGCACAGGGAGCGAAGTCTCGCATGCAGCGGTTCTGACCGATACGATTGCGCAAAACAAAGTTAGCACGCTCAGTCGGTGGCTTCGCCCTGCAGTAGCGATTGTCGATCCTGCACTAACAGATTCCTGTCCGCCCAAAGTAACCGCCGATAGCGGAATTGACGCTTTGGTGCATGCGATCGAAGCGGTGACGAATCGGGACTTTAGCCAGATGACGGGCGTCGATCCGCAAGCCAAAGCCTACGAAGGCAGTTACTCGTTAACCCGGCTTATGGGAGGCGAAGCAATTCGATTGATCGGCCTGTTTCTAGTGCGGGCTTTTCAAAACCCCAACGATTCCGAAGCTCGAGACGGTATGGCATTGGCAGCAATGCTGGCTGGAATGGCCTTCTCCAACAGCGGAGTAGCTCTCGTACACGCTCTTGAGTATCCCATCGGTGGATTGACGCATTGCAGTCATGGGGAGGGAAATGGATTGCTGTTGCCGCACGTGATGCGATTCAATTTGCCCGCATGCGCTGATGCGATGGCCGAGGTAGCTGGCTGGTTAGGCGTCGATACGAGCGGTCTAACTAATATCGACGCAGCAAAATCAGCGATCGCTTCTGTTGTCCAGCTTCAACATTCGGTTTTCATTCGAACACGACTAACGGATCTTGGTCTAAATAGGGATCAAATACCTTGGGTTGCGGCGCAAGCGTTTAAGATCAAACGACTGATGGATGTGAATCCGCGTCGACCGACGGAATCCGATCTGGTTGAGATTCTGAAGAACGCTTTTTAGTCAATCCAAACCGAAGGACGCGTTCCTCAGCCCAGGCTTAGCCTTGTATGTAGACCTTCAGGTAGTGGTTCTCAACCGCCATCAAGTCAAACTGGGCCTTCACCACATCTCCAATGGAAACCATTCCAACTAACCGACCTTGGTCGAAAATCGGAAGATGTCGCACGCGATGCGATGTCATCATTCCCATGACGTCTCCGACTTCGTCGCTCGGATGGCCAGTAATCAATTTCCGGGTCATGAAGTCGCAAACCATGAGACCATCAATACGATGCGCATGGATATTGATAGCTTTCAAAATATCGCGTTCTGTGATGATGCCGACGATCGTTTCGGCTTCGGCGACCATGAGAGAACCGCAGTTATGATGGACTAATCTCTCGATTGCGTGTGCCAATGTGGCGCTCGGCAAAATTTGAAAGACCTTGTTCCCTTTTGTTTGAAGGATTTCATAGACACGCATAGCAAGAACCTCTCATAAGTGATTTCACGCTCTAGAATTAGAAAGGGAGCACACAAATAGTTACAATGCGGTAGAGAACATGCCATTACGCTTTGTGAACTATATCCTCTTTCAAGACCACCAAAGGGACTGTAGCCGCCGCAGAGGCAGCTTGCAAGCGCTACGAAACGATCCGCCGCAGAATTGGGGAATGTTTTTGTCCCTGCGAATCTTCGTCCTAGCATTGGCAAAGAAGTGGCCCTACAAGACTCATTCGTGGCCCATACTTTCTGTGTCTGCTTGGGAGCTGTCGCGGCAAGAAGCGGCCCTAGCGAGTTCAAGAACTGCCGCTAGGGCCGCTAGGGCGAGCGGCATGTTTAAACATACCTAGCACGACG